>JAPPOR010000689.1 GCA_028817905.1 Myxococcales bacterium
GGCGGCGGCGGCGGCGGCGGCGGACGCGGCGGACGCGGCGGGGGAGGCGGTCGCGGCCGAGGTCGCGGCGGCGATCGGGGAGGAGACCGCGGCGGTCGCTGGTAGGTCCCCACGAGCAGCGCCCACCCACGCAGACAGGGTGCGCGCTGCTCCATCAGCTTGCGCATTTCTAGCAAGATCACAGCGCTCAAGTTTCGCGCGCGCGTGACCGATAAGCCTTGTAGCCGCCCGTGGCTGCATGCGGGCGACGTGGCCCTGCAACACGGGGGAACCTATGCGCACACGACGGCTGCTGCGGCCGAGGACAGCGCGCTGCGCGATCATGCTCCTGATCGCCGCGTGCTGGAGCTGCGATGGCGCCGTACCCCGATGCGCCCGGCACGGGGGCGCGAAGGGGGATCGCCCCGAATGCACAGCCGTCCCCTTCGCCCCTGATAGCAAAGAGTCCGTACGCGAACGGTGGCATCTGTTCTGGAATGCGAGTACCGATCTGGACGCGTGGGCGATCGCAAAGCACGTGCAAGACGAAACGGCCTTGGCTAGCTAGCCAAATCCGCGCAGCTTGCGTTGCAGGGTCCGCCGATCGATCCCCAGCGCGGCGGCGGCACGCGTGACGTTGCCACCCATCTCGTTCAAGACGGCTTCTATATGAGCACGTTCGACCTCCGCCAGGCTGGTACTGGAGGAGCGATCCCCAGAGGCCCCCCCCGCCGCAGAAGCAGAACCCACACCAGCGCCCCCGAGCGACGGCCCGGACGCATGGAAGCGACTGCTGTGACTGAAGACACTGGCCGCGAGCATGCGGCGCATCAACTCGGCATCGATGAGGTCGCTCTCCGCAAAGAGTGCCGCACGTCTGAGGACATTGAGGAGTTCGCGCACGTTCCCAGGCCACTCATAGTGGCGCATCGCTTCTCGGGCGTCCTCGGAAATGCGCAGATGGCCCGCGTCAATGCGCGCGAGCAAGTGCGCGGTCAGCGGACCCAAGTCCTCTGGGCGTTCGCGTAAGGGAGCCAACACCACCGGAAGCACCTGCAAACGAAAGTAGAGGTCCTCGCGAAACTGACCCGCCTGCACCTCACTCCACAGGTCACGGTTGGTGGCCGCGATGATCCGCACGTCGACGTCCACCTCGGCGCTGGCGCCAACTGGGCGCACCCGGCCCGTCTCGAGCGCGCGAAGCAGCTTGGCCTGGACCTCAGCGGGCAGTTCCGCAACCTCGTCGATGAATAGGCTGCCGCCATTGGCCTCGCCGAACATGCCACGGTGATGGCTCAAGGCGCCAGTGAAGGCACCCTTGCGATGGCCAAAGAGCTCGCTGTCAAACAGCTCCCGTTGGACCGTCGCCGCGTTGAGCGCTACGAACGGCCTGTCGCGCCGCCCGCTATGCAGATGCAGATGACGCGCCACGACCTCCTTGCCGGTACCAGTCTCCCCGTACACCGCAACGGTTTCGTCGCTCGGACTGGCCCGCTCCACAAAGCGCCGGACCTCGGCCATCGCAGCGCTATCACCAATCAGCGGAGGCGCCTCGATGCTGGCGCCTCCACGACCGCTGGCCGCCTCGTTGTGTTCAGCCACGGCCTGCCTCAGCAGCGGCTCAAGAACGCCAGCGTCGACGGGCTTCTCAAGAAACGATAGGGCGCCAAGCTTCATCGCGTCGACCGCGGCTTCGACGCTCCCGTGCCCGGTCAACACGATGATCCGCGTGGGCGAGCGACCGGTACGCCGCAGCACCTCGAGGCCGTCGATCGCCCCCATGCGCAGGTCAAGAAGCGCCGCCTCGGGAGGTGAAGGGGCGTTGAGCAAAGGAATGGCTGCCGCCCCACCGTCCGCCTGCAGCACCTCGTATCCGCGTCGCGAAAGCGCCTTGGCCATCGCAAAGCGAAAGGCTGCATCATCATCGATGATCAGTACCCGTGCCTTCATGTTGTGGCCTCAGCAACCGACACTGCTTCTATCATATGACCGGGGAGCTCGATCGTAGCGCAGGTGCCACCTTCAGCACGCCGATCAAGCTCGAGTTGGCCCCGCATCGCCCGCACCAGCATATACGAAGTGTATAATCCGAGGCCCGTGCCCTTCCCCGGCGGCTTGGTCGTAGCGAACGGCTCAAACAGCCTGGTGTGCACGCCCTCGTCGATGCCGGCACCATTGTCTTCCACTCGGATCTGCACGCGCTCGACCCCCCGCGCTCGCGCCGAAATCGACACGCTTCCAGACCCCTGTTCCCGGACCGCATCATGGGCGTTCGACAGCAGGTTGACCAGCACCTGGACCAGTCGGTCCGGGTCGGCACGCACGTCGGCCCGGCTCACAGAAGGGTCCACCCGCACCAACTCGCGGTCGCGCCTAGCCACGAATACGAGCGCGACCGCACGCTCCACCAGCGCAGGTAGCGCCACCTGTCCCCGGATGCGCGCCCGCACCAGGTCCCCACCCGCCAGCAGTGCGTGCGTGATGCGCCCAAGTCGACCCGTTTCCTCCCGTATCAGACCGGCCGACTCGTGCAGATCGGTCAGCAGCGTCTCACGCTGCCCATCCGTCAGTGCCGCGAACCCCGCGAGCGCCTCAACCATGTCCGTCGACAGGGTCCGGATCGTGGCCAGGGGTGTGTTGAGTTCGTGCGCTACCCCTTGGACCACCCGCCCCAGACTCGCAAGCCGCTCGGCCATCACGAGTTGCCGTTCCGCCAGGGTGGCGGCCGTGCGATCGAGGTAGAGATTCATGACGCGTGGCTTGCCCTCTGCAGAGGACAGGGGAAATGAGTGAAGTTCGTAGAGTCGCTCGATCCCGCCACGCGTCACAGCAAACCGGCAGCGCCCGGAGCGACCTTGGTCCAGCGAAAGGGAAAGCGGACAGGTCTCCGTCGGTTCACGGTCGCATCCGCCGTTGCCTCCTGGACAGCCCCAAGCGTCGTCTGCCTGTGGAACCAGCTCGCGCGCGAGACGATTCCGCCACACGACATCACGATCGGAATCCAGCACCTCGAGGCCCGCATCGAGTTCGTTGAGCGTAGCGCTGAGCAACTCGTACTCCAACTCCGCCCGATCCCGGGCTTCCTGGAGCGCCCGTTCCCGGTCGCGCAGCTCGGAGGCGGCGTGGCTCACGAGATAGGCCATGGCGAAGAACGTCGAAACCATGGCCACCGCCTCGGCCAAGGCAGCGAATGGTCCCGCGGGCTGCCACTGCCCGAGCTGCAGCATCGGCATCTGGTGCACAACTGCGAGCCAACCCACACAAGAAACGGCCAGAACCGCAGCCTGCATGGTTGCACGAGGTCCACCCAAGATGCCCGCGAGTGCGACGTGAAAGGCATAGTAGCCAATGAAGGGGTTCTCCACCCCGCCGGCGGCCCAAAGCACGACCGTCAGTATGAGGAAATCCGCCAGGGCCTGGGCCATCGCGGCGCGCTCCCCAACCTGCGCGGTTCCCCGTCGCGTCGCATCGCTGAGCAGCTTGTTGTAGATGGCCCCAGCGACCAACGTGACTGTAAGCACCCCCACACTGACGCCGCGAAAGGCACCTGCGATCGCGAGGATATCCGCGATCAGAATGCCCCACAGGGCAACCCACCGAAGCCGAATCAGCCAACCAAGGCGCTCGGACGTGAACCAGGAACCCAGTGACGGCTCCATGGAGGAACGCTCGGGGATCGACTCCATCATCTCGATGGGATTGTTGGTCCAGCGCCCCCGCGCAGCAAGAGCCCGCCAGCCCGGATCATTCGCCAACGCGCACGCCCTCGCGCAGGCGCTCGACTCCGCGGCGGTTCCGCTTCCATCGAGAATGCGGTCTGGCGTGCCCTCCTTCAGCGAAATCGCTGCGAAGCCAAGCACTTACCGCGGCGGGGACTGCCGGGGAGCCGAAGCGCCCTGTGTGCGCGAAGCGCCTCGCGGGCGGTGCCGCTTAGCCGCTAGTGCCAGAGGCCGATGATGACGGTTTCCCGGCGACGCCGGCGGGCGATGCCCGGCGCATGCGGCTCCGGGTCTTCGTCATGATCCCCCGGCCGCCCGTGTGAGGCGGTCACGAGGACCGGTCGACTCGGCAAGGCCGGGTCCTGCAGGGGCAACTGCCAAGTCCTGCCGAGCTGAAATGCCACCACCTCTGCCGCCCTCGGTTCAAGATCGCGCGCCAGCATCCTTCGGGCGAGAGCGGCTGGATCGCCGTCGCTGAACACGAACGCTTGAACGATATCGTTCGCACGCTCGCGCGCCCGGTCCCTGCCCAGATGGGGACGCAACAACGCTTGAACCCGATCACGCTTGGCCATCATTTCGGTCCATTCCATGTCGACCTCCGGGGATCACAAGTGATCACAGTCGCTACAGCGTCGTACAGCAACTACAGATTACTGTAGATATATTGTCACGTCAACGCCACACATGCAACGTCACGTGCTGTGATGCGGATGATCCAGTGCACGAGATCTAGGGGGCAGCGCAGGGCTGGCACGCGATCTGTCGCGTAGCTATACGCTTGGACAGATCCGTGTTTGGGCACAGCACAGAGCGCGTGCCCGATGAGGGCCCCCAGGTCCGGCAATGGTGACGCCCAGCGTGCGGTTTCGATCGCTAGTCGAAATCATTCATGACTTCGAACGCAGCGTCGCTTGCCCGTCGACTCCATAGGACCTTCGCCCGCTCTAGGAAGCAGCATTCCCGTCGGGCGTCGAATGCCCTGTGAAGCTGAATCCCTGGGCGATCCGACGCCGAAGTCGTGGATGTTCCGGGCAGGCCGAGACGCTACAGCCAAGCATCGCGATATCGATCAGAAGCGTAGCGAAAGCTGATCGACCGTCCGTTCTCGGTCCAGCACGAAGAGCAACTCGCGGTTGCGCAGGTGGCTGACCGTCCCTGTCTTGACGCCACTGGGGTTGTAGATGCCGATCTGCGCGCCCACGTAGCGCGGGTGGTCGACGCTGAGCACGGACAACGAGCCCCGGTGAGCCAACATGGACCGCAGGTCCTCCTCGTGGAGGTAGCCTTCGTTGCTAAAGGACACGACCAGGTAGCGGGCATCGACAGCGGACAGAACCTTGGCAAGAGCCTCGCCGATCTGGCGCTTTGAATTGAAGGGACTCTCGTAGTCGCGACAGTCCACCCGCTTGCAGGCTACTCCGTACACCTCGGGCTTGTCCCAGCACACCAGCGACTCCCAAACATGGTAGTTGTTCCGGTACTTGTGCTGATTGTAGGGAGGGTCGATGTACACGGCGTCGAAACGCCCGAGGTCGGCACACGCAAGCGCATCGTGCTGCAATGCCATGCCGGCTCCCGGCAACAGCTCCGGTGACCGCAGCTGCAGGTCGTTGAACGCCCTCGGCGCCCATTGCTTCAGATAGGCCATCTGAACCCCAACGGTGGAGTCGACACGGTCGGCGGCCTCCATTAGCGAGGTCAGGAGAATCGACTCGAGCTCGGGTTCGAGTCCGCGACCCGCGATGGCTTCGCGGATCGCATCGACCCGGGCACCGTTGTGAGGTTGAAAGTAGCGCGAGGCCTGGCAAAAGGTCTCGGTGAAGTACCCCGGCCGCCCCGGCAATCGATTGAACTCCGCCACCAGGGCGTCCACCTGGGGCTGCCAACGCTCGCGATCCGCCTGGACGTAGCAGCGCGCTAGGTGAAACGCGTAGCGGTTGTGGTCATTGGCCGTGACAAGGTACCCGCGCTCCTTGAGCGCATGACCGACGCGCGACGTACCGCTGAAGAGGTCAAGTACCGTGTGAACACCCGGCAACCGGTCAAACAGCTTCACGATGTGCGGGACGAGCTTCCGCTTGGAACCGATGTACTTGATCATGCGTCCCCGCAGAGCCGCGGGGCATAACGCATACCTGAGACGGCCCCGATGCGCCATCCCGCAGCCCGTCTAGCCTGGATTATTCCGGGCTAGACGGGATGGCGTCGGCCACACCGACATCGCCCCGGCACTCGGTCGCTTCGAGTCGTTGCAGGGCCGCGACCTCCGCTTCCACCGAACCGGCGGGGACACCCGCGAGGCCCGCGACCGCTTCGCCAGCGGACACTTCCGGCAGGCCTGCGTCGCGCAACGTGTGAATCCACTTCAGCGTCCGAAACCCGTCGAAATAGGTGTGCAAATGGGCCAGGCGCGCCCCCGGATGCGGACCACGTTGGAAGGCTGACCGCAGCGCCCCCTCGATGCCACTCGTGGCGACCAGCCGCTCCCCTATAACGGATGGCAGCTGCGGGCAAAGCGCCGACGTCAGGACCGCCCTATCCGCAGGGCCTGTCGAGCCCCCCGTCGAGCCCCCCGTCGAGCCCCGGCAGAGCCTCGCAAGCCCGTCGAGAAACGCGCCCAAGCACGCAAAGGTCCGTGGATCGTATAGGCGCCTGGGCTGACCTGCCAGAAGCCGGGCGACGGCGGGCCCGGTGCCGAATGGAACGCGGTCGGAAGCCCGATCGCGCAAAGCAATCGGTGCGCCCCCCAAGCGCCTCACGGGCCCCACCTTGGCCAGCTTATTGAGCAGGTAGAAATCCTCGGCACCGTGGCGTCGAGGAAATCCCCGTACGATGGCATAGGCTGCCATCGACACCGCGACCGTGCTGCCAACCGTGTGCATCGCGTAGGGGGAACCGGCCCGCTGCAGCCCCACGACGTAGTACCTCAGCGAGCACTCATAGAACTGCCCCGCGTCGTGCAACGGACCGGGCTCGCCGACATGCACAAATGGAAACACTGCGGAGAAGACGGGCCGCCTCTCCCTGGCAGGAGCGCATCGCGACGCCACGGGGACCGGGGACACGCGAGCAAAGTAGTCGCACGGAAGGCTCGCGTCCGCATCCGTGTTGTGCATCATGGCGGCCTGCAACAGGCCGCGATGATGCAACGACAAAGCCGTATCTGCAGCGATCTTGCGTGCGAGCCCCACGCCTTGCTTGGCCGGCAGGGGCGTCGTGTCCGCAGTTCGCCGCATGAGTAGCAGGCCCCCGAAGGGCGTCTCGTGCTCGGTAGCTCCGTAGCCAGCCGTGCGACCCGCGCCGTAGCGATCGACGAGGGAACGCACGAGCGCTCGGTTCCGATCCGCAACCGGTGCCGGTGAGTCGGACCGCTCGTTGACGAGCAGGATGCACAATACCTGACCATTCCTTGGTAGGTCGTCGAGCAAGACCAGGTCATCGGGGGATTCGTCGTAGACCGGAACGCAAAGAACATGGCGCATGCCGACGGCCCGCTTGAGCGACACGGCCTGAGCCTCCGGCTCGGCGTAGCGCTGCAGATATTTTGGGATGACCGGGTGGTGCAAGGGAGTCACCCAGCACGCGAGGCGAACCCTGGCTCCGAGCCCCGCGCCCTTCCCCTGCCCTTCTCCTGCTCGCGCCTCCCCTGCTCGCGCATCCCCTGCTCGCGCGCCGAGCCGGCATCGGCACAGTACCAAGAGCGGCAGATTCCAGAGGGGTCAGCCATGTGATCAGCGATCGTTCGGCGAGGCGGCCCCCGACGAACCCAGGCCAGCACCGACCTTGGGATTGGGTGTTGTTGACCCATACCTGACGTCGCCCCAATTGGCTATGCTCGCCGAGCCATGAAGGCGAAGTATTCCCTGACACAGAGCGACGACTGGCGGTGGCAAGCCCGCAATGCGGTCACCGACCTGGCTGCGTTGGAGACCGCGCTCGACCTGACCGACAGCGAGCGCGCGGGCGTCGTGCGCGCCCTCGCGGGCGGCTTTCCACTCTCGATCACGCCCTACTATCTGTCCCTGTGCGCGCGCAAGGATCCGACCTGCCCGATTCGCCGCCAGTGCGTGCCGAACGTCCGGGAAGAAGTGGTCGTCCAGGGGGACCTGCGCGATCCCCTCGGAGAAGAGCAACACGAGGTCGCGCCCCACTTGGTTCAGCGCTATCCGGATCGCGTGCTGCTGCTTGCGACCGATCGCTGCAGCGTGTACTGCCGCTTTTGCACGCGCTCGCGTATGGTCGGGGCCGGGGGAGGCGCGCGCTCACGTGCACACTTGTCTGCTGCCTTCGACTATATTCGCGCGACACCGGGGGTCCAGGAGGTGATCGTCTCCGGCGGTGATCCATTGTTCATGAGCGACCAACGGATCGGCGACCTGCTCGCCGAGCTCGCCACGATCGAACACGTCACCAACATACGGGTCGCGTCACGCACACCTGTCACGTTGCCGCAGCGGGTTACGGCCTCCCTGTGTCGAACGTTGCGCCAGCATCCCTCCACCTGGCTGATGACGCACTTTAACCATCCCAAGGAGCTCACGACGCAGGCCAAGCAGGCCTGCGCAATGCTCTGCGACCATGGAATTCCCGTCATGAACCAAACGGTCCTGCTCCGCGGGATCAACGACGACCCCAGCACGCTCGAGCGGCTGTTCCGCGGGCTCGTGGCGACCCGCGTGCGGCCCTACTATCTGTTGCAGGCCGATCCTGTCACAGGCACTGGACACCTACGCACGCCCCTGTCGACCGGCATCGCCATCATGGAACGCCTCCAAGGCCGGGTGAGCGGCATCGCGTTGCCGAAACTGATCGTCGACACCCCCGGTGGCCGCGGCAAAGTGCCCGTAGGCCCCCAATACGTAGCTGACGAAGATGGCTGCCATACGACCCTGAGAACGTTTCGCGGCGAGCTGGTCGACTACATCGACCCGCCCGCGGTGACGGGCGGCCCATGGCGCTAGACCCGGTCTGGCCGGCCCTGCAGCCTGGAGACACTGTGGCTATCGTGGCCCCCTCAGGGCCCTTCGATATGGCCGGACTCGAGCGGGGCCGCGAGCTGCTCGAGCGGCACTTCCGCGTCCGCATGCGCCCGGACATCACAACCCGCGATGGCTTTCTCGCGGGTCAGGACGACCGCCGACGACAGGAGTTGCTCGATGCTCTCGAAGATCCTGACGTACGCGCCATTGTGGCGGCCCGGGGCGGCTATGGCAGCACGCGGCTGCTGGCGGCGATTGCCGAGCCCGCGCTGGCAGCGCTTGCCACGGATGCAAAGCTGCTGGTTGGCTTCAGCGACATCACGGCCTTGCACGCCCTCTGGCGACGAGCAGGCGTGGGCAGTCTGCACGCCTCGATGGCGGCGCGAATCGCCTCCCTAGCGTCACCTCTACAGGCACGCTGGCTAGCCGCGCTGCAGGGACGGTTCGACCCCGAAATCATACAGCTCAAGACCATCGTGCCGGGGGTCGCCCGAGGTCGTCTAGCGGGTGGCAATCTGGCCGTCCTGTGCGCCCTCTTGGGGACCCCGCACATGCCGCGGCTAGATGGTCACATCCTATTTCTGGAGGATACGAACGAGCGACCTTATCGTGTCGACCGGATGCTGACCTCGCTGCGCGACGCCGGCACATTGCGCAACCTCGCGGGCGTTGCTGTTGGCCAGTTCACCGACTGTGGCGCTGGCCCTGACGGCGTCGCGCTCGAGGCGGTGATCTATGAACGGCTGAGCGCCTTCGGCGTTCCGGTGGTGTCGGGCGTGCCCGCCGGACACGTAGACGACAACCTAGAGCTCCCGTTTGGTCGGGAGGTGGAACTGGATGCCAGCGCGGGTGTCGTACGGCTGTCCTGAGGGGCGTGTCCTCCTGGCCCGGATCATTCATGACCATTCATGACCTCGACCCCGCCTCGCTTGTCCTTCGACTCCACAGAGCTTTTCGCTGCCCTAGAAGATGCGGGCAGTATTCCCGTCGATCGTCGAAAGCCCTGTGAGGCCGATCCCCGCGCGATCCGACGTCGAAGTCATGAATGATCCGGGCTAGTCCGCAGCGCGGTAGGGTGGCCGCAGCTCAGGAAACACCATGAACGTCAGCCCAGCGGTATATGCCATCGCGACACTGGTCACCACGGCTGTCCTGTCACCGGTGATGACCGGCGGCTACGGGATCTTCGTGGACGAGTTCTACTATGTAGCGTGCTCCGAGCGACTGGCGTGGGGCTACGTAGACCATCCGCCCCTCGCGCCGTCCATCCTGCGTGCGAGCCGCGAGATCTTGGGAGACTCACTTCTTTCGCTACGCCTGCCACCAGCGGTCGCTGCGGGGTTCATCGTCCTGCTCTCAGGTCGCCTGGCCGGTCAACTCGGAGGCGGGCGATATGCCCAGATACTCGCCAGCCTGTGCGCCGCAGCCGCCCCAGTCTTTCTCGTGATCTCTGGCTTCTTCTCGATGAACAGCCTTCGGGTCGTGTGGTGGGCGCTCGCATTCTCGCTGCTCATAGAGATCGAGCAGCATGGCCGGTCACGCCTGTGGCTGGCGTTCGGCGCCCTCGCCGGAATCGCGCTGCTCAACAAGCACACCTTCGTATTGCTGGCCGCGAGCCTGTTGGTCGGTATGCTCTTGACCCGCGCCCGGCACCACCTGCGAAGTCCGTGGCTATGGGCCGGAGTGGCGATCGCGGGGCTGCTGCTGTCGCCCAATCTCATGTGGCAGGTCGATCACGATTGGCCCAGCGTAGAGTTCTACCGCAACGCCGACAGGTTCAAGAACCACCCCACACCACCGTTTGCGGTCCTGGCAGCCCAAGTCACGTCGGCGAACCCGGTCACGCTCCCGGTTTGGATCGCGGGCCTTTACTACCTATTGTGGGCTCCCGGGGGGCGGCGCTTGCGCCATCTCGGATGGATCTACCCGGTGCTGCTCCTGTTGCTGATGATCGGCGGCAAGAGCCGCCCGGATCGGATTGCTCCTTGCTTTGTATTGCTGTTCGCTGCGGGCGCGGTGCACATGGAGGCCGTGCTCACACGTCGGAGGTTGCGACAAGCGCTACCGGTGCTGGTCACAGTGGGCGCGATCGCGATGGCGCCCCTATCGATTCCCCTATTGCCAATCGCAACCGCCGGTCACTACGCGCGCGCCCTGGGGGCCCCACAGATCGAGAACAAGAAACCCGCCATCGCCCCCCAATGGTTCGCCGACCGAATGGGCTGGCCAGAATACGTCGCACGCGTTCGGGAAGTGGTCGAACAGCTACCGCCGCAACAGCGCAGCACAAGTGCGATCGTAACGACCAGCTACGGTCTCGCGGGGGCCCTGACCTATCCAGGCTACGACACCGGCCACTTGCCACCCGTCCATGCGACCCACAACACCTACCACTTGTGGGGCCCGCCGGCGGAGACCACCGAGGTGTTTGTGCTCGTCGGCGGGACCCGTGCGGGCATCGATCGACTGTTCGAACAGGTGGAACACGTTGCGACCAGCGTCTGCGATGGCTGCACGGGTTGGCGGCAGGCGGTTCCGATCAGGATCGCGAGGCGACCGCGCCGTCCGGTGGCCGACATGTGGCCCGACCTCAGGCACTTTCGGTAGCTATTCGGCCCCTGGGGTGCCGGGGGCTTCCGGCAACTGGCTGACGAAGCTCGCGCGGTCGGGGGGCAGTTCCGGAAACCAGCCGAAGAAGACGTCCAAGCAAGCCTTGCGCTCGGGCGGTAGGTAATCGAAGTTTGCGCCACGGTCGGTGATTTCCCAGTACTCCGCCGAGCGTACCGCATGCAGCTCGTCTCGAATGGAGGCAAGGCGCGAGGGGTCCTCGTCGACCATGTCGTCATAGATCCGACGGGCACGACGCTCGTCACCTGTGAACAGGAACTGGGTGGCCAGCTTCACCTGCGCTTTGCGCACACCGCGCAGGCTCGCCTCCTGGACCTCCCCCTCGCTTTCCTTGTCGACTCGTAGGAAGATACGCAGCAGCTCGTCCAATACCGGTGCGCCCCGGTCTGCCGCAAGCTCGCAGAGGCCGCACATGTCGTAGGCCACGGTTTCGAGGATAAACGGCAGTCGCGCATTAAAGGAGATCAGCCCGTAGTGTTTGAAATACCGTGCGATCTCACCGGCATAGAAGCCGTCGTTGAGGTCCAGCAGCGACTCGGCCAGGCGCCGATACTGGTTGAAGACGTTGTAGGCAGTGCGGACGTCCTTGGCGTTGATGGCAGCGCGCAGGTAGGTATTGAAGAACTTGATTAGGACATGCAGCAGCGGTCGGTTGTTGGCGGCGGCCGCCGCCTCGGCAAGCTTGCGCGTGTTGATCGCGATTACGTAATTCATGTCGCGAATCCGATGCAGCGCCTCGCTGTAGACCATTTGATACTGTCGCAACACCTTCATTTCGAACCAAACCTGCTCAGAGGTGAGCTTCGAGAGGGTCATGGGGTCCATCGAGACGAAGTCCGGGTTCGCCGCCAAGTCTTCGCCGATCTCGAACCACGCCTCCGGCAGCTCCTCCCGGGCCCGCTGGTAGTCGCGCACCAAACTACACAGGGCGTTGATGCTCGCCATCGAGACCCCCTTGTCGCGATGTTCCATAGCGTTGAGGGCGACATCGGCGAGTTGCTCCACACCGCGAATCGCCTCGCGCTGCGCCGCGCCCGGGTCCTTCTGGTCCACGATCGCAGCAAGGGTGTGTGCCCGAATGCGATGCACGATCTGGATCGGATTCAAGTAGGCAAACACGAAGTTGAAATAGGGCAGCAGCACCAGGAGGCAGGCGGTCAGCAGGGCCATGCTCACGCCGATGCCCATATAGGGGACGAAGCCACCGACGGCGCCCGGGTTGTCGAACGTCATGTTCACCCAGACCCCCTGCAACGCGGTCACCACGAACAGACCCATCACGAGAAAATTCACCGGCTCGCTGACAAACAATTCGGTCACGCGATGGGTGTAGCGATTGCTGGCCAGCTCAACGATAATCGCCACTACGGTCAGCGCGATTGCGAGAACCGCTGCGACGATTTCGCCGGCATTTGCCAAGGTGCTCGCGGCGGCTTCCGGGTTGGGGTGGAAAATGAGCGACAGGACCCGAGCCGGGTCGTCGGTACGACTCGCATCCACCATGTAGGTCAGCACGAAGACCGTCACGCAGACCCCCGTCAGGACCGACAGGGGCAGGAGCCAGATACGCGCGGAGGGAGCCGAGCTTGAAGCCGCCACCGAGGAGAGTGTAGCTCGAATCGTGCGAATTTCGGCAGCCAGGCGGCCCTGGGCGCGGGCGGGCGCGCCCCAGCCCGGATCACTTATGACAAAGGACGCCGCCTCGCTAGCCCTTCGACTCCACGGGACTTTCGTTGCCCTAGCCCGGATATCTCAGCAACACGTGTGTCGATCGTGCAAGCGATCGAGTTCACAGGGGTTTCGGTGAGAGAAGGGAATACTCGCCGTGTTTTCGACCGAGGCGAAAGCGCTGTGGGCTCGAGCGGTTGTGCGAGGGCGCGCGAGTTGGTGAGATATCCGGGCTAGCACACAGGTGGCGTAGGGAATTGCGCCGGCGCACAATGCACATTATAAAACGCGCCCCCCGGAGATGATGATGCTGGAAAACGCCACGCCCGACACCAGCCCGCAATCGAGCGAGAACGCCGAGCCAACGTCCGCAGGCGCACAGGCTCGCGAACACGCGCGCGCCGCGCTCATCTGGGCGCGACGAGTCGCCCAGGAAGGCCCGGAACAACTGTCGGAACCGCCCGTTGCCCCCACGGTCGCGGCCCTTTCGGCACTGCCAGTGGCCGAGGTCCGGGAGCAACTCGACGCCCTGTTGCTGGGACGTCACACTCAGGCTGGACTGGATGCCCTACTCCAGACAGGTGCGCTGAGCGCCTGGCTGCCAGAAATCGAGGCAATGGTCGGTTTCAGCGACGGAGAGTGGCGCCACAAGGACGTCTGGAAGCACACCAAGCAGGTGGTTTGGCAGTCCGTCCCCCGTCTCGAAGTCCGCTGGGGCGCCCTGCTGCACGATATCGGCAAGATCAAGACGCGACGCATCGATGAGCGCGGCCACGTACACTTCTTTGGGCACAGCGAGGTGGGCGCGGCAATGTTCCGCAAGCGCGTGGCCAAGCGCCTGGGCTTCTCGGGTGCGCTCTACGACCGGGTGCACTTCCTGATTCTCTACCACCTACGTGCGAGCCAGTACGACGCCGGCTGGACCGACTCCGCCGTGCGGCGGTTCGCGCGTGAGATGGGCGACGGGTTGACCGATCTGCTGGATCTCAGCCGAGCGGACATCACGACCAAACGGCCGGAAAAGCGCAAGCGCGGACTGCGTCAGATCAGCGAACTGTCCACGCGCGTCGCCGCTCTAAAGAAGCAGGACGCGCGGGTTGAACCGCTACCCAAGGGCCTCGGTACCGCCATCATCGAGCACTTCCAACTGCCGCCGTCGAAGCTCATCGGCGACCTTCGCAAGCGCCTATCGGCGGAAGCCGAAGCTGGGCGGATCGAATCCCAGCGGGACCCCGAGTACTACATCGCCTGGCTCGAGGCCCGACGTGAAGAATTGGGAATCTAGCGCGGATCAGGCCCCTCCTGGAGCGTGCGGTGGCAGACGCCTCCGCTCGATGGCTGCGCATCCCGACACCTGAATGACGTAAGGGCTACAAGCGTGCGGACACTCGGGTTGGAGCTCGACCGCTGCCGCGGTGTGCGCGATAGGCTCACGGGCGGGGAAGGTACGCAGCGAAGAACGATAGGACCCGTTCGTACGAATCGTCGCCTTTATCACCGTCCGGGTACAGCCCGTAGCTAGTACGCAGCCGAACTCGGTCGGATCATCAGGCAGCTGACCCTGTGCGGAGGGTGACGCCATCGATGACCGCGCATGGCAACACGCCGCTGACTCCGTACCGCACACGTCGCGGGAGGCGCATGCACTCGCCACCACCGAAAGCGAGAAGACCGACCGATGCGGACGCAGCCTCGGTTTTCTACTTGTAGCGGCTTGAAACAACGGCGCGACGCGCGGATAGTGTTGGCTCCCGATAGGAGGGTCCCATGGCTACCAGGAAGCGAAACGGTGCCGCCGCCAAGTCGAACGAAGGTCGGGCGGCCAGAAAAACAAATGGAAGGGCAACCAAACGCAAACTGAATCCCATTCCAAAGGGGTACCGAACCGTAACTCCAACGCTCAATCAGGCCGATGCCAAGGCGACCATCGCGTTCTGTCGCAAGGCCTTCGGCGCCAAACTGAAGGGCAAGATCGGCGGACCGAAGGGCAAGCTCATGCACGCGGAGATCGAGATTGGCAACTCGATCGTGATGCTGAGCGATGCGGTCATGGAGCCGGCGCGCCCAGCAAGCCTCTTCCTCTATGTGGAAGATGTGGACAAGACGATGGCCAAGGCGGTCAAAGCAGGCGCCAAGGTGGTCATGCCCGCAGACGACATGTTCTGGGGTGATCGCTTCGGCAGCGTGGAAGACCCACAGGGCAACCGCTGGGGCATCGGTTCACGTATCGAAAAGGTGACCGACGTCGAGTTGAAAAAGCGCGCCCGGGTGGCCGCCAAGGAGATGGCGACCGCGATGGCTGCCACCGGTTAAGTGGACAGGGCGGCGGCTTCCTAGCCCGGCGCCCGCTGAGTCGAGATCGATGGGGCTTGCCTGTCGTGTGGCGACAGCGAGCACAGGAGAGTTGGACCGCAACAGGGCGTCGGCCTGAAAGGGTTGACCGCACGGTCGGCGAGCAACCCTTTCAGGCCCGTGACAGGGCAGTAAGCCGTTCAGCTAGGCCTTACTGCGGCGCAAAAACGTTGGAATGTCGAGGACGGCCTCGTCGTGAACGACAGCTGTCCCATAGCGACCGCGGGTGCCTGCGGGTCGCTGCTGTGGGTGTTCGGGCGGAGGCTCCGCCTGTGCGCGCGGGGCGCCCGGTTCCAAGGGGTTACGAAAGGTGCGTGGGCGCCCCACCCCAGATTGACGCTGCGGCCGTGCGGCGTCGCGGCCTGCGTCACGGTTCGGAACACGATTCGGAGACCGGTTGGCCACTCGACCGGCATGCGGACGCTGAGCTAACACCTGCTGAGCCGCGCTTCTGACGCCCCGACCCGTGGGTGCGACGACCCCCGGCTGCTCCACCTCGATGTGGATCTGCTCATCCTCCGACGGGAAACCGGTTGCGATGACGGTCACCTTCACGACATCTTCCATATTCGGATCGGTCACCACCCCGAAAATGATGTTCGCGTCCTCGTGCGCGGCTTCCTGAACCAAGCTCGCCGCCTGGTTGATTTCACGCAGCTTGATGTCCGGCCCGGCCGTGAAGTTGATCAAAATGCCGGTGGCGCCTTCGACACGAATGTCATCCAGAAGAGGCGAATTGATGGCTACTTCCGCCGCCTCCAGTGCTCGGTTCTCCCCGCGACCATAGCCAGTCCCCATGAGCGCACGCCCCGTGCTGCTCATGATCGTTTTGACGTCCGCGAAATCCACGTTGATCATGCCGGCATTGACGATCAGGTCACTGATACCCCGGACCGCCTGCACCAACACATCGTCGGCGCGCCGAAACGCATCGATCATCGCCATGTCGTCATCGGCGACGGCCAGCAACTTTTCGTTCGGAATCGTAATGATCGTGTCGACCGCCTCCGCAAGCTCATTCAGACCAGAGATGGCGTTACCCATCCGGCGGCGACCCTCGAAACGAAACGGCTTGGTCACCACACCGACGGCGAGCGCACCCTGGTCGCGGGCAATCTGGGAGATGATCGGCGCAGCACCGGTGCCGGTACCCCCTCCCATCCCGGCGGTCACGAACACCATGTCCGCACCCTCGAGCACGTCTGCGATCCGCTCCACGTCTTCGAGCGCCGACTTCCGACCCACCTCCGGCTCCGCACCCGCGCCCAAACCCCGGGTCAACGCTGCACCGAGTTGAATCTTTTCCGGGGCCAAATTCTCCGAGAGGGCCTGGGTGTCGGTGTTGGCCGCAATGAACTCCACACCCTCCAGACCGCTCTCGATCATGGTGTTGATCGCGTTGCCGCCACCACCTCCCACGCCAACGACCTTGATACGCGCCTGCAGCTCCGCATCTTCTGCGAATTCGATTGAGATTCCCATCACCTGCCTCCGTGGGGCTGCCCAGCCCCAACTGCTTGATGCCTGTCACGTGTTGAAAACGCGCGAACGGCCAAGACGCCCCTTCGCCCTCCGCGCCGAATCCGGTCCGCAAGCGGCCCGGATAGAAAGCTCAGAACACGTCCCGGAACCAGCCACCGATCCGGGCGCCAAGGCCCCCTCGAGTGGCACCCACCGGAACGATCACTTCTTCGGGAACCGCGCGCCCCATCTGCTCGGCACCGTACTTGACTAGCCCGACTGCGGTCGCATAGGTCGGGCTGCGAACCACGTCGGCCAGCCCACCCACCCCTTGCGGCATTCCGCGACGCACTGGCAAGCCCAGAACCTGCTCGGCGAGTTCTGGCATCCCGTCCAGCAGGGTCGCCCCACCACACAGCACAGCCCCGGACGCGAGCATCTCGAGGTACCCGGTCTCGGCCAATACCTGCTGCACCGCCGAAAAGACCTCCTCAACCCGCGGCTCGAGGATCTGCGCCAGGATGTCGCGCGGCAGTACACGCGCCGCCCGACCGCCCACCGAAGGCACCTCGATGGTCTCGTCCTGCTCAATCATGTGGGAGGAGGAGCACCCGTACTTGATCTTGATGCGCTCGGCCTCCGCCATTGGGGTGCGCAGGCCGGTGGCCACGTCGTTCGTGAGGTTAAGGCCGCCCACCGGAATGACCGATGTGTGCACGGCTGCACCATCGACGTAGACGATCACGTCGGTCGTGCCGCCCCCGATGTCAATGACGGCCACCCCGATCTCCTTCTCGTCGGGGGATAGGATGGCGTCGGCACTCGCGAGCGGCCCCAATACGATTTCCGCGACATCCAAGTCGCACCGGCTGGTGCACTTGATCACGTTCTGTACACTGGCGGACGCGGCCGTCACCAGGTGCACGCGCGCCTCGAGGCGCACGCCGTTCATGCCCACCGGTTCGATGATCCCGTCCTGCTCGTCGACAATGTACTCTTGCGGAAGAACGTGGAGAACTTGACGGTCGCTAGGAAGCGGAATCGCGCGCGATTGCTCTAGCACCCGCTCGACGTCCTCCTCGGTCACCTCGCGCTCGGCGATCGCCGCGACTCCCTCCTGATTGAAGCCGCGCACGTGGTTGCCAGTAATCCCGGCGTAGACCGTCCCGATCTCACATCCGGCCATCGTCTCCGCCTGAGCGACCGCCGTGCGGATCGCCTGTACGGTCGACTCGATATTGACCACTACGCCCTTCTTCAGCCCCTTCGAAGGTGCCGTGCCGATCCCGATAATATCGATGCCGTCGTCTACCCGCTCCCCAACGATGGCACACACCTTCGTCGTGCCCAGGTCTAGTCCGGCTACCAGCTCATTGTCCGCCATGGTCCCTCTTCGCTACAGCAAGACGCCTGCCGTAGAGGGATACACAGCGCTCCCAGAAGCACAAAAAATCTGCAAAAAAACCGGGATCTAGCCCGGGTGCCCGGAAACCGAAAGTGGGGTAGCGGCGCTATCGCACGCGCTACTGGACCCGTAGCCGCACCGTCACGCGGTCAGGCCGGCGGACGTTGTCGAGGTATACGTAGTCCGCAACGGCCTTCTGGCGCTCCAGCTGATCGATGACCTTGCGAAACCGACGAAGCTTCTTTCGAAACGGGCGCTTGCCGAGCCGCACCTGCGTCTCCTCCTTCCCAACGTAGAGAAGAAACGCTTCACCTGGCAGCGCGTGAATTTCCGCGATCGGCGTGCGCCGCCACAGGCCCACGTCGCGGTAGTCGTGCAGCAGCGCCACGGCGTTGACCAGAACGCTCGTCCGATAGCTCCGATCGCGCGCAAATGCGTCCGGGTCGATACCCGTGATGACGGGCATGTCGGACGGATCGCTGGGCTCAAGGGGCTTGAAGACACTACCGTCGGCTCCCACGAGGTAGAGCTGATCAAGGGCCAGAAGCGCCACCGGGGTCCGTTCCTGAAGGTGCACCTCGAAAGTATCTGGCAGCCTTCGGGTGACGGTGGCACTGGCAACCCACGGATGTGAGCGCAGAGCCGCCTGCGCGTCCTCCGGCGCCGTCACGAACACGTTCTCGCCCACCGCCAGCTGCGCGGCCGCCAGTACCTGCGCACGGGTCAGATGCGCGTGCCCGGTGACTTCGATCGATCGGGTCGCAAAGGCCGGGGACGTGCGCACGTGCGCCTCCACCATTTGGCCTGCGGCAAGCATACCCGCGATGATTCCCGCGAGTGCCAGCAAACGCAGCACATGCATGGCAGGCACCCGCAGTCGGACCCATAAACGCGCGGCACCCCGCCGCACGCTCCCCGCGATAGCAGTCGCGCGCGGCCCGGCTTGCAGCCGGACGAGTAGACCAGGACGCGTCGCCCTGTTGTCTGGACCCCGGGCCTGGGTCGCCCGCGCCCCTGGAGTCCGCTTGCGATTCGGGCGCATCTCCCGTGTGGTCGTTGCCGTGGCTGCCCTGACGATCATCGCTGCGAGGTTCGGAAACGCGGCCAGCAGGGCCTACCCGACCCGATGAAGCTGCCGATCACTAGAATTATCACTTTGCGCTGCCAAAGCCCCGTTTTCTGCTCTTTTGACGGGCTCTTCTGCTTTTTTGACAGGTGCGGGCTCGCTAGCTAGGGCGCTCGGAAGCGGACCACCCCACAGACCTCGGAGACGTTACTCGACTGAGGTCCTTTTCTTCGCGACCCGTCGCAGGTTGTCTATCAGAGCAGGTCCAATGCGGGCGATGCTGCCGGCGCCGAGCGTAAGAACGACATCCCCCGGCTCGATTCGATCGGTCAGGGAGGAGACCAGCGCGCCGTGATCGGGCACGTAGGTCACGTCCTGGTGACCCGCGGCCCGGATCGCGGCCACGAGGGAAGCACTGTCGGCACCTTCGATCGGCGCCTCGCCGGCGGCGTGTACGTCCGTGACCAACAGCACGTCAGCGAGGCCAAAGGCGCGCGCAAGCTCGCCGAACAGCAACTGTGTTCGCGAATAGCGATGGGGCTGAAAAGCGGCCACGAGCCTGCGTCCATAGGCACGCCTGGCAGCTTCAAGGGTGACCTCGACCTCCGCTGGATGATGGCCATAGTCGTCGACGACTGTGATGTCCGCAACTTCCCCCAACACGGTGAACCGCCGTTGCACCCCCGAAAAGCCCGCAAGCGCCTGCCGCGTCACTTCGCTGTCCACCCCGAGTTCGTCGGCCACTGCGATCACAGACAGGGCGTTGAGTACGCTGTGTTGGCCTGGCATCTGCACCTCGAAGGTCCCGCGACTGCGACCTCGCACCATGAGCTCAAAGGACATCTTGAGACCCATCTGCTCGACGGCACGCGCGCGGTAGTCCGCTTCCTGCGACAGGCCGTACGTGACCACGCGCTTTTCGACCCTGGGAATCACATCGCGGACATGCGGATGATCCAAACAGGCGACCACGAGCCCGTAGAATGGAACGCGCTGGGCAAACTGCAGAAAGGCCCGCTTGAGTTGCTCATGGTCTCCGTAGTGATCCAGGTGTTCGGGATCGATGTTCGTGATTACGGCGATCACTGGCGATAGGTGCAGAAACGACCCGTCCGACTCGTCCGCCTCAGCGACCAGAAGATCCCCGGTTCCCCGGGCCGCGTTGGACCCGAGCGAGTTCAACTTGCCACCGATGACCACCGTCGGGTCGAGCGACGCCTCCCGCAGCACGGTCGCCAACAGGGACGTGGTGGTGGTCTTGCCATGGCTGCCCGCGACCGCGATGCCGTCCTGCAGGCGCATGAGCTCAGCGAGCATCTCCGCGCGCGGTATGACGGGGATGCCAGCCCGGCGCGCTTCGACAATCTCTGGATTGTCGAATGCGATGGCCGATGAGTAGACGACCACGTCGGACGACCTTACGTGCGCAGGGTCATGCCCCACCGCCACCGCGGCCCCGAGGGTGCACAGGCGTTCGGTGGTCTCGCTGGCCGCTCGGTCCGAGCCGGTTACAGAGAAGCCGTAGGCCAACAGAATCTCTGCGATCCCGCTCATGCCTATGCCGCCAATCCCTACGAAATGGATGGACCGGATGCGCCCGCGAAACATCGCGCCAGCCTACCACATCACGGCCGATACGCAGCTCACCGAGCCCGGATGATTCACGTCGGATCGCGCAGGGTTTCGGCGTCACGGGCGGCCAACGGGAGTACTCCCCATTTTCTCTAGCTGCTAGAAGCGGGCCGTCCCGCCCGGGGCCCATCCGCCCGGATGCCCGATGGGGCGGCCGCCGAGCTGGGCTGCCATCCGCGGAGCGGGAGACTCACCGTCGTCACCGGTGAGCGCCAGAATGACCGTAACCACCCCAGCCACCAGCGCGGCCCCAAGCAGGATATCGGCGGCGAGCGCCTTTTGCCGCGCAGCGTCCGACAGCGCGTTCAACTCGGCGCGACTGGTGTTGCGGGCCAGGGCACCCTCGTAGTCCCGCTGGTCTGCGTAGGCGAGGTAGCCTAGTACGCCCCCGCCGACGGCCAGCGCACCCGCCCCTATGCCGGCCACCCAGGGTGCCACCGAAGACGACCCACCGCGATACGGGTTTTCTTCGACGACCGGCGCGCTGGACTGGGTAAGAGGCACACCAAGTTCGAAAGACACCTCGACCTCTTCTCCACCCACGACTTCAACCGACCTGTCAACGGACGCGAAGCCCGCCAGCTCGGCGCGTACCGAGCGCCGACCAGCGCTCGCGCGGACGGGCGCCCTAAAGGGCGAACGGCCCACGGGTTTCCCATCGATGAACACCCGGGCGCCCGCCCGGTCCACGCGCACGCGCATGCGACCGATCCGCCCTCGAAGGCGTCGAAGGTCCGCTTCGACTGCATCCCGCCGCTCCCGGTCGATGCGGTCGCCGCCCTGAACAAGGTACTTGGAGAAATATCCTTCGGCAGCGATGTAGTCGCGCTGCTCGTAGGCCACTTGGCCCATGTTGAACAGCAGCCGGTAGGTCGGTTGAAGCTTGTACGCCCGCTCGAACTCCAGCAGCGATGAAGCAAAGTCGCCATCCCCATAGTAATCCACGCCCTTGCGGAAGTGCGCGCGCGCTTCGCCGACGGCCTCCTCACCGGCTTCGTGGTCACCAGCTTCGCCGTCACCGGTTTCGTCGTCGCCGTCTGCGACGTCACCGAGAACGTCGCCGGCAAGGACGTCATCCGCCGGTTCTTCAGCTGACTGGGCGGCCAGATGCACGGGCCGAAGGGCGCTGAACGCGCCGACTAGCACTAGGAAGGTACCGGTACGAGACATCAGAAGGGATCCTCCAGATCGAGCTCCCGCTTTTGACGCTCGCCCATGCGGCGAAGGTCGTCCCCCATGTTCATTTCCTCCGTGGCCACATCCTCGCCACCCACGCGGTCAATGCGTTCGGGCTCGTCAATGGGTACGGGATCAGCATCATCGGAGTCGGTCAGTTCGTCAGAGCCGGAAGCCACACTGTCCTGCTCGAGATCCTCGAAACCCAGAGAAGGGCCGCGAGACAAAGAGCCGCGGTGCAAACCTCGTATCGCGTCCCCATGCACCCGCCTGCTCGGCCCCTCGCGACCGAGCTGCCGGCGCGCGGCGCGGCGCCTTCGCCTTTCGGCCGCCTCCCGGCGGGCGTGGCGGCGAGCCGAAGGGCCCGTGCCTCGAGCGCGCGAGCGCCTGTCGCCTCTCCCAACAGGACCAAGACGATCGCGTCGGGCAGCGCGCCGGTCTCGGTGGTCACGAGTCGGCGCGGACACCTGACCGGGTGGCTCCTCCGACGGCGGACTCGACGGCGGGTCCGGGGTCTGCACGGCTGCAACGTCGGTCTCCACCAGCGCTTGCTTGCGGGTCGGCCCGGCGGCAGAGCTGGCTGCTTGCGACGAGGGCGGAAGCGACACCACCGACGGCTGGTCGGAGTCGACGTTCCACCAGACCAGCAGCAGCGCAAGCCCCACCAGCGTTCCTGCCAGCGCCATGCGTTTGGTCCCATGTTGTGGCCGCGCAAGCTTGCCGAAGTTGGCAAGCTCATCGTCGTCATCGATCTGCGGCGGCGGCGAGGGTTCCTGTCGCAGTCCCCGAAGGACTGGGGTGACATCCGTGCCCGATGAGGTCACATCACGCCCCGCACTGCCCTGGACATCACCGGAAAACTCCCGCAGGGATCGGACCATGGACTCGGTCAGGTTCCGGGCCCGAATGTGCTCGCCGATCAACCCATGCGTACGCGTGCGCTCCTGCACAAACTTCGCCCTGACGAGTGCACCGAGTTCCGTGGCACCGACATTGTGTTGGCGCTCGAAGAGATAGCCCTGGAGCACCCCGCGGAATTCCTCCGCAGAAGCAAAGCGATGTTCGGGGTCCAGGGCGATGGCTCGATCACATATCTCGATAAGAGGAGGGTCGGCCTGGGGCGCAGCGTCTGCGAGGCGTGGGTAGTCGCCGGCCGTGCGCGCCTCGATCGCTTCTCGGCTCAGTTTCCCGGTGGAGAACCTGCGCCCTACGACCCCCTCCCAAAGCATCACCCCGGCGGAGAACACGTCGGCCCGGCGGTCGATAGGCAGGCCCAGCAATTGCTCTGGCGCGGCGTAGGCGAACTTGCCCTTGAAGACGCCCGGCGTGGTCGGGTCTTCGGTGTCCGCCGCGCGCGCGATTCCGAAGTCGACGACCTTCACGTGCCCGTCGTACGTTACGAAAACGTTGTGCGGGCTGACATCACGATGCACGATCTCCAGCTGCGTTCCGTCGTAGTCCACCAGCTCGTGGGCATAGTGGAGGCCCGCCAGGGTATTGCAGAGGATGTGCAGGTAGGCTGGCAAGAGTAGGGGCGGTTCCACGCGCCCTCGCTTGATGATCTCGTGTAGGGGCTGACCGTCCAGAAACTCCATGGATAGGAAGAGCCGCTCCCCGTCCTGCCCGGCCTCCACGGTGTGTACGACGTTCGGGTGGCTCAGGCGGGCGGCCAGCTTTGCCTCGTCGAGGAACATCTGGACGAACCGAGGGTTTCGTGCCAGATCCCGCCGCAGCTCCTTGACCACTAGCAGCTTTCGAAATTCACCGAGCCCGCCGGCGACGGCCAGGTGAATCGTTCCCATCCCCCCTTGACCGAGGGTGCCGAGCAGCGTGTAGCGGCCCAAGCGTTCGTTCGAGAGCATGTGGTCAGGCTGTGACACGGTGTTAGATCGCGTTTCCCTCGACGACCGGTGCCTTAGCGGCGCACATCCAAAAACGTCATGGCGCCGGACCGCACATGGGCGTTGTGTGTATCGATCATGGGCCCGTCCACGCCGACCTCGGCAGTGATCAGGACAAGGCCTGGCGGCACGTTGAAGAATCCACCCACGGCGTACCCGGAGGTTTCGTCGTGGACGGTGGTGGTCGCTTCGAGGTTCGGGAGCAGATTGACCAGGTAGAAAGGTAGAGCCGCGGCACTGGCAGCCTTGAAATGAACACCCCCCTGCGGCCCCCCCTGGCAATCGTAGGCCTCCACAATGACGATCCCCTGCTCGAGATCGACGGGGGCACTCGTCACGGCGGTCAACTGTTCAATCGTCTTGTAGTCGGCGACCCGCACCTCACGGTTGATCAGCGGCTCCACGAGCGCCTTCGTGAACTCCATCACGAATGGCATCGTGACATCGCTCTCGATCATGAAGTAGCCCTCGAAGCCATGGGGAACCTGGAACCGAAGGATGCCTGTCGCCTCCGCGTCCACCGCTCGCGTCACCGGACTGTCGCAGAACACATCCATGGCCAGGCACGCCGTGATATGCAGTCCAGCGAGGGGTCGGTTCCGCTTGACGTATTCCTCCACGTAGAGCTCAACGGGAATCATGTGCGTTGGCGCCGGCTGCTCGGCATCACACATGAAGGGGGCGACGAGCTCCTGCGAGGCACACTGGCCGTGGAAGCAGAGCGCATCTGCCTGGGGGCAAACGACACCGCCACACACGGTCGCGCCGCCTGACTCGCCGACACCATCGTCACCGCACTCGGAACCGATGCATGGCGAGGCGGTCGAAGCGCTTGCTGCGACGCATACCCCCTGCGAGCACGTCCCCCCGAGACCGCTCACCATACAGTCCGCGTCGATCGTGCACTGGTCGTCGTCCACATCCAGCGCGAACGAGCAGGCCGCAAGCGCCAGCGAGCACGCGTACAAGCCGGCACGCCCCGAACGCCTGGTTGCCAGAACCCCAGGCACCTGCGCTACCCGCTGATACATCCCTTGTGTCACAGCCCGGTATCCCGCCCTCTCCGGAAGTGCGGCGCAGAGAATAGCCTTGGATCCGCCACGCGCTGCCCGGGGATATACCCAACCGAGGCGCCTAGCGTCCACCCTCGGCCACCCAACTCCACCGCCTTCCGAACACCACCGGGGACGGACACTCGGGGGCACGGCCAAGGCGGCCACCAAACCCTATCCCCGAGGACAGGCCGGGTCCGTGGCGCAACACTTCATACCCCAAAAGGGGTCAGAGCGACCCGGTTGACCCGGATGGGCCACCCACCGCCAGGGCAAGTGCAGCCGTGGCGCTCAGCCGAACCGTTGTGCGAGGCGTTCGGCTGCCCATGAGGCAAGTGCATAGATCGACAACTGCGGATTGGCCCCCACCGAGGTCGGAAAGACCGACCCATCGATCACGAACAGGTTGTCGAAGAAGTGATGCCGCAGATCGCGATCGTCCACCACGGCCTGGTCCGGGTCGGGGCCCATGGCGCAGCCGCCCATCACGTGGGCGCTCGACAGGGGATAGTACAGGCGTTCGAAGCTTGCGGAACGGATGCGCGAGAGCTGGTCCACCCCGCCCAGCGTCACTGGATCCGTATGCAAGGTGGTCACCCGGTCGGCGCCCCCCGCCAACACCAGCTCCGCGAGTCGGAGATTGGCCGCCAGCAGATACTCTCGCAGGCGTGGGGTCCATCGGTAGTGGAAGGCCGGCCGACCACGTGCATCCACCCCCACCGTGCCGCCCTCGTCGGGGTCCTCGAGGTGGAAGCCGTCATGACCAAACGCAATCGTGATGCTGAGATGGCTCAAACGCGCCATCAATGCCCGCAGGGCCGCACCCGAGCAGGACGCGAAGCCCGCGGCACCGGCAGGAAACACCGGCGCTGCTTCGATCGTGAACCCCATGCGGTCGCCGCGCACTTCGAATTGCTGGCTCCCCACGGCCTGGGGAGCCCCGGAAAAGCCACGAATCTCCTCGGTGTGTTCGCCAATGATACCCGCTACCGGGTGCAGAAACGTACGCTTGCCCGTACGCCCGTTGGGGTCGATTCCGGAACGCAGCAGAATGGCAGGTGAGTTGATGCCGCCGGCACTGAGAACCGTACACGCGGCCCGAACTGTGAGCGTGCACCCCTTGGGCTTGTCGGTCTCTGGGTCGTGCACATGGGCGATGACCGAAGTGACCCTCCGACCCGTCGTCAGGACACGCTCGGCGTTTGCGTTGGCATAGACGCTGGCGCCACAGCGCACGGCGTCGGGCAACATGGTGACAAGCATCGATTGCTTGGCGTCGACCGGACACCCCATGCCGCAATAGCCGCTTTGGGCGCACCGCTTGACGTTCCGGCGCATGAGGTGCGCCTCCCAGCCAAGTCGTCGCGCCCCCTCCCAGATCACGCGGTTGTTGAGGTTGACCTGAGAAAGCAACACGGGTTCCACCCCAAGGCGACGTTCGACCCGCTCGAAGTGGGGAGTGAGGGCCGCACTCGTCGGCCCGGTCACACCGTGGTGTTCAGCCCAGTGGTCGAACGTCCGCTGCGGTGTGCGGTAGCAGGTTGTCCAGTTGACCACCGTGGTGCCGCCGACCGCGCGTCCCTGGAGCACGGCGACCGATCCGTCCTCACTGTGGCGCACCCCACCCCCCTCGTAGAGGCGCGGAATCATGTTGGCCTCGTGCAGGTCGAAGGTGTCGCTCGTATGCAGTCCTCCGGCCTACAACACGACCACGCGCTTGCCCGCCGCGGCGAGACGCTGGGCCACGTGGGCGCCACCGGCCCCCGAGCCGACGACGCACACATCGGCATCGAGCGTGCAGTCCCGGTCGAACGCTGCACCGGTAAAGAAGCTCATCGACGCGGACCAGAAGCTCTGAGGGTGGCAAAGTCGATGAGGTTCTCCCCATGGGTGTGGCGCAAGGCGGCCGGGGATGGCGGCCCCGCGTATCCGGTCGAACCCCAGGTGCGCGGATCGCCAAAGTAGATCACCGCGCAGGCATTTCGCAGGGCAACTGCCACCGCCCGGCGCGCGCCTACGCGCGAGTCGCGCCAGACGCGCATGCGACGCGCGCGGGCATCCGCATCGAGCCGGGAAAAAGGCGCAAGACCCTCCCCCATGAGACCGGCGGCTAGCCCGCTCTCGATCAGGCTCAGTGCCAGCGCCAGCTGCCACTGCAAGGTCTCATCCGAACGAGCAAGGATCGCATCCAGCTTGGACGCCACCCCCACCTCGGCAGCGCCCGGGAAGCCCTGCCCCGCGGGGCACACACACTCGGCTACGGCTGTGGCGGTCGCGTGCTGTGCAGACGTCAAAACCAGGAGCCCGCGGGCCGGCAACGGTCGCCACCGCGTCGGACGCCAATGTACCCATACGTTCCCGATGGCGACCACCACCCGACCAACTAGGCCGGTATCCAGGAGTCCACGCAGCCGTCGCTGCACCTCCCCCGCCTCTCGACGAACTCCCGCCTTATCTTGCTCAGAGCCCTGCGACATCCTGCTGTGAATAGCACTCCTGCCGACGCTTTGCTGCAACGCACGCGATAGCTCGAAGGAACAGACCCGCCTGTTCGACCGATGCGAACGTCGAGGACCCAACCCCGGTCCAGCCACCGCTCCCCCGTGGCCCGGGGCTGGGCTAGCCCTCGGCGACGACGCTCTTGTAGACCTCTTCGATGGTCGTTTGGCCCGCAACGGACTTGGCGACGCCATCCAGAAATATGTTGATCATCCCATTGCGCATGGCCAGAGTCTGCAACTCGGACTCCGGCAGGCCTTGCTGGATCGCCTCGCGCAGCCGAGGGGTGACGGAAAAGATTTCCTGAATTCCCACACGGCCGCGGTAGCCGAGCTTGCCGCATGCACCGCACCCGGCGGCCTGGAATAGCTGGTGCTGTGGCCCAAGGTTGCACTGGCGCTGGATCTCGAGTGAAGGCTGGAAGGGCTGACGGCAGCTCTTGCATAGCCTTCGTACCAGCCTCTGGCTGATGGCGCCGACCAACGCGGTTGCCAGAAAGAAGGGGGGCACGCCCATGTCGGCGAGACGCGTCACCGCACCGACCGCCGTGTTCGTATGGATGGTCCCCAGGACCAAGTGGCCGGTCAGCGATGCCTGCACCGCAAGCTCAGCGGTTTCCGCGTCGCGGATCTCACCGACCAGGATCACGTCGCAATCCTGACGCAGGTAGGCGCGCAGGATGCTGGCAAAGGTCAGGCCGGCCTCCGCATTCACTTGGGCCTGGTTCACCCCACTCAAGCGCCCCTCGACCGGGTCCTCGATCGTCTGGACGTTGCGCCAGCCCTTGCTGAGGTGGTTGATAGCTGCGTACAGTGCGGTGGTTTTTCCACTCCCCGTCGGGCCGCAGTGAAGCAGCAAGCCATGGGGCCGCGCGAGCAACTCCATGTAGACCTTCTGGTTGGGCTCGGAGTACCCGACACTGTTGATGTTCAGCTTGGCCAGGTCGGTGGCCAGCACACGGATTACGGCCTTCTCCCCTTCGAGCATGGGCGCCGTGGCAATGCGGTAGTCCCTGAGACCCGCTTCGGTTTGGTGGGTGAAGCGACCGTCCTGTGGCTTGCGCTTGGTCGAGATGTCCAACTGCGCGACGATCTTGAGCCGGGCCATCACCTGCGGATGAAGGTCCAGCGGGAGCTCCCGCCACTGCCGCAGACGGCCATCGATCCGCATCCTGAACACGAGCTTTCCGTCCTGAATCTCGATGTGCACATCGCTCGCGCGTAGCTTGTTGGCGGCGTCCAGACATTGGTCGACAACGACTTGGGCGGTCTGCTCCGGCTCTCGCATGGCGCCGGCCTGGGGTGGTGCGGGCATGACTCGATCTAGGGTATCGTGTCCCAGCGCTGGTATGCGATGTGGTGGCGAGGTGACGGCCCGGGGCCAAACAACCACAAGGTGCGGGAGAATGCATCGCGTGCCACGCGCCCTCTGCGACTGGAACGGGCGACGCGAAACCGTTCTAACCGAACGCTTGGAGGCTCCAGTTAGCGCAGTCATCCCACACGGTGGGCTCGGGTGCTACGCAGGTGTTCCGGTACACTTCTTGACTGAGGAACATGCGCCTCGGGGAATACCTGTGTCAGCACGACCTCCTGGACGCTACGCGCCTGGAGGAAGCCCTCAGCCATCAGAGCGTGTATGGCGACCGCCTGGGGACCAACCTCGTGGAGCTCCAGGTGCTCAGCGTGGAGAAGCTGGCGGAGTGCCTCTCCGATTTCCACAAGGTACCGCTTCCACCACGCAAGTGGCTGGAACGACCCAAGAAGGCAGCGATCAAACGCGTGACCCGACCCATGGTGGAGCGCTTGCGCTTCTTGCCCATGCGCATCGAGGGCAACGTGCTGCACGCCGCCGTCCTGGACCCGCGTGACCCCGGGCTCTTGGATGATCTGCGGTTTGCGACCGGCTGCCGGATCGAGCCCTATGTCTTGCCCGAAATCTGGATGCACGACTGGCTGCTTTCGCTGTTCAAGATTCCGCGCGGCATTCGACATGTGGAGACCGACACGGTCGAGCGCGCAACGCAGAGCGATAGCAGTGCCGGCTTTGACTTCCAGGCGGCCAATGCGCAACGCTCCGCGCAGGACTCCCGTGGAGCGCCGGCCCCGACGGATCGGACCAGCAGCATGGCCGCCGAACCCGCGACCGGCGTTCCCACCGGCGTACCCGCACCGCACGAGGTGAGCACCGCCCCATCGGCTGGATGGAGTCACGGAGCGGAGCCCATCACCGCCGAAAACCCCGCCCCCGTGGGCAGCGCGAGTCCGAGCCACGGCATCCCCGCC
>JAPPOR010001023.1 GCA_028817905.1 Myxococcales bacterium
TTGTCCAAACGCTTCCAATCAAGGTAACGCGACCAAACTTGACGCAAACGCCCACAGAACGCTGACTCAAGGTCGCTAGTTGCAGCCGCAGCCACCGCCTTGGACGGGGCCACCGCCGCTGGAGCCTTCGCGATATGCGAGCGCATGGCCTTCCCCGGCCGACAGGCGGTCGTCGGTCGGCGCGGCCATGTCCGCGCGTGCGAGTCTCCCGCGCTGCCAGGGCGCCACTGCGGCGCAGCCGGACAGGAGCGCCCAAAGGCCGACCAAAAGGGTCGCACGATGGCTCCGCATGGGGTCACCATCACTTGGGGTCGCACAGCCTGCAAGCACCCGGTGTGCGGTGAAATGTCGCACCGGGACTGCTGCGGCGATAGAGCCCTTGCGCCGCCCCTAGGGCCGCCCCAGTATCGGCGGGCAGTCAGGTTGACCGTGTCTGTTCCCATCGCCTCCGATGCGCTCGGCGTGGGCCTGCGCCCCTCACACTATCGGTGTATCGACGCCGACGCGCCGCCGATCGACTACTTCGAGATCATTACCGACAACTTCATCGGCGCAGCCAAGGTCCAGGCAGCACGGCTTGCGCGGGTTCGCGAGCGATACCCGGTCGTGCTGCACGGTGTCGGCCTCAACTTGCTCGGTCACACGCCACTCGACGAGGCGTACCTGGATGCCGTGGCGCGCCTGGCAGATGCGGTCGAGGCGCCGTTCTTTACCGACCACCTGTGCTGGACTGCGGCTCAAGGCATGCACCATCATGATCTTCTGCCGGTGCCGTATGTCGAAGACCTGGTCGACTTCGCCGCGAGCCGTGCCTACCACGTGCAGCGCCGGATCGGGCGCCCGTTCGGGTTGGAGAATCTCTCGACCTACGTGGAGGACCACCGTTCGACCATGCCCGAGCACGTGTTCTACACGCGGGTCGTTCAGGAGGCCGGGTGCTACTTCATGTTCGACATCAACAACGTGTACGTGTCTAGCGAGAACCACGGCTTCGATCCTCTTCCGTATCTCGAGGCGATCGACTACAGCCGAGTGCTCCAAGTCCATCTCGCCGGGCACACGCGCCTGCCCGGTGGAACGATCGTCGACACCCACGACCAGGCTGTCTGCGACGAGGTCTGGGACCTGTATGCCTGCGCATGGCAACGCTTCGGGCCGTTTCCCACCTTGCTCGAGTGGGACGACCACATCCCGCCCATGGCCGAGCTGCAGGCCGAGCTTGCGCGCGCCCGTGCGGTCCGCAAGACGGGGGCCGCGCGGGCCCCTGACGGCTCATCGGTGGGCAAGCCGGGCGCCGGGACGAGTACGTCGTGAACGGAGCGCCCCAATGGCTGGCCGACTACCAGGCGCAGTTTTCGCGAATGCTGCGCGAGCCCTTCACGGTCTCCGCGGGCAGGCTCGTGCCCGCCGACCCCGAACGCTTTCCCGCTTCGCTTTGCATCACCGCCAAGGCGGGGCCCCATGCGCCCGGGCCCACGCGCCTGGGCACGTACAACCGACAGTATTGGCTGCGGCTGATCACCACCATGCAGCGATCGTTTCCGCTGACCGTCGCTTTGCTGGGGCCGGGAAGCTTCAACTTGGCCGCCCTGGGCTTTCTCGTGCAACGACCACCGCGCCACCGGGATCTTGCCGCCATCGCAAACGGTTTCGATGGCTACGTGCGCAAATTCCGCGACGCCGGGGGCTCAGCATCGGATGCCGATGGGGTCAGCGCGTCCGTCGCGGAGGCCGTCACGATCGACCGTGCCTTCAACGACGTCGTGGCCGCACCCGCCGAGCCAACCTTTGCGCCGGGTGCGCTCGGCGGGCTGGCCGCCGACGACCTGGCGTCAGCCCGGTTGCTCCCCTCGGCCGCGGTCCGGTTCGTTGAGGAGTCCTGGCCGCTGCTCGAGTTGCGACGGCGCGTGCTCGCCAAGCCCCGCCCAGAAGCCCCCGTGGCGTTGCCGCCCGCTCTCGCGGCCACACGCGCCTGGGCCCTGCAGCAACGCGAAGCGGGGCAGGTGCTGTACCCGCTCTCCCCGTTGCAGGCCCGGCTATACACATGCCTCCAGACGCAGACGGTGGGTGCGGCCCTAGCCGATCTCGAGCGCGTCGCTGGTGCTGATGGGGGGCTCGCGCGCTCCGCGGAAGCCTGGCTCGCGCTTGGCGTCGAGCACGGCTTCTGGAGGGGGATTTCGCGATGACCCGGCCAGGGGCGCATCGCGAGCGAGCAACCGCCTTCATCCGGGGCCGTCGCCCGTCGCGGGTCGGCGCGCTTTGCGCGGCGGGGTGGCTCGCATGTGGGCTGCTTGGCTGCGACGTCCCGCAGCAGAAGCTCTCGATTCCGGAACCTCCCGCGGACCACTTTCTTCGTGACGTCTATCCGGTGTTGCTGGCGGACTGCGCCTTCCCCGCCTGCCACGGCGACCGCGACCGCGCCTTCCTGGTGCTGGGCCCCGGGCGCACACGTCTTCGCCCCGAGACGGATGCCTACGCGCCGGCGACGGCCGACGAACTGGCGCTCAGCTATGCGCGCGCGCGTTCGATGTTGCTGGGCCCCGGGGGGGCGCGGCGGGCGCCGCTGCTCAAGAAGCCGCTGGCGGTGAAGGCCGGCGGCGCGGGTCACGCGGGCGATGATCCTTGGGGTGGGGCCATCTACGCGAGCAAGCGCGATCCCCGCTACGAGGCCCTCTTCTTTTGGGCGATCGCCATGGATGACACAACCGAGGAAGCCGAGGATGCGTCGACGGGCCAGGGTACGGCGCGGATGACTGACGGCGGCCAGGCGGATGTGGCCGCCGAGGGCGGGAAATGACGCTACGCGTCGGGCTCCTACTGGCCTCGGGCGTGTTTGCGTGCGCGCTTGGCGGCCGTGCGCGTGCGTTTTCCGACCCCGCCCTGTTCGCGCAGGCGGCCATCGAGGGCGGCGGTGCGGGGCGGTACTTCACCGGCTCGCCGCACGACCCATTCGGTTGTGGCGTGTGCCATCGCGGGGGGACGGTTCCGGAGGTCTCGATCGAGGGGTTGCCGGACACGTTCGAGCCGGGCAAGCGCTACGACGTTGTGATCAACTGGGCCGAGCCTGACAGCTCTCACGCGCTGCAGCTTGAGCTCATGGCCCCTAGCGGCGAGCATGCCGCCCTTTTGGTGCCTGACGAAGAAGGGGCCCCGGCGGCCCAGCGCTGTGGCGCCTACGCGGCGGGCGGTGTGGCGTTCTACTCGTTCGATGTCGGTGCTAGGCGCATCGTGGGGGTCGAGGACTGCGGGGCCGAGGAGCTGCGCTTCAGCTTCACCGCGCCCGAGGGAGTGGAGCAGCTCTACTTCGCGATGGGGGTGGTCCGCAGCGATAGCTCGACAACCCCGGTGGGCGACGGGGCGCTCGAACTCCGCCGTGTGCTGCACCCGGTCGGGCATGCCCCCAAGACTGCTTGCAGCACGGCCGGCGCCGGCATCGCATCCGGTCCGCCATCCTGGTGGTGGCCGATGGGGGTCTTGATGATTCTGGCTCGCTTGCGTAGGCCAGCGGCTTCATCGCTCGAGGCCGATGAAGCCGCTGGCCTCGATCGCATACACGTGCTCGAGGCCTACAAAAGCCCGGTAGTCGATCCGCGTGACACTCGTGCGCAGCCCCGCGACAAGGCGACGGGGGCCGGCCGGAATGCGGTAGACGACCGCGATGCCCGCGCGCTGGGAGTACTGGGCGGACAGCTTGCGGTCGCGTGTGACATGGCCACCCGACGACTGCAGGTCGAAGTACCTCGGCCGGTAGAAGTCGGCGCCATTCTGCGTGTAGTAGCGGTAATCCAGGGTCACTTGCACCGCTTCGTTCGGAAGCAAGGTCAAGCTCGGCGTCAGCGTTTGCGACCGCACTCCCCAAGAGTCGAAGTAGAAGCGGTAGTCGAGGTCGAGCGACACGGCCTTCCCAAGGGCCTGGCGAACTCCGCCGGTTGCGGCCCGGCGCGTGCGCCCATTCGGGACCTTCTCGGGCACGCAGAAGGGCGACAGGCTCGCGCACGTGCCCTCCGAGCCGACCCCGACCCACCGGTAGACGCTGGCCTGAAAGCCCGACAGGGCGGTCGCCTCGTACCCGACCCGCGCGAGGGCTCCTTCGTGCAGCACCTGCGAAATGCCAACGCGCCCACCGAGGCTGTCGAGCGTCTCCCCGAAGCTGGGGTCGTTGGCGCGGCCGACCGTGTCGTGCCCGCCGAACACGAACATCGAAAGGGTCGTGTTGCGCTGGGCGAAGTCGGAGGTCACGCCGAGAACGCCGCCGTGGGATACGTAGTCGGGCTCGATCGAATATCGGTAGCGCGTAGTTACCGTCGTTTCGGCGAGCGAATAGGCGCCGCCGATCCCGACCTCGTGGCGGGTCTCGTGGATCGCCGCGGTCGCCGCCGTGCGGACATCGATCGAGGCGCCGGTCCAGACGTCGACGGCGTAGCTCGCCTGGAGCTGCAGGTTTTCCGCCACCGCGGCGGAGAGCTGGGAGCGCGGCGAGACGATCGTGGTTCGGTCCGTGTCGTTGCGCACGTACAGGGACTGCGAGGCTTCCGTGACAACGCCACCGACAGATCGGCACGCGCAGACGCCCATGGTCACCGCGGCGATAGCGGTGGCCACAAGTGCGGGGTGCCCCAGGGGGGCGCTACAACCGAGAGCGGACAACGTCGCTGGTCCTTGGCGCGACCGCAGCATGGATCGTGCGGCCGGACGTTACACGCAATGGTGGAGCGGAGGAAAGTGCAGGCGGCTATGCGCACAGGCAGCTGCTGGGTCGGAGCACCATGGCCAGCGACGCTCCTGGTCCTACTCGCTTCCCCCGCAGTGTCCTGCTATGCACCGCAGTGGGACGCCGACGGGGGGGCGGAAACAGACGCGGCGCTGCCCGCCGTGGACCGCTTCGAGGATCTCCTTGCGGCAGCTGCGCGTGAGGGGGCGTCGCGCGAGGGGCAGGCGAACTGCCCCGCCGACTCGTCGCCGCTTTCGATGCTGACGTTTTCGGTGCGCACGGTGGCTCTCGGCGGCCGCTACTCGCCGCGCAATGTCGGTGCGATCTGGATCGCGGATGCCGATGGCACGTGGGTCAAAACCCTCGCGCGGTGGGGGCTTCGGCGTGCCAAGTGGTTGACGGCGTTCAAGAAAGCCTCTGGCGGCGACACGACGGACGCTATCACGAGTGCGACCCTGCCTGGTCACCAGGTGCACGAGGTGCGGTGGAATCTCAAAGGCCTGGACGGCTGCAAGGTACCTAGCGGGGTCTACGCGCTCTGGATGGAGCTGGCCGATCGAAGCGGCACCGGCGTTACTGGGCGGGTCGAGTTCGACAAGGGCATGTCGCCGCTCGCACTTGTTCCCGAGGACGAGATCAACTTTCGGGACATGCGGCTGACCCTCCGTTGAGGCTGCGGATTACGGTGCGCCGGCTGCGACAAAAAGCCACACGGCGAAAGCGGAGTGCCGTGCAGTACCTCGCTCAAATGCCCTAGTCCGGCCCAGGACCCTGGCAGAGCGCGCTGTATGGACGTGCCCTGGGTTGTTGAAGGCCTCTGCCGCCTCACCCCTACACCCCTACACCCCAGCGCCGCAGGCCGACGCGATCGTCCCGGGCCGCTACCGCAGGGAACCGTCATTGGTACACGAGGCAGTATGGCCCATTCTGTTCAAAAACCCCGCCCCCGAAGCCGCAGCCAATGGCGGGGATCTCATATGCGAAATAGCTGCCCAGGGACCCGGTGAAGGTGCAGCGCGTCGTTCCCTCAATGCCCCCGAATCGGACGAGGCAGCTGTTGCCGGGAGCACTCGAGACCACGGGCTCGGCCACGCCTGGGATGGCGGAACATTCCTGCATGGCACTTTCTGCGCTCCAGCCGTGGACGGCTGGAAAGTCTATGCAAGCCTCGTTGCCGTTGTCGAAGCCGTTCTTGTAGCGACATGCATAGACGGCAGTGTCATCAGGACACTCGCCGCAGCTGTTGTTCGCAGGACATGCGGCGGGCTGCCCGGAACACTCACCGAGCTGAGAAACACAGGTGGACCCATCCGGGCACAGCATCGGTAGGTCAGTGGGGCATGGACTCGCAGCATTCGGCCGCTGCATAGGAGGAGGCGCGCCTGGCGCGGAAGGCGTGGGTGTGGCCATGCCCATGGCCATGGGCTCCGGAGCGGAAGTCGGCGCTGGGGTCGTCGGCGTCGTCGGCGTCGGCGTCGGCGCGGGCATCCGTGCTGGCGGCGCGGTGGGCCCAGGCACCGGCGCTGTGGAGGCGGGCACACCGTTGCTCACGTCTCTTCCGCTAGCCATCAGCAGACCGCTTCCCGGGCCGCTCCCGCTTTCCGCCTGCTCGGCGTCGACTTGGTCACGGGGCGGCTGGCCAAGCGGTTCCGTGCACCCCGCCAGGACGAGGGCAACGGGCGGAAACAGGGTCATCGAACGTACTACTCGCCAACGCATGGTACGCTGATAGCATCCCGCGAGGCAGACGACGAGGGGCGAGGGAGCGTGATTTGGTGATGGATGCGGGCTAGGGCTAAGGTTCGCACGCGGCGGCGACGGCGGCGATGGCATCGAGGGCGGCGTGGAGATCAGCGGGGGTGCCGGGGAGGTACGCGGCAGCCGTGGGATCCTCGGGCGCACCGTGTTGGGCGGCTTCGTCGAGGAACGCTTCGAGGGCGGAGTCTGTGTCCAGGATACCGACGACGTGGGTCGAAACTCCGGCCAGAGCGGCCCGTTCGATCGCAGCAATGACCGCCGCTCGCTGCGCGCTTCCGTCCCCGCCGGCGCCCCCGAAGCAGATATCGTTGGGCACGCCATCGCTGATCATGATCAGCGCTTCGGGGCCCGCACCCACGGCGCCGGCGCGCTGGATCGCCTTCGCACCGCGGCGAGCGCATGTTTGCACAAAGACTGAACCGATGAACGGGC
>JAPPOR010000555.1 GCA_028817905.1 Myxococcales bacterium
ACTTCCTCGGCGCTCGCCAGCATAGCCATGCACCCCTCGACCTCGCCCAACTTCGCGCGGATCCCAGCTTCGACGATCAGAGACCACCCAACGGCGAGACGCGTACGGTCTCGCGACAGCCGCCGTGCGATGGCGCGTGCGCGGGCCAACGCATCAGACGTTCCGGATGCAGCGGTGATTAAGCCGCGTGCGGCCGCAAACCGCGAAGCGATCCGCATCAACGTACTGCCCGCCGCGGTGCGCTCGACTTCCCGGCCCCGGGCATTTACGAGATGCAAAGCGGCCTTTCCGTCGTCCATGTACAAGAGCGTGTCCATCGTCCTCAGAAAGATCCCCGTGTCATTGATTGCAGGCAGCTCTCCGCTCAGCTTGCGCTCGGTCCCTTCGATTGCGTCGAGCGCGTCCCCAGGTGCGTCATTCGCCAAGAGTTGCCAGCACGCCGCAAACAGGAGCACACTAGCCGCCAAGTGGTCGTTTCGCTCGTGAGCTTCGCGCATCAACGTGCAAGCGTCGGTGGCAGCAGCGCCCCTGCGCCCCATGAACTGCAAACCTACCCAATGTATGGCCGCCGTTTGACTCTGCTCCCAGAACGTTCTGGGAACGCTCTGTTCGCGACACCTCTGCTCCAGATTTTCCGCGATTCTGGCCGCGTCCGCGAAACGCTCCATGTAGAGCGCACCACTTGCAGCGGAGAACTGAGCCACAGCCTTTGCCCGCGGCGTGCGAATCTGACGGGCCAACCGGCCGACCTCTGATAACATGCGAAGGACGCGTTGTTCATCGTTCGCGCCACCCGCGATCGCCCGACCGCGGGCCCGGCTGGCCGCAGCCTCGAGCCTGAAGTGAAGGTCTCCAGATCTCGCTGCAAGCCGGTAGAAGATGGTCTGAAGCAGCGCGCTCTTTGCCGGAGCGGAATACATGAGCTCTTGGGCGAGGCTTGCGCACGTCTCGATGCGGCGCCTGTTCTCAAGCGTCACGGACGTTCGGCCCGGCGGTGCCCACACCCGTTCGAGCTGAGCCAGGGCCCGATGCCACGTGATCCGCAACACGGTGCCGCAATGCGTAGCAGGAAACGGCAGCCCTTCCGCCCGCAGCACCTCACTTGCCAAGGCCAACCCTTCGCGAAGGTGACCGGCGCGAATCAGGTGGGTGGCACCTTGCTGACGAAGGTCTCGCCGCCCGGGACGCATGATGGCCCAGGCACGGAGGTAGCTCCGTGCAGCTGCCTCGCTGCGGCCGGCGTAGCCGAGCGCTCGGCCGCGATGCTCCAACAAGTCGACGAGACTCACATCCTTCTGTCGCTCAGCACCTGAAAGTGCTAGGTCGAAGAAGCGCACCGCTCGATCGAACGCCATCTTGTCCATCGCCGCCTTCCCAGCGCGCGCCGCAAGCGAACGGGTGAGGGGCAAATCTCCTGCACCGAGCGCATGGTGCACCAGACGTTCCGCGTCATTGATACCATGGGCGTGGAAACCACTGACAAGGCTGGCGTGGACGGCCTTGGCTCCGTCTTGACCTAGCACTCGCAACACTGCCTGACGAATGCTGTCATGGTATGGCTCGACCCTTTCTAGTGCATCATTGCGCGATCGAATGAGCCGCAAATGACTCAAGCGTGTGAGCTCGCCATAGCCACCGGGATCCTGTGCCGCACTGAGCGCAACCGCACGTTCCAGCGGCGCAGAGGCCACGCATAGGGTCTCGAGCAATCTTCTGCCCCGCTGGGAAAGCCGACCTACGCGGGCAAGGATCGCTGCTTCGAGGCGCTTACCGGGTGCATCGAGACACGCCACAGAGGGCGTCGACCTGACGCACTCTACGAGCTCCTCCACGAGCAGTGGACTGCCACCCGATTCGGTGGCGATGCGACGCGCGAGCTCATCGTCTCCAAACTCTGACTGCAGCAGGTGACGGGCCAACTTAGACGCGTCATCCTCGACCAGCGGTTGAAGGCGCAGGACGGTGGTCCCCGGCGGGGTCCTGGGGGCATCGCTGCTATGGTCGTCCGACTCGATCCGCGACGAAAGACCGTCTCGATAGGCCGCTATGAACAGTAGTCCCGGTGGATCGGGAGGGCCGGTGAGATGGGCTTGCAGCCGGACGCTGTCCGCGTCACTCCAGTGGGCATCGTCGATCACCATGACGATCGGCCGCTCCCTTGCCAGGCGTCGCAGCAGTTCCTTGAGCGCCTCGCGCGCCCTGGCACGGAGTGTCTGGGCATCAGGCTTTGCCTCGTGCGGAAAGTCCCGATCGTCGGCCAAGCCCCGCAGAACTGGAAACGCAGTCGTCAGGGCAGCCATGTCCCGGGGGAGCAAGCGACCGCGAACCGCCTCGTCCTGCTCGGCCAACTCACGACGCAGATGCTCGATCGCTCCGTCGAACGCCTTGTAGGGGATCAGCTCCCGCTCGTGACAGCGACTGTGCAATACGAGCGCCGAACACGGCAATGCTTGAACGAAGTGATCGAGAAGCGCGCTTTTTCCAACGCCAGAATCCCCGTGGATTAGTACACCATGAGCCTCGCATTGCGCGCTGGCATGATAAGCGCGCATAAGCACCGCCAACTCCCGCTCACGGCCCACGAATCTGTCACCGCGCGCGACCCCTTGCGCTACCATCGTCGGAGCGTGGGAGTCGGTCCCAAGCTCGCTCGCGACGCGAGACCGCCCATACCGCTCCGCTGGGTTTCGGCGCAGCAGACCGACGCATAGCGCCGTCAGGTCCGGCGGGAGGTCCCGGGCAAACTCACTCGGGTGAGGAGCGTCGTGCGCTCGCTTTGCGCGTAGCACGTGCTGGGCCCCTCCATCGAACGGCCGCCGGCCGGTCAGCGCTTCGAACAACATCACCCCAACGGCATACCAGTCCTCGGCAGGTGCGGCCCGATCCTGTGGGGTCCCCTCTGGCGGCGTGTATGCGGGGGTCCCCACGTGGCGCGCATAACCAGAGTAGGAGCCCCCCGGCCCGAAAGGCTTGGCTGCCAGACCAAAGTCCAAAATCACGACACGCCCGGTCCCGGTGACCACCACGTTGGCGGGTTTGAGATCGCGGTGAATCGTGCCCGCGTCGTGAAGATAGGATACTCCTGTGACGAGCTGGCGCAGTGCCGCACGCAAGCGGCTCGGGTCGAGCCGCGCTCTGCCTGCAGTGACGGGTCGGACGTAGTCCAAGAAACTCGGACCCGAAACCAACTCCATCGTGAAATAGAGGTCATCAGCGTGGCTAAAGAGCTCGTACAACTGTACGAGGTTCTCGTGCGAGATGTCGTGCAGGGCCCTGAACTCACGCTTGAGGGAAGCACGCTGCGCAGGATCTGCAGCGGCAAGGCACTTCAGGGCAACAGGCACGCGGCACTCGACATCAAGCGCCTCGTAGACGGAGCCACTGCTGCCACGCCCGAGCGCTCCTACGACCTGGAACTTCCCCAGACGAACGGGGGCCTGACTCCGACCGAACAGTCTCGCGCTCGCCAAAGCCTGCGCCAACCAACGGTCGAGGCCAGAGCCAAGCGGGCGTCCCGCTGACAAGAAAGGTTCTCCGGACCCGGGGAAGCGGCTTCCAACATGCGCCATACGATGACTGTTATTCCATTGCGTTCAAGGGTGGCAAACGACCCTTCAAGCAACACAATAGCGCGCCCGATATGCAGCACGCCATTGGCCAGATGGAGCCAACCAAGGCGGACCCAACCAACGTGCTCACGCAACCGAGACGCAGCACCTCACTGGCCAGATGGAGCCATGAATCCTTGGCTCGGTAGAGGCGGCGCGTGTGCTCGTCGACCGAAACGAGCCTCCCACTTCCTAGCCCGGACAGTTCATAACTTCGGCGGCGGGTCGTGGGCCTGCACTACGACCCGGACGAGCCAGTCACTCATAGCCCGAGGCGAACGGGCCCCACTAGGCCGGTTGGAATAGGCTCGAACCACCCCGCCAAGGCCTGGGCCTGTCGATCATGGCGCTGTGCCTTCATGTAGTTGGCGAGCACCGTCGCAACGCGGACTTCTAGCGTGTTGGTTCCGCGGACAAGCAGTGACGCCAGGTCGTAGCGATGGCGACCCCACCAGGTAACGCCCGCGGGTCTTCCATTGACGAATACCTCCGCCAGGCTATGCACAATGCCCAGGTCGAGGATGGTCCGTTCGCCAGTCGCATGGAACGTGGTCCGATACACAGCGATCCCCCCGAACCCCGACAGCGCGGGGTCCGCTCGCGTGCGGCTTAGATCGCCCAGAGCCACCTGCTCCCGGACGAATACGGTGTCCCCGTTGGCCGGTCGTAGCTCGAGGTCCCAAGGCCCGTCCAGTCGCGTCGCGTTCTTCAACCGAGCTGTCCCAAGCTGCCAATGCGAGCTGGTTCCCGGCTCGGACAATCCGCGGTCGGCCGGGTCAAACACAACGAGCAGCGAGCCGGTCGGTGCCAGGCTAACCTCCAGCGCTCGCCCCGGTCCGGAGAGCCCCAGGCGATCCCGCTGTCCAGTCGCGGGATCCCAGCGCCAAGGAGTCCCATCGATCCCAGAAAACGCCGCCGAAAAGCGCGCAGTGACCTCCGTACTCGTATTGACAAAGAAGAAGACGTCGCGGTCCCCGAGGCGGTCGTGAACCCGGTGATGGACTTGTGACACGAACGGCTGGGCCGGAACGATGCGTACGTCGGGCGGCACGCCTGTCCGCGCCAGCATGTCACCGGTCCACTCCAGCAGATCATCCCCCCCAGGCGGATCGAGCCTGTGCGCACGCTTGCCCGCAGCATGTAGAGCCGCCCCTACGCCGCGTTGCACGGCGAGGTCATTCTCCCGCATGCGGGCGAGGCCCGGATACCGAGACGGCGCGCTCCCGATGAACACCAGGCGTCCACCCGCACGGGCAAACCGAGCGATGGCCTCCGCCGTCTGCGGCTGGATCGCATTGACCTCCTGGAGTACGAGAACATCATAGGCACACGGCCCGAAGTGCAGTTTCCCTTGGCTGAACGTCGCTCGCTGCAGGATGCGCTCACTGATGTAGTCGGCCCCGTACCCGTGTTGATGAATCGCCTGCATGAGCGTGTACTGATACGGTGGATAGTGCGCTTCCGGAAACGGCTGATACAACAGCCCATGGTGCTGCCATTCCTCCGCCCGAGGTGGCAAAACCGCAATCCGTGCTTGCGCCACAGAGGCACGCATGACCGTGCCAACACGGGCTGCGTAGTCTGAAAACTTCCTGAAATAGGGCCACCATGGGTTGCGCTCATTCAGGTAGCTTCCGAAGCGAACCCAGCCGGGAAACCCCGCTTCCCGCGGGGTGTAGCTGAAGCCGTGCATGATCGGGTGATTGACGCCCGACAAAACGCTCGCATCGTACGCGCGCTTGAAGTCCTGCAAGGTCGCACGAAACACCGGCACGGTATTGGTCATCGCTTCAAACGACCGCACTGGCTGACCGGTCAGGTTGGCCGCTGAACTGACGTACTTGTTGATCACTGTTGACTCGACCGAAACGCGCTCGCTGTGTCGCGGGTCCGGCCACAGCCACGTCTCGCCTTCTGGAAGATCGATCTGCATGCTCCCGTGCAGTGGGTGGCTCTCGCGGCCGTAGGCCTGGAACCGCGCGAGCAGGCCGTTATCTCTAGCCCACTGCTGGTACGTTCCTATGAATCGCTCTTCAAACAGTTCGAGCAAGGTAGACAGATAGTCGTAGCGGACCCGGCGTATGACTTCCCAGCGGGGCCCTTCGGCCGCTGGATCGTCCGGCTCGAGCACGAACGGAAGGTAGGGGGCCAGCTCGTATCCACGCCGCTTGCGAAAAGAGGCTGGAAGATCGGCAGTCCAATTGGCGTGGTCGAGCTCCAAGCTGTCGACGAAGGCCGCACGGATGAAATCGCTCAGCTCGCCATCCAGCGCCGGCGCGAGCGCAGCGGACATCCTGTCCAGGTACTTGCGCACAGCCGTCGCATTATAGTGATCTACGACCGGGCCATCTGACCCGGGCGCCCCCAACTTCACATGGGTGAAGCCTGCCTCGCGAATCACGGCGTAGAGGAGGTGGTCACCCGGCGGAACGTCGACCGTTTGCTCCTCGGCCGAAGATGCCAGCTCGATGCCGGGCGTAAAGTCCGACGGCAACTCCGCTGGCATCAGGCGCAGTGAGATGAGCTCGCGATCGCTCGGCATCCATGGAGGAGCGGAGCCGGCGACGGCATCGCTCGCGTCCCCCTGTCGCAGGAAGGAAACCAGCAGATCGATGGAGGTCTCGAGGGTCGCAGGACCTTGCACCGCCTGTCGAACCAAGATCACTCGCTGGGTCTGCTCCCCCACCGCCAGAGAGCGAACACCAAACGGCCACCCAGATCCGACGAGGAGATCCACGACCAAGCCCTGCCGGCTCGCATGATCGGCCGCGGCGCGCACCGCCCGGTTCCAATCAGGACTCAGCCAATCCAGCGCCGGAAACCTCTCGAGGCCTTCGGCCGCGGCCCCGCGGGGATGCGCAATCGTATTAATCTCGACACCGCCGATTCCGGCGACGGCCATGATATCAAGCTGGCGCCTGATCTCCGTTGGTTGCACGCGTCCGCCGTTCCACCACCAGCGGACGAACGGGCGTGTCTCGGCCGCTGGACGTACAAAACGTTCATAGAGCGGGTCCCGGTGCACCGTTGCGCACCCCGCCAGGGCGGCACACGCGACCGCCACTCGCCACGCAGCCTGCCGCCGTACTCTCGATGGGGTCGACTTGACCATGGTCTCGCTCTCGAGACATGCACCCTGTCGGGTCGAAATATCAACACCCCGCCCCGAATTCCCGGAGCGCTGCGACGCGTTTGCCTGAACGGCAGCGTGACTAGCTAGCCCGGATTATTCATGAACTCTGCGTCGGATCGCGCAGGGATTCGGCTTCAC
>JAPPOR010000075.1 GCA_028817905.1 Myxococcales bacterium
GATGCGGGCTAGGGACGCGACCGCGTCAAGAAAGGCGAGGCGACTCTGTGAAGAATCTGACGAACAAGGTGGCGGTCATTACCGGTGGCGCCGGCGGCATCGGGAGAGCGCTGGCCATGGAGTGTGCGGCAGCCGGCATGGACGTCGCCCTGGCGGACGTGGATGAACCGGGCATGGCGGAAACGGCTAGTGAAGTCGCCAAGCTTGGGCGCCGTGCGCTGTGCATCCCAACCGACGTGCGAAAGGCAGGCGCTGTTCAGGCGTTGCTCGATCGGACCCTTGCCGAGCTCAACGGCTGCCATCTGATGGTCAACAACGCTGGCGTGTTTTCCGCGGTGCCCCTGGTCGAGACTACCGCTGCCCAGTATCAGCGAAGCATCGATATCAACATCGGGGGCGTCGTCCATGGCAGTCGAATCTTCGGCGCTCACTTTGCGCAGCAGGGGCAGGGGCACCTGGTAAACACCGCCTCGGCGGCGGGACTGTTCCCGGTACCGGGGATGAGCGCCTACTCCCTCACCAAGTACGCCGTGGTCGGCTACACCCTTCAGCTAAGATGGGAGCTCGCGTCGCGCGGTGTGGGTGTCACTGTACTGTGTCCGGGCACAGTGAAAACCGACATCGTCCTGCGGGAAGGGGTTGGCTTCAAGCCCGAGGAAGCACGCAAGCTCATCCGTGACGCACCGGGCCCAGAGAGGCTTGCCCGCAAGACCCTTCGTGCCGTTCGTCGCAATCGTCCGATGGTTCGGTATGGCCCCGATGCCTACGCGATGAGCCTCATGCAATTCCTGCCCCTGTGGCTGATCGATCCCCTGGGCAAGTTGCTGGCCCGGACCGCGCTCAAGGTTGTGGAGACCACCACACTGCGGTCCGGTTCTTCCGACGTTCCGAAGCTACAGCAAGACTAGCTAGCCCGGTGTCCCTAGCTACCCGTGCGCTACCGGCAACTCGGGGGGAGGGTACAGGCCCTCGATCACGTGTTCACCGTCCTGAAGCTTTTCGACATGGGGCCGAAACTCCTCGTCCTCCGGAACGATGCTGAGCAGTAGAGGAACGTACTCGAAGATTCCGGGCACCTCATACTCATGAGCGTCGGCCAGCATCTTGATCCAGCGAAACACACATACGTGGTACATCGTCAAGTCGTACCGCAGCAGTGCGAGGGCCCACAGTTGTAGCGCATCCGATGAGTGCTCGGCGCGTGCCGCCGCGGTCTCGGGCTGTGCCAGCATCGCGAGGTATGCGTCGCGCCCATCGGTCACCACTTCGTGCAGGAACATGTGGTAGCGGAAGGAGCTCTCGATCGGGATGGTGGGCTTTCGGTCGGCGTACTGGTAGCGCTCCGTGCGGACGCGTAGCAACCAGGCGAAGCGCTCCAGGATGCGCTCATTGCGCACAAGCCCGTCGACACCAAACTGTGCCTCCAGCGCGGCCGCCCGTTCCTTCAGGTGGGAGAAATCGCCTCTTGCGACGGTGAGGGCGGGGACAAACGCGTTCCAGAATGCGCATACATCGTCGGGCGTTAGATCCGAGCCCCGAATGACGGCTTCGTCCGGGTCCACGCCTTCCTCGTGGGCACGCACGATGGCCTTGAGCGCAGCAGAGCGGCGCTTGAAGTTTACCCACTCAGGGTGAAAGAGCTCCGGCTCGGGAACCGCGTAGCGCTCTGGCCAGTCCTCGCGGCCCCGTGCGGACACGAGCACCCCCAGGCGTCTTACATGCCACCAGTCGCCCGTTGCCCGGTGGGTCGCCATACTGGTCGGGGTCATGGCCACCGCCGCGACCCGAACAAGGTCAGGTGGGGCGTCCGGAAAGGGGTTTTCAACCAGGGCTCGGAACACCAGCGGATCGTTTTGCATCAGCCGCTGTGCGGTTCGCTCCACGGCGGAGGACCGGGTCCAGGAGGTGTAGGGTGTTCCGTCACCGAGGTAGGCACCGTAGAACGAGGAGTCGAAGCCGGCCAGCCCGGCATAGTAGATGGCCACGTCCGCCCGCGGATGATGGGGAGCCACAATCGGAGGGCGATCACACGGGCGCGTGGGCACATGTCTGTAGCGATAGGCACGCCACGTGGCGCCGCCGTCGTTGCTGCCCTCGAACACGGGAACCACACGCAGCGGCGGGTCCGCATGCGGGTGGAACACGCCGTACCCGTTGATGGCGCGGAACGGCGCGATGGCGCGAAAGTAGCTCAACATGATCCGGGCCCAGCGGCGGTTCCACACCCACCTGTCGAGATTCAGATGCATGAACGATCTGCCGATCCAGCTGTCGGCACCGACCAAATAGAAGAGACTCGTGATGAACATGACGAGCATCAGCGCGTTTTCGCCCACGGTTCGCCAGTGCCAGAAGCCACCGAGCCACGGCTCGTGCGTCCAGTCGAAGATGGACGCCTGCGTATCGAGCAGACTCAGGCATAGGAGCAGATATCCGATGTTGAAGCACCCCCAGTTGCCCGTGGCCTGAATGCCAAACATGAGGGTTGCGAGCAGGACGAACGATATCTCGCGCGTGGGCCCCGGGAAGAGCCCCAATAGCGGGGCGATGACCTCCGCGACAAACATGAACCCCAACATGGTTTGCAGCAGCCAGCGCGGTGCGTGGTGCAGGTACCAACCGAGTGGCGTCGGTAGGGGCATCCAGACGAAGAAACCGCGCATGTACAACCGGTCCGATATGGTCGTGCCGATGAACTTCAGTTTCCCGAATCCGAGCATGAGCCGGATGACCAGCCATTGAAACATGAAGGTGATGGTCGGGTTGGGAAGCACTGCCGCTTCCCACTGGGGAAGGGCAGGCAACGACTGGCTCGGCAAGAACAGCGCCAGTAGGCCAACCTCTTGCAGCATCGCATCCCAGGGAAAGACCAGGGCCGCGGGCTCGATCGAGAGCCACAGCAACCAGGCCAATGCCAGTGCCCACGGGGTCAGGGGTCCACCGTAGACGATGCACATGCCGCACAGCGTGCCAAGCCATGGAATCAGGCGAATCACGAGGTCGCTGCTGTTGATCCAAAGCAACGTTGGGTGCTGCGCAAAGCGCCGCATACCTGGAAAATCGCGCCGAATTGCATCGAGGCGGGCTGCGATGGGCAACGCCCCTCGGCTTCCGATGACCCCTTCCAGTTGTGGAATAAGGCTGGCGAAGGACAGGACGTATATCAGGCCGACGAAACGCGGGATCAGCCCCCATATCAGCTCTGGAGGAAGCTGGTCTGATAGCATGCGGGTTTACCTCCGGCGTCTTCATACCAGGTCGACCTCCGGGCTGAATAGCTCCGGTCCGTGCAGACCTTGGCGGAACGGGTCTCCCGCTGCTGCCAGTCCCGGTTGCCGTCCCGAAATGCGGCCGGGTTTCCGGAATTGCAGTCCGGTCCCGCGCCTCACGGCCCGGGTGTCAACCTCGCCATCGCAAGAGCGCGGGCGAAATCGGTTTGCCGCGAGTCCGGGGGCGCGCGGGGCGGCCGGACCCGACCGCTATTGCCGGTGCCACTCGAAGCTCGATGGCTCGGCGCTGTGAGTGCTGGTTCATGGACACGGTGGGTTCGGGTCCATGTCGTAGGGAAACGCGCGATCGGCCAGGATGTCGGGAAGGTCGCCATCGTAGAAGGATCCCCCGGAGCTGATTCTCGCGCCCGCAGTGCACCGGAATCCGTCCAGGAAATCCACCAGATCGACTCCTGCAGCGCCGCGACCGGTGGTCATTCTCGGTCCGAGTTCGTTGAAGAACGTCTCGATGACCGTCGATGGGGCGGTGATGCGATCGAATGGTTCCACGGGTGAGTGTGGGTCGAGCAGGTCCCAGACGAGCAAGGAGGTCAGGTCCTCGGCAACCAGCCCGTGGACTGTGCCGTCCGCGGTTCCAACGTATTCGGGGTTCGGGTCCAACTCGAGATCGGTGATGCTGTCAAAGGGGGTTGCGTCCATGTCGATGTACAGCCGATTCTGGAGAACGTGCTGACCAAGCAGTGTCGCGAAGCCCTCCTTGAACGCCAGTGCCGGCTTGACGCGGCCGTTGTGGGAGCCCTTGGGGCCCGAGAAGCTCAGCGAATTGTGAACGAAGTGCATGTACTCGTGCATGATCACCGAGTCGTCAAACTCGTCGGGGTCAGACGCCTGTCCCTGAATCACGTAGCTGCGGCTGGAGTGCCTGTACTTTGAGCCGCCGTTCTTCTTGCCGGCTGTCCAGGTCGCAGAAAGGGGACCAAGGCCTCCGGCTCTGCCTTGGCTGACGACCCATTCGTAGCCTTTCTGCATGTTGTCGAGGATGTTGAACGCTCCAGAGTCATCACTGGGCGCGATGGAAAGGTTTTGCAGGTGGCTGCTGCCGTCGCGCGGCGTGATGGCCGGTCCGCGAAAGGTATGAGGTGTGCTGGACCCCCCGGGAACGACGCGGGCGATGGCGGCTCCCGGGCTCGTCCCGGAGTAGCTGGCCTCGACTTCCAGGCTGAACCGGTGCCCCTCGGGGTTATTCACGGTCAGGTTGTAGGCCCCGACATCGTCGGTCATGCCTACCGCAAGCACCGTCTTGGATCCGTCATCAGCCACCGCCCGCACGGGGGCATAGCGAAGAACCTGGTCGAGCAGGCCCGCGAATGTGCGCTTCTTGAACTTGATGACGCCTTCTACCGACTGGGCGCTGATGATCGTGACGGGACCAGCATGGGAACCCTCTCCGGTCATGTCGGGTGCTGACGAGGATAGGGTTCCGGAGAACGTCATGCCCGACGAGCTGGCGCCGGCCTTGGAGTCCGCTTCGATCGCAGCCTGCCCCGTGTCGGCGAGGCTGGCAATGATCTCCCAATGGATGTCGCCCTCGTAGCCACAGTTGTCGAATAGGTTGACACGCACCTCGTAGGTGCCGGTTGTGGCGGCGCCGGGTCCCCAGGAAATGTTTTCTGCGTTGGAGGGAGAGATCTCGCACAGAGCGTTCGCGTCCAGGTTGAGATGCCCTCCGGCGGCTGAGGGCGTTTCAAAGTCCACAACGGTCTCGTTCGGATCGATGACGATCAGGTCCATGTCCACCGGGGCGTCCCAGAAGAGCGAAAACTGCAATCCGCCTAGCCCAACATCGACGACCTCGAGTGTCGTTGATTGCCATCCGCTGGCTTCGGCGCCTGGCGAAAGTGGTGCTACGCGGACCTGGAGCGACCCATCTCGGTTTGGCTTGAGGTCCGCAAGCTCGAGCTCGACGCTGCGCTCCTCAGGGGGCGTCTGCACGACATAGTAGCCGTGATGCTCAGGGACGGAAACCAACAGCTGGCTGTACTCCTGGTCGCTTCCTTCCCAGTCGACCGCCAGTCGACCCGTGACGCCGCTTAGTAGCGGGTTGCGAGCTTCGAGCTTCAGCTCCGGATCGGCTTCAGAGGCGGCCGGCTGCTCAGGCGGCTCCGCATCGATGTAGATCGCCTGCGCGACGCGAAAGGGGATGCGAGGCGACGCGTGAATGGCTACGCGGAGGTCCCAAGTAAGCGCCTGGTCGCCATCGTCGACCGACAGGGCCCAGTCGTGGATGCCCGACGTCAGTCCTGAGCTGGGCAGCTCGTAGCGTACAAGGTAGCGTCCCTCCTTCATCTGCTCGATGTCGACCCGTGCCGGATCAAAGTTCGGGTCGAGATGTGAGAAGTCTGCATCGAGCGCAACATCCTCGTGGGTCAGTTCCACCTCGAACTCAAGTACCTGGCCCGACTCGAAATATGCGCTCGTCGGTGCATAGGACAGCAGACGAAAGCTTGGATTGTCCACGAGCACTTCGACGGTCTCGCGCGCGACGACCTCGGTACCCTCTCGCAGCTCGGCGGTGACTTCATGGGTCCCGTTTTCCACGGTCAGCGTGTTGAAACGAGCCTGACCGCTCGGAAACTTGACGGGTGCCTGATCGTCAGCGGCTTCATCGGCATACAGGTACAGGTCCAGGTCCCGTTCCACACGCTGGATATCGAGCTCGACCAGGACCTGTCCCGAGACCGTGGAGCCTGCACTGGGCGCGAGGATCGTGAGCGAAGGCACGTCCGAATCCCTGCGCGCTGCATCCGACGTCTCCTCGACCGGCTCGCTCTCCTTCTTGGCGCACGCCACCAGTAGCCAGCACCCGATCCCCATCACGAGTAGCCCGGTTCTCACCCTCGACGTCCTAGTTCGGTTTGGCAGTGTTGTCGAGGAGTATATAGTGCGGCTTGATGCTAGAGCCGGCAGTGAAAAGAAGAGAACCCCTGAAGTGCTGTTGGACTGCATCCCTCGTGCTCTTCGCCTTTGCCCTTGTCCTTGCCTCTTGTGATCGTCGTGCCTCGCAGGTCACGCGTTCGGAGGGACAAGAATTGGCCCTGTGCGTTGTCGGCCAGAAGACAGAAACCCACCAACTTGTCTTTGGAGACGGGGCCTTTCTTCGCCTGCGACGCGACCGTCACGCACGCTTGACCGCGTGGCGCGGAACGTTGCCTGACCCCGCGCGCAGGGCATGGTTTGATCAGCTTTCTGCGCAGCAGCGGTCAGGGCAGCAGGGACCGGAAGACCAAAGCGACGACGGCGTGAGCATGCGGCTCGCCAGGGTGCACGAGCGCGGGTCCTGGGATACCACGCGGCCCACGTCCGCTCAGCAAGCGCTCGTCGAGGAGTGCTTAGCGATGGCTGTAGAGCCCACGGCATCCATCCATCCCTCAGCCCTGGTGAACGCGGTGCAACAGCAGGTGCACGCCCTACCTGCATCCGACGCTCGTCATGTCTTCTTGAAGAGCTGGTTGAGCCAGGTGCGCGCCCAGTTCAGCTTGTAGCTCAGCTCGGAAAGCCCCCTTCGCATGCGCGGGCACAGGCGCGGGCACGGGGCCGAATCATAGAACCGCCTTCGGCGGCCCTATTGCGCTTTCCCAGCAATACGAAA
>JAPPOR010000040.1 GCA_028817905.1 Myxococcales bacterium
CCTGCGGAGTCGAGCAGTTGTGCGAGGGCGCGTGATTTGGTGATGGATGCGGGCTAGCGAGTTGCGCCGCTCGGACTGCTTTCATAGGCTCCTGATCGGCGGGATCGGCGGATGGTCCGGACAGGTGTAGATCATTTCCACGTCGACCAGGCGACCGTCCTCGACCGCTTCACACAAAGCTGGGTCCATCTGAACCCAGCCACCGTCTGCGGTCAGGCGCCAACCCAGCTCGCGCGGCACACGCAGGCGCCCGGACCCGGGTGGCCTGGTCGTCATCGCGAGCATCTCCGGAAACAGCGCTTCGGGGAGCAACTGCAACGTGCAGGAAAGAGGACCGGTCGGCGCAAACGCCGTGGCCAGGATTTCATGGGTCACGCTCGTGAGAAAGAGGCGATCGAGCGGGGCGTCAGCCTCGGGCGGGGTGGCTCTCGGGATGGACTCAAAACGGCCGCCTCCCGCGGCGGCCAGTTCTCTCAGGTCGGGTGCCAGGTGGGTCGCCCCGCCAAGCCAGGCCAACGCGTGGGTGGTGACTCCATGCGTACGCCAGCCGTCGACGATCGCCACGGCCCGCTCGCGTTCCCAGTCGCAGCTGGGGTCCCCTGCCGACATGATGATCACGGTCGTGGGCACGCCAAGGTCCATGGTCGTCAGGAGTTTGTCAGCCGTGAGCAGGGCAGCGAGCAATGGCCGCTGCTCCGACTCCCCCGGCTCCAGGGCGGAGCCACCGTCCGCGCGGCCCAACAGTTGCAGCATGTCGTCGGCGGATCCATCCGCACCTGTCACGCGGCAGGTGTCCGCATCGGTGCCAGCATCAGGCGGCTCGCACCCCGCGTCCTCATCGCCACAGGTCGTGGATGCAACCTCCGAGTTTGCCGGGAACAGCACCGTAGAGGCTGACTGCAACCCCGCGCTGATCCGACGCACCTCGGCCCGCAGGACGTCACGCGCTGTACGCCAGATCGGAGCCCGATGCCGCTGCGCTTCAGCCATCGCACGGTCCACAATCAGCAGCAGGTTTCCCGCCTGACGCTCGAACGCGGGCTCGGTCTCAAAGGTAATGATGCCGCAATCCGTGTCGAGAAAGGGCCCAGGGAATGGGCCATGATCCTGCACGGGCCCTGTCTGGCCGGACGTGACTGGCCGGGAAGGCTCGGGCGCGGGCATGGTGACAGGGGCACTGGCACGCCCCACCGAGCGTCGATCGGCGGCTGAACGGCCCATGGTGGAACCTGCGCGGGAAGCGCGAGCACCGTCGGAACAATGCAGCCCCTCGCATTCATCCGAGTCCTCGCTCGGAGAAATTGTCTGGGCGCACGCGACAACCCCCACCAGCAGTATCCAAGACCCGCGCACCAAGCAGTTCATAGTGCCCCCAACGGCCTCTCAATCTGGTTCATGCCAGGTGGGGGTGCAAGGCGCGAATGTTGGGGTCCGTGCAGATTCTAGCCGCTCGAGGCGATGCCATGACGCCTGCGCTTGCGCCATAGCGTCGGTCGGCTCATCCCAAGCAACGCGGCGGCCCTCCCAACGTGCCCATCGCAGGAGCGCAAGGCAGCTCGGATGCGGGTCGCCTCGTCTTCGACCGCCGTCTCTTTCGGCAGCGTCGGCAACTCAGCGCTGTCCCGCTCGCCCTCCCCCCTCAACTCGGCGGGTAGCTCCTGCAGGGTCAGCACCGGTCCACTGCCCACAGCAAAGGCATAGGCCACTGCGTTCTGCAGTTCACGCACGTTCCCCGCCCAGCCATGCTCCAACAAAGCGCGCATGGCACCGGGATCGATGGAGTCGATATGGCGTAGGCCCTTGCGATTGCGTTGGTCGATGAAGTGCCAGGTCAGCAACTCGATGTCACCGCGGCGCTCACGCAGGGGAGGAAGGTCAATAGGCACCACCCGCAGCCGATACATCAAGTCCTCGCGAAAGCGCCCAGCCTTCACCTCACGGCGCAGCGAGCGATGCGTGGCCGCCACGAGCCGCACATCCACGCAAGTCATGGTGCGCCCGCCGACCGGCACGAAGCAGCTCTTCTCCACCACCCGCAACAGCTTCGCCTGCAGCTCCAGCGACAGCTCGGCCACCTCGTCGAGAAAGAGCGTCCCTCCGTCGGCGCGATGGAGCAGTCCCTCGCGATCGCGGATCGCGCCGGTGAACGCACCCTTGACGTGCCCAAAGAGTTCGCTCTCGAGCAAGGTGGGCACCAGGGCTGCGCAGTTGATGGCAACGAAGGGTTGTTTGGCCCGCGGGCTTTCCTTGTGAATCGCGCGGGCCACAAGCTCTTTGCCAGTGCCGCTTTCTCCCCCGACCAACACACACGCGTCGGTCGCCGCGACCCCGCGGATCGACTGCCTCACGCGCTGCATGCTGGGGTCCTTGCTGATCAAGCCATGAAACGCCTCCGGCTCCAGGCCCTCCACGTGCGGCCGTTCCGAGGCACCCTCTCGCACCAGCACCTCCACACCACCAGCGAACTGGCCCTGGTCGTCAAAGAAGGCCGTGCCACTCTTGCGCACGCGAATCGAGCCTCCGTCCGCGCGATGCATGGTCAGCGGGACATCGGTCACGCGGCCGTACTGCTCCAGGCCACAGCCCGCGATGCAGCTGGCACAGCGGCTGGCCTTCAGACAGTGTTGACCGAGCACGTCGCCGGGCTCAAAGCCCAAGAGACGGCGTGCGCCGTCGTTCCACAGCAGCACATTCCGGTTGCGATCGACGACGAACACCGCCGCTTCACCGCTGCCCCCCGCCAGGGCAGCAAGAGCGGCAGCCGGGTCCACCCCGGACAGCCACGTCTGCAACCCGTCCTGCACGGTCCAGGACCCCGCCATTCCAGCAGCGCCCCCGCCTCGCTGTGGTTGTTTCATTTCCTGTTTCACCAGCTATTTCAGTGAAACTAGGCGCGTTTCGAACTGAAACGCAAGGCTATTTGGAAACCCCAATATTTTTCGCCAGTTACCCCCTCGCGAACGCTTGGCACAGCCCCTGCGTAGCGGGTCGGTTCACAAAGGAGGAAGTACACCATGACCACCTATCTTCTGATCGGATCCCAGGACCCCTTCGAGCACAGCGGCGTTCAGAAGCTCTACTCGCTCGCAGCCGACCTCGCCGCCGCGGGCAACGAGGTCACGCTCATGCTGGTCGAAAACGGCGTGCTTGCTGCGCGCCGCAGCACCGTCTCCGAGGCACTGCAAGACCTGTCTGCCAAGGGCGTGAGCGTCCTGGCCGACAGCTTTGCCCTGCGCGAGCGCGGCATCGAGCAGGCTCGTCTGCAGAGCGGCGTGCAACCGGCACCCATCGATCACGTGATCGAACACCTCGAAGCGGGCGCTGTGGCGTTCTGGAACTGACATTGAACCCGGGGAGGATGACGACATGAACGACAGTAAGAAAAAGACACTCACCTTCGCCATCATGGACGCTCCCTTCGAGAGCGCCCGCAGCACCACAGCCTTTCGCCTCATGGACGCCGCACTGCGACGGGGCCACGACGTGAGGGTGTTCGCCTACGAGGGCGCGGTGGCGCTCACGTTCGACAAACAGGCGGCCCACCCCAACGCCGTGCACGGTCGCGACGCAGCCGAGGAGGACCACCCCTTGCCCAAGGACCAGGTGCGTGCCCTGCAGGCGCTGGCCAAGGACAAGGGCTGCACCATGGAGTGGATCAACTGTGGCCTGTGCGTGGACGAGCGCGGCGTAGGCGAAGCCATCGAAGGCACCAAGCGCGGCACCCCTGGCGACCTCTGGAAGTGGGCAGAGAGCTCGGACAACACCCTGATCATTCCCACCCGCGGCTAACGGAGAGAGTTCATGGCAACCAAGACACTCAACATCATCGAATCGGCCTATCGCGCGACGCTGGAAGAGCAGGACGACACGATCGTCTGGATCTCCTCTGCGCTGCGCGGCGCCTCGGCAGAGGTAGACGTTCTACTGGAAGGCAGCGCAGTCAACTATGCCGTGCGTGGGCAAGACGCCACCGGCCTCGCGCTGGGCACTTGGCAACAGTCGCAGCCACCTCGTCTCGACCACGACATCAAGAATCTGATGGACAAGGGCGCCGCTGTATTCTTCGTAGCAGACGACGCGGCGGAGCGAGGAATCGAACGCACCGATATGGTTGACGGGGTGCAGCCGATTGCGCGCCGGGACATGGCCCAGTTGTTCTCCGGCTACGGCCGCATTTGGCGCTGGTAATGCATAGGCAGCCCGAGGGGGATCACCGCATGGTGAGCGAACAGCTGCACGTCCGCGCGACCGACAGCTTCGGTCGCCTCCAGGGCATCCGGGAAAGCTGCAGAATCGTCCTTCCCGATCCCGCGCTCGAAGGCGTCGACCGAAAAGACGCACTCGCACGCCCCTCGGGCTGCAACGGCGCCATCCGTTGGACAGCCACGCACGTGCCGACCATGTCGCGTGCGCCGCTTCACCGCGCGGGCGGCTCTCCCGTCGCTCCGCGGTGCCCAGACCAGCAAGACCGATGAGAGGCGCCCTACGATGAGTGTCACAACCGATCAGCAACACGCCACCAACGAGAGCTATCACGTGGCGATCATCGGTGGCGGCCCCGCCGGCCTGCAAGCGGCGCTCGTGCTGGCGCGCGCAGGCAAACGGACGGTGGTATTCGACAGTGCAGAGCCCGCACGGAACGCACCGTCCCACGGTGTGCACAACTTCCTTGGCCTGGATGGCCTGCTTCCGTCGGAGATCCGCGATCTCGCCTGGAGGCAAATCGAAGCCTATGGCGGGGCGGAGCGACGCACGGTGGAGGTGGTGCGCGTCACACGCGACACGCACAAGCCGTTTGTCGTGTACGATGCGGAGGACCGGCAGTACACAGCCGACCACGTGATCGCCGCCTTCGGCTATCGCGACGCACTCCCGGAACTTCCGGGGTTCGGCGCGTGCTGGGCCGACACGATCATCGCCTGCCCCTTTTGCGATGGCTTCGAGAACCGGGGCCGGATCTGGGGCGTTGTCCCCGGCCCCGGCTGCGGGCTCGTGGCATCGGCGCAGATGGCCAAGCACTGGGGTTCCCAGGTACTGGCCTTCGTGCCCCCATCTACGCAGCTGACCGAGCAAGAGCTAGCCACCCTGGCCGCACTGCAGGTGGACGTGCACGCCGGACAGATCGCGCAGCTGCACCACAGGGATGGCAAGCTCGAAGGAGTGAGCTTGGACTCCGGCTCCCGCGTCGCCGTGGAGACGCTGCTCTGGGAGCCGCCGCGCACACGGGCACCTCTACTGAATCGCATGGTCGAAGACCTGGGCCTTGATGTCAGCGACAAGGGCATCGTCGAAAGCGACGGCCGTCAGGGAACCAACGTTCCGGGACTCTACGTCGCGGGTGACCTGCTCGGCTGGACCGGCGCCCTGGGCGCAGCCGGCGGCGGCAACGTGGCCGCCACCCGGATCATCAAAGAGTGGTTCGCAAGAAACTGATCGGCGCTTGCCTCTCCCCCTACCTGCTCGTCGAGGGTGTCGGGCGGGAATGCGAAACAGGCGCCGAAGCTGCTCAAGCTGCGCGATCCGCTTGCGAGTTGGTCAATACTTCGGCTAGAGACGCAGGGTGACCGTGTGGTCGCCGCGCCAGTGGGTGGGGAGCTGTTCTTCCCATAGCGCTTCGACGACGCAGGTGGCGTAGGTGTGGCGGTCGCTGTCGCTAGCCAGGTAGGCATCCGCGAGCTCGTGGTCTTGGACGTCCAGGGTCACCAGCGCCTGCTGGCCGCCCTCGTGCACCGCGTGGCAGGTTCCACGGGCCCGCGCGGTGATGGCCTCCCAGTCCCGTTCTTGTGGCACGCGCGCACTCCTCGGTCGAAAGCCGCCAGCGCCGCGCCCGAAGCCGATGGTGCCGATATCTCCTTCGTCGAGACCCTCGGTCGACGGGCGCACGCCTGGTTCGATCGCCAGGTAGGAGCTGACCGGAGAGACCGCCCCGGCGTACATCGCCAGGGCGAGCTGTTCCAGCTTGGACAGCTGGCTGTAGCGGTCGAGGGAGAACACGTAGGCGGCGGTAGCTCGGTGGAACTGCTCACTTTGCATCGCTTCGAAGCGCACGGCGCGCGACCACAGCTGCCCCTCGAGCGTCAGTCGCCGTGGCGCACGCACGGTCCAATCTAGCAGCCGCAACGACGTCCCCTCGACAAGGGGTCCGTCGACCTGCATGGGCAGCACCGCATTCGCTGGCACCCGCAGCTGCGGGTGGTCGATCCGGTCCGGGCGTACCAGGTAGCGGGCGTGCCTTGGCAATTGTGTCTTCCTTCGCTCGCACAGCAGAGAACCGAGACCAACGGGCACCTGCCCCTCCGGCATCGTGCAGCAATCTTACCAACACCGCGACGCGTGCGTCGTCCTTCGTTCTTTTTTGGGTCAGCGGTGTTGCCCGCCCCCCTCGTCCGAGGAGGTTCCTTTCGTGCAGGAACGGCTATGCTTGACCGCGGAGGGCGGGTGCCGCCCTCATACCGCTTCGGCGGCCAAGAAGCTTCGACTCGATACGAGAGGAGACCATCGGCATGTATCGACTAGCACAGCGAGAAGGACCCTTGATGCTCGTTGTCGCAACGACGCATCGACACTCGAATCGGCGATTGCGGCGCGGCTTCGAAAGACCAGCACCAACCGTGCCCGCAGGCGAAGGCCTCTTGCAAATAGCAGCCTTGACGGCGCAAAGACAATACGAATGGGGAAAGAAGAACTCCAACCTGAACCAGAACGACATCGCCAACGCCTGCAACGAGATCTTCGAAGATATGTACGCGGCCGATAATACATGGAAGCAGAACGACAAAACGTTTGTTAGAAAACTCACGAACGAGGTCGTTTTCTCCGCTCTTCGTGAGAAGTCGGGAAGGCGATTTTGCTCGGGAATCGCTTCTCGTCC
>JAPPOR010000025.1 GCA_028817905.1 Myxococcales bacterium
GGGTGAAGCCGTGTCTACCCGCCAGGCTGGTGAAGTAGCCGGGCTTAGCCAGGCTAGCCCGAGACTTCACCTGGACACGAGCGTGCTGCAACGTCCGCCACCCGCATCAGGTCCGCCCGACCTGCACCATCGATCGCCAGCTGGGATAGACCTCGCAGTACGCCGATCAAGTACTTGGCCAGGACCCTCGACGAAGCCGACAGGGGTGTGCCGTGCGACTTCGATGCGCGCTCGAGCATCCTCTGGATGCGCCGTTCCACCGCCCCCTTGACCTCTAGCGTAATCGCTGCAGCCACGGAATCCTCCGGACGGGCTGCACCCGCGCTTTGCATGATCGCGCAGCCGCTGGGCATGGTCGGGTCCGTGTAGGCCTTGACCGCCTCGCGCAGCAAGCCCTGCACGGCGGGCAACACGTCGAGGTCGGCCTCCGCCGCTGTCTCCACGAAGCTCGCATAGCGCTCGACGTAGCGCTCGATCGCCAGCCGATAGAGCCCCTCCTTGCTCCCGAAAGCATTGTAGAGCCCAGAAGGTCCAACCTGCAGGGCGGCGGTCAGGTCAGCCACCGAGGCAAGATCGTAGCCCTTGCGCCAGAAGACCTGCAGCGCGCGCTCGACCGCTTCCTCCTCGGAGAGCTTTCTGGGTCGGCCCATCTTCTGAAATTATCACTTCAAAACTCGTTGACAAGCAGGAGGGGGCCTGTCAGCGTTAATGAAACGATCACTTCAAAACACTCGTTTGTTCAAAAGCGCTGGGATTTGACCAGCGGACAGGAGACCCCATGGAGCAAACCGTCGATTGGACGCGCAGCGCACTAGTCATCGTGGATCCCCAAGTGGATGTGCTCTCACAGCAGAGCGTCATCTGGGATCTCGTCGGTGAACAGGTGAGTCAGCTTGACGTCGTGAACAAGCTTGTCGCCCTGCGCGATCAGGCCGAGCAGAGCGGGGTTAGTGTCTTCTATGCCTGGCTCGAAATGAGCGAGGCCGACTACGCATCTTGGCAGCCGCGCAACGGTCTCCAACAACTGATGGCGGACCGCCGCATGATGTTGCGAGGTCGGGGAGCCCGCTTTGTGCCACCGCTGGAACCCACGGCCCACACGGTCCTCCTGACACCCCGCCGGACACCGTCCACCACCGCAACCGATCTCACCCTGCAGCTTCGTCAGCGGGGTCTAGACACGATCGTCGTCGCCGGCATGGTTGCAAACCTGTGCGTCGAGTCACACGTGCGCGATGCAACGGACGCCGGGTACCGGGCGTTCGTCGTCGAGGATGCCATCGCGACCACCGATCAAGCCACGCTCGACGCCACCTTGGCTGATTTCCAGCTCACGGCAACCGGGCGACTCCGCACCGACGCCGTCCTCGCATCGCTACAAGCGGAGACGACCCGGCGGGCCAACACCAATCTCCCGGCAGCGTGAAGCGTTTGCGCGGCGCCGGCGTGTGGTTCTGATTCCCGCGCGCGATCCGAGCTCCAGGTCATGGTGGATGTGTTCGAGCCCGGATCGATCGTGACTTCGATGCCGCCTCGCTGGCTCTTCGACTGCACACGGCTTTCCACGCTCCAAGAAACTATAGGGGAGTATTGCCGTCGATCGTCGAAAGCCCTGTGAAGCCAACCCCTGCGCGATCCGACGTCGAAGTCACGATCGATCCGGGCTATGCTCGGGCCGGTATGGGATGTGATTGGAATCGCGTAACGCTCGGCCGGAGCGGCGTTGAGGCCAGCGCCATGGGCGTTGGCTCGAGCTTCGGTATCCAAAGCCCCGACCTGGAGTACGCCTTCGAGCGGGGCATGAACTACTTCTACTGGGGCTCGATTCGAACTTCGGGCTTCGGCAAGGCGGTCCGTGCCCTTGCCCAGAGGCACCGCGAGCAAATGGTCATCGTCGTGCAGAGCTACACGCGGATCGGTGCACTGATGCGCGGATCGGTGGAGGGTGCCCTGCGCAAGCTCGGCACCGACTACGCCGACTTCCTACTGCTCGGCTGGTGGAACGAATCGCCCCCAGAGCGGATCTTCGACGCCGCCCGCGCCCTGCGGGAGCGTGGCAAGGTGCGGCACCTGATGATCTCCTGTCACAACCGACTGTCCTTCGCCAGATACGCGCAACATGCGGACATCGACGCCCTGATGGTGCGCTACAACGCCGCCCATCCCGGTGCTGAAACGGAGGTCTTCCCCTTGCTGGGCGAGCGCCCCCCCGGTGTGGTCACCTATACGGCCACCCGTTGGACCGATCTCTTCAACCCTTCGCTCACGCCCGCGGGTGAACCGACGCCGCGTGTATCGGACTGCTATCGTTTCTGCCTGACACACCCAGCAGTCGACACGTGCATCTTTGGTCCGCGCAACCGCGCCGATCTGGACGAGGCCCTCAGCGCACTCGACCGCGGGCCGATGGACGAAGAGGAGCTCGCCTGGATGCGAAGGGTGGGCGCGGCCGTCAAGAAGCGCTCCCGCCCCAACTCCGCAGGCATCGGCCTGATCGACCGCATCATGGGCGCACACACCAGCTAGGGACTCCGGAACACCGTGCGCGTGGGCGTTCCCGTCATCGTTGGTTGAACGCCCCGGCGAGTCAGGACAGTTGCCACGTATCAAGTACAAAAAGGCGACGCTCCGCACATTCGTGCGATGCCTGGGCCCGCAGCACCTCGCAGACTGCATGGGCCAGGTGGTTGATCCGGGGGGCGTTCCCTCAGATCCTGCCGCCAGCTTGCTGAAATCGAGTCACGCGGGAGCATGGCCATGTCGAGTGTCGGACCCATGTGGTCAATCCGGTGGCGAGGTCCGAGCGGGCCGCGTGCGGTGAACACGATTGGCATGCTGCTGATCGCCGCCGCATTGGGCGGCACGGGGACAGTCCAGGCGCAGCAGCAACGACGACTCGTCGAGATCGAGATCCTGAGACAGTCGCCGCCGAATCCCGTGCCGCGCGACACCGACGCGATTACCTACACCGTTCAGACCCGCAGCCTGGTCGCGAACGGAACCATCGGCGTGAGCGTTGGGATCCGGGTAGACAATGTCATCGTGAGCGCCGACAGCCCGAATCCCGAGTTCAAGACCGGTGACTGTCGCATTCAGTCCCCGGACTTCCCCGACTACTGGGCATGCAACGACCTGAAACCCGAAGGCAGCCAGACGATTACGTTCACGTGGTCGCGCCCTAGACAAGGTACCCATGTTGTGGAGTTTCGCGCCTGCTCCGATCCCTGCGTTCCAGACACCGATGCGTGGACCACAACCATTGGGAACGCATCGCCCCAGGTGACCATTATTCGACCGGCCTCGAATGTGACGATCGCGGAGGGACAGAGCGTATCGTTCGCGGCAAGCGGGCGCGACCCGGATGGGGACACGCTACGGTACCGTTGGGACTTCGATGGTGGCGCGGCGGATAGCTCGCAGCAAACCCCGGGCGCGGTCACCTTCGATAGCCCGGGCACCTATCGCGTGCAGGTCACGGCGACGGATTCCGGTGGCGCCACGGCGACCGACGCCATCACGGTCACCGTCACCGTCGGGACAGTCGCAAGGTGTGGAGACGGCACCGTCGGAGACGGCGAGGACTGCGACCTGGGCGAAAGCAATGGCAGTTCCAGCAGCTGCTGTACGGCCAACTGTACCTACCGTGCCGCGGGGCAGACCTGCCGACAGGTCGATGGGATGTGCGACGTGGCGGAGACGTGCACGGGCAGCAGCGGGTCGTGTCCACGCAACAGCTTCGCTGGCTCGAATCGCGTCTGCCGCGAGGCAGACGGCCCATGCGACGTCGCGGAGACGTGCACGGGCAGCAGCCCATCGTGTCCAGGCAACAACTTCGCTGGCTCGAATCGCGTCTGCCGCGAAGCAGACGGTCCATGCGACGTCGCCGAAGCGTGCACGGGCAACAGCGCTTCGTGTCCACGCAACAACTTCGCGGGCTCGAATCGCGTCTGTCGCCCGGCAGACGGCGCGTGCGACGTGGCGGAGACGTGCACGGGCAGCAGCGCTTCGTGTCCACGCAACAACTTCGCGGGCTCGAATCGCGTCTGCCGTGCCAAAGATGGACAGTGCGATGAGGAGGAGACATGCACGGGCAACAGCGCATCGTGCCCGAGTGACCGCTTCGCGAGTAGCGAAACCGGTTGTGACGACGGCGACGCCTGCACCATGGGAGACTCGTGCAACGGGAGCGGAAGCTGTCGCAGCGGGAGCGCGCGCGACTGTGATGACGGGCTGTTCTGCAATGGCCAGGAGACCTGCGACCCAGACGATGGGTGCGTCGCGGGAACGCCGCCCTCCCTGAGCGACGGAATCGAATGCACCAGCGGAAGCTGCGACGAGGACCGTGACCGGGTCATTCACACGCCCGACGACGCGATGTGCGATGACGGGCGCTTCTGCAACGGGCAGGAGACGTGCGACCCCGACGGCGGGTGCGTCGCAGGCACGGCCCCGTCGCTGAGCGACGGAATCGACTGCACCAGCGGAAGCTGTGACGAAAGCGCCGGCCGCGTGATCCAAACAGCCGACGACAGCCTGTGCGACAACGGCGAGTGGTGCGACGGTCAGGAGCGCTGTGATGTCGACCAAGGGTGCGTCGCAGGGACGCCGCCCGACCTTGGCGACGGTGTCGGGTGCACCGACGACACGTGCGACGAGGCCAGCGACACCGCGGTCCACACGGCCAACGACGACAACTGCGACAACGGCTTGTGGTGCGACGGTCAGGAGCGCTGTGATCCTGCGAAGGACTGCCAGTCGGGCACCCCGCCGAGTGAAGATGATGGCGTGCCGTGCACGGACATGCGCTGCGACGAGGCGTCCGACACCATCACGCACGTGGCCAACGATGAACTCTGTGACAACGATCGGCGTTGTGACGGGCTCGAAACGTGCGACCCGATGATGAACTGCCAGCCGGGCGACCTCGACGACTGTTCCGATGGTGTCAAGGAGCTTGGCGATCCGTGCAGCAAGAACGGCGAGTGCCGCAGTGCATACTGCGTCGATGGGTTCTGCTGCGGCACGGCGTGTGAGGGAATCTGCCTGTCGTGCTCGGGTGAGCTCACCGGGGCAGATGACGGTGCCTGCGCGCCGGTGCCGCCCGGCGCCGATCCCGACAACGACTGCGAGGACGAAGGCCAGGCCAGCTGCGGCCGACAGGGCAGCTGCGACGGCGCCGGTGCCTGCGGCGTCTACCCGGAGGGCACGACATGCGCAGCCGACCTCTGCCAAATGCCTGCCATGGCCGATGCTCCCGACACCTGCGATGGCCAGGGCCAATGCGTCGAACGTGGCCCGATTCCGTGCGACGACGGCTACGCCTGCGTCGGCTTCGCGTGCAAGGAGTCCTGCGAGTCGGACGCAGATTGCGTGGCGACCCACCACTGTGTGGACACGATCTGCGTCCCGGATCTGCCGCGTGGCGCAGAGTGCACGGTCTCGGGGCACTGCCAGAGCAACCACTGCGTCGACGACGTGTGCTGCGACACGGCCTGCGAGGGCGACTGTCGCGGCTGCTCGACGGCTGCCAAAGGCTTCGGCGTGGATGGGATCTGCGAGCCGGTTCTGATGGGTACCGACGCGGACAACGACTGCGACCGGGATGGCCGCGACTGCGGTGCGACCGGCCTGTGCGACGGTGCTGGCGGTTGTCAGCGCTTTGCCAGCACCACGACCCCGTGCGGCGAGACCAGCTGCATGGATGGCGAGGTCTCCGGTGCACTCTGTGACGGGGAAGGCGGCTGCATGATGTCCACGAACCTGTGCAGTCCCTACCTGTGTGATGGCGATGCCTGCGGTCTCGAGTGCATGGAAGAGGCGGATTGCGCCGAGGACGCGTTCTGCACGGAAGCCAGCACCTGTGCACCGCGCCGCCTCGAGGGGAGCTCTTGCGCTGGAAAAAACCAGTGCGCGTCCGGGTTCTGTGTCGACGGCTATTGCTGCGCCAGCGATTGCGATGGCCAGTGTGAAGCCTGCGACCTGCCAGAGGAACCGGGCGCGTGTTTGCCGATCAACGGCATGCCTCGGGGTGATCGGGACCCTTGTGCAGGCGAGGGCACCGTCTGTGCCGGACACTGCGACGGCGAGACCCGCGACGAGTGCAGCTACCCGGGAGCGCTGGTCGCGTGCGGAGAGCCCCGGTGTCGGCGGGGTGCCATCAGCGACCAGGTGTGCGACGGTGAGGGAGGCTGCGGCGATGGCAACACGCTCGATTGCGCGCCCTACGTCTGCGACGGCATCCGCTGCAAGGACAGCTGCGAGCAAGACGCTGACTGCGTGATGGGCTCGCGCTGCGACGACGACGGCGTGTGCACCCCGTTGCCGGACACCACGCGCTGCCTCGACGAGTCAACCCTGATGCTCGAGGCCATGGCAGATGCGGGGACCGGCCCGCTCACCGACTTCAATCCGAGCACCGGCGAGGAACGCGGCGCATCCGATGCGCCCGACGCTTCCGATGCGCCCGACGCTTCGACCGGTACGCTGGCGCCCACCACCAACTGCCACCCATTCCGCTGCCGCGGCGCGGCGTGCCTTACGAGCTGCCTTCAGGACCGGGATTGCGTCCTCGGCCACCGCTGCGAGTCCGGCGCCTGCAAGGAGGTCACCTTGCTGCCCGAATTCCGCGATGATGACGGCTGTGGCTGTCGCGCGGTCGGTCGTCCTTCGAACGGCGCCCCACCCTGGGCGCTGCTGGTGGCCCTGATGGCTGTCGTTCGGCGTCGCCGTTGGGGCCGCGGTCGATTCCCCCGCTCTTGAACGAGCCTGACCTGAAACTTCCCTTCGGGTTCTAGCCCGCATCCATCACCAAGGCACGCGCCCTCGCACAACTGCTCGACTCCGCAGCGCTTTCGCTTCAGTCGAGAAT
>JAPPOR010000639.1 GCA_028817905.1 Myxococcales bacterium
TTCTTCACAGAGTCGCCTCGCCTTTCTTGACGCGGTCGCGTCCCTAGCCCGCATCATAGGAGTTGGGACACACGTGGCCTAGCCGGCGACGGCGTGGCGGCAAGCACCTTCTCACGCCGGCATGGGGCGTGGCTCACACTGGCAGGGTCGCTCGGTGCAAGCGCAGCATGGGTGCGCACCGATCGAGCGCTTCGTCTCCGGGTGGCCCGGCGGGGGCGGCCACTGTTCGTCCCGAATCTCGGGCGGGCCGAAGAACACCTCCTTGAAGGCATAGCGAGCGATGCGCGCTGCGATCGTGGGCGTGAGCGCCCCAAACGTGGGCGGCTTGATGAGGTGCGCCACCTCATTGAGCGCCCGGCCGACCACCTGGTCGCGCGACGCGGCACGGACCGCCATCTCGGCTGCTGGCATCGAGAACTTGCCGTGCCATGGCCGCTTGCCGGTCGCGCCCGACCAGCGCAAGTCCAACTGCGATGTGCTGTCCCAAAGGGGCAGCGCAAACTTGCGCGCGGCCGGATAGTAGCGGCGAGGCAAGCTATCCAGATCGGTGCTCTTGTTCAGCACGTCGCGAAGAATGCGGGCGCACGTGACAGCCACGGACATCCCCTGCCCGTACAGCGGATTGTAGGCCCAGGCACTGTCGCCCACCACCAGGAAGCGCGAGAGATCGTTGAAAGTCTCGAAGTGGTTCCATCGCATTTCGAGCTTGCGGAAGGCGCGCACCTTGGTGAGCGGGTCGGCCCGTTCGAGCGCCTGCGCGTACTTGGGCGTGGGCAGCGCTCGAGCGAAGTCCATGAAGCCCTGCTCATCGGCCGGCGGGTAGTTGCCGTTAAAGCCTCCGAGTGTGACCACCCAGTCGTTGTTCTCGAGCGGGATGATCACGCCCCAATGTGGGCGGTCCGGAAACGCGGGGTCGACGATCATGGCGTTCCAGGAAAACTCGGCTGGATTGCGCGGTCGGTAAAAGCGTGAGCTGTAGGCGCAGCGCGAGTCGACCACCGTTTCTTGTGGCAGCGGCACCGAGTGCTGCTTGAACCAGACTTTCCAGCCCATCTTGCGACCCGAACAGTCGACAACCAGGTCCGCGTGCAGTTGCGGCTCGTCTGGATGATTCGTCGCAACGCCCGTGACCCGCAAACCACCGCCGCTCCGGTCGACAAGCAGATCGGTTACCCGGGTTTCCGTCAACAACCTGGCGTTCTTCACCAGGGCAAAGAACCGCTTTCGTTCCGCGAACTCGAGCAAGGTCCGCGTGGCCGACAGACAGATGAATTCGCTTTCTATGCGTTTGACCCAGCCGTACTTGGCGTAGATCGCGATGTCGGCCATGTCGTCGATGCGCATGGCGCCCAGATCGATCGCGGTCTCGATGAAGCCCGGGAACAGCTCCTCCAGCTCCCGTTGCCCGCCGATCGTGAGATTGTGAATGTGCCAGCTCTGCGCAACACCGGGGCGATGGGTCGGTTTGCTTCGGGACAGCTCATCGCGCTCGATCACCACGACCTCACGGAAGTGATCGCTAAGTGCTCGCGCTACGGCCAGCCCTGCCATGCTGGCCCCGATCACGATCGCACGGTCGTACCCACTGCTCGAAGACTGGCTTACCAACACCGCCCCCACGCTAGGCCAACACGCATCGGCGTGAAAGGTTGCAACAATCCCGGGGGCTGACCTGGCCAGAGCGGGTCCTGCGCGCGCGTTTTCTTCAGTCGAAAATCCAAAGGATCAGTCCTCCTTTCTCGGGCCGGTGGCGCCATCCGACACTCGGAAGCGCATCCCGTGCGCTTGAAGTCGCGCGATCAGCCGGTCGCCAAACACCTGGGCGGGGGTGACAACCCCGCTACACATCGGCGGCGTTGTATTGTCCTCAAGTAGGCATAGGGCGCACTGGCCCAGCATCATCGACGTTGCGCCATAGCCTGGGTCACCGCCCGATACCTCGGTCGTCACACGCTGGTCCTCGCATTGTGCGTCCAGACGCAGGCGAAACCACCCCGAGGCCATTTGGGCCTCGGTCGGACCGCGCCCGGACGGCTTCACGACTCTAAGCATCAACGCGCGCACGGGCGCAACCCGTGCGAGCAGGGCAGCCGTGCCGAAGACCATCGCCAGCCCCAGCAGGGCAAACAAGTTGGGATGGATCAACAGGTTGGTGTAGGTGAAGTTGGGGCCGTAGCGCTCCAGTGCCGCAGCGCTGCGCAATACGATGTGCGGGTCGATCGCGTCGAACGGCGACACCCACGCGCCCACAGCAGGCGCGCGGTGCACGCGCCCAGGCAGGAGCGCCCCGCGTCGCCCCGCCTGTTCATAGGCATATTCGGCCGCCTCCGGCCGCTGCGCCGCCATATCCTTGATCGCGGAGCGCTCGGTGCCCCCGGAGAACACACCGCGAAACGCCAAGTACCCGACGATGTCGATCGGCTTGCCTTCCGGTAGCCGTTGGACCGTGTAGTAGACCCCGAGGTCGGTGGGAACAGCCTCGAATGCACACGAAAAGATCAAGCGGACGCCACGCTGCTTCGCGTCCTGGTGGTACCGCTCGATCATCCGTCGCACGAACGGGTGCTCACCGGTACTGTCGAGATAGTCCGTGCCCTGCGCGACGCATGCGCTTACGACGGGCTCGCCGTAGTCGAGGAATGGACCGACCGTGGACAGCACGGCGCGGGTGCTTGCCGCCATGCGGGCCAGGGAATCGGGGTCGCTCACGTCGGCAATGACGACCCCTATCTGGGCACGCTCAGGGTGAGCGGCCAGCAGACGGTCGCGCAACGCGTTGAGGGCATCGGCACGGCGGCCTGCGAGCGCGAGTCGCACGCTCGGCCCTGCATGGGCCGCCAGGTGCTTGGCCACCAGGCCGCCGGTGAAACCGGTAGCGCCGAATAGCACAAGGTCGAACTCACGGGCGTCGCTGGTCACGAGTCAGGGCCCTTCGTCCTTGCACAAGCCGTCGTGCGAGACCCATGACCATGGCGACCGACGGCCGGTGGTCACCACGGCTAGCTAGCTAAACAGCTCGTCGATGTCGGACTTTGTGAGGCCCTTCACGGGACCATCCGTGTTGAGCACATTGGATACCAGGGCGCGCTTCTTGTCGGAAAGCTGGAGGATCTTCTCCTCCACCGTGTTGCGGGCGATCAACCGATATACCGACACCGTCTTGGTCTGCCCGATACGGTGGGCGCGGTCGGTGGCCTGGTCCTCGACCGCGGGGTTCCACCAGGGGTCGAAGTGAATCACGGTGTCCGCCCCGGTCAGGTTCAGGCCGGTACCACCCGCCTTCAGGGAGATCAGAAACGCCGAGACCGACTCGTCCTGATTGAACCGATCGACCATCTCGAGCCGGTTCTTGGTGCTGCCGGTGAGGTATTCGTAGGTGATGCCCTCCCCGTCGAGCACCTCGCGGATCAACTTCAACATCTCGACGAACTGACTGAAGATGAGCACCCGGTGGCCGCCAGCCACCGCTTCCTCCATGATCTCCTTGAGGGCGCTCAGCTTGCCACTTAGCTCGCTCTCCCAATCCCCCTCGAGCTTCATCAGGCGCGGATCACAGGCGACCTGGCGCAGGCGCGTCAGGGCCGCCAGAATCTGGATCTGACTCTTGGCCACGCCCTGCTTTTCAACCTCGCTCATCACGCTGTCACGCACCTGCTTGAGGATCTGCTGATAGAGCTTGGCCTGCTCCTCAGCCAAGGGCACGACGATGTCCTGCTCGATCTTGGGCGGCAGATCCTTGGCAACCTCGACCTTGGTTCGCCGCAGGATGAAGCGGTGGATCGCACCCCGAAGCCGCTCGGCCGCGCTCTCGTCTCCACGATCGATGGGTCGCGCAAACTTCTCTTCGAAGCGTGACAGGTCGCCGAGCATGCCAGGCGAGACGAAATCGAAGATCGACCAGATCTCACTGAGACGGTTCTCGATCGGCGTGCCTGTCAGCGCCAGGCGGTTCTGCGAATCGAGCTTCTTGACCGCGCGGGCCGTCGCACTCAGCGGATTCTTGATGTGCTGGGCCTCATCCAGAATCACGTAGCAGAACCCCTGCTTCTGCAGGAACTCCTCGTCGCGCCGTACGAGCGCGTAGCTCGTCACCACCACATCGGCGTCCTCGAGGGTCTCGGTGTTCTTGTGACGATCGGGTCCGTGCCAAAGCACAGCGTTCAGGGACGGCGCAAACTTCTCGATCTCACGCAACCAGTTCGGCACCACCGATGTGGGTGCCACCACCATGTGGCGTAGCTTTTCCTTCTTGTGCTTGGACTTCAACCACAGCAGCAGGGCGATCGTCTGAACCGTCTTCCCGAGGCCCATGTCGTCGGCCAGGATCCCGCCAGTTGCCATGCCGTGCAGGAAGACCAACCAGGAAAACCCCTGCTTTTGGTACGGTCGCAAGGACGCCTTGAGCGAACGTGGCTTCGCGATCTGCTCGACCTCGCCCACGTCGTTGAGCCGACCGAACAGCTGCTTGGCGGCGCTGGTCACGGCAGGCTTGCCGACCAGCTTCAGCAGGTCCTGCACGCGCCCGGCCTGTGCAAGGGAAACCTTGCCCTTGCCCTCCGTGCCGGCATAAATCTCGGCCATGCGTTCGAGGATCTCACTGACCTGCTCGGCCTCGATCGGCGCGAACGTTCCGTCCTCGAGCTGAACCAGGTGGCGTCCCTTCTCCAGGCACGAGCGAAGCTCGTCCTGGTCCACCGCAACGCCACCCACCTCAAACACCATGTCGACGCTCAGCCAGTCGACGCCGCTCGACACCCGCGCCCGTGGTGAAACCGACGAATCCCGCACCTGAACTCCGACCAGGTCGTCCGGAATGAAGCGATCCCACTCCTCCGGCAGTTCCCCAAGGCCTTCGGTCCAGAACGAGATCGCGTCGTCGCCGCGGACGGCTAGACCCTCGCCGGCCTCGTCCACCTGGAAGCCCATGTTCATGAGCGCTTGCACGGCGGCCATCTCTGCGCCCACGTCACGCCGCACCACCCGGGGGCGGGCAGCTCCGCGGGTCGGCGGCTGGAACGCCAGCGGCGACGGGAAACCGGTCGGTGGCACCTCGTACTCGTACTCTTCGTAGGACACGCGAAGCTTTACGCGCGCTTCGACGATGTCACCATCGGCACGGATCGAGAAACGCGCCTGGGCATCCAGCACGTCCGCCACGGTCGTGAGGTCCGGGAGCTCCGTCCCCAGGGAGGCGGCGACCTTGGGAATGTACTCGACCAGCAGCCCCGGCAGGTCATCGATGGGGTGCACCAGGGCCGGCGACCGATATAGGCGCTGCAGCCACGCAGGGGTGACCACGTCGCTCACCGCGCGGGCAACCCCCTCTGTTGTATCGATGTGCCAGCCGGGCGTGCCCTCGAACCACGCCCCACTCGACAGCGGGAAGCGCCGGTTGCCCTGCTCGAAAACAACTCGGATACGGACCGACTTGTTGCTGGCCAAATCGAGTTCGATCTTGGGTGACAGCGCCCCGTCGGCAAAACGAAGTTCCTTGGACGCCGGCTCGAGCAGCACCCGTCGGCCACGCAGTAACGTCATCACTTCGGCCGCGTCTTCTCCGCGCAGCTCGGCGGTGGCGGGCGCGTTGCGCGGCGCGTGTCGAGCCAATGCTCGCAGCAGCGTGCGCTCCCCCGCCGGAACCGTGTTGAAACCCGAAAGGGCGTCGGATAGCGGCACCGCCGAGCGGGTACCCGCCAGTACGGGCGTCACCGCGATCGAAGCAGCCCGCACGGTCATGCGATATTCGAACTCGCAAGGCTTGACGACTTCGCCTTCGGGAAGCCATGCGTCGAGTCCACCTCGTGGCTGACTACCCCGACGAAGCCCCAGCTGACGCGCGTTCAGGACCTCGATCTTGCCCCCGGCGGCAGGGGCAACACCCGGAGCCGTGGCGGCCGCCTGGGTCGCCTCGCTACCGTTCGAGCCGGAACCGCGCCGACGCCTACGCGAACGCCTGCGCTTGCCAGTGCCGGCAGCGGCGCCGTTGCCAGCTTCCGTGGCACCCGCCTGCGGGGGAGCCGCGGGCTTGTCCTCCTTGGGCTTCGGCGGTCGCTCGCGATCGCGCAGCGCAACCAGCAAAGCCGCAACGTGCTTGCAATGGCCCGTGGGACCACGCCATGCAGCGCACGAACACTTGGATGAGATCGCACCATCGACAAGTGTGGCCGCGGTTTCGATCGGCTCATCCTGCCGCACCACCACCTTGCATGTGACCTCGCTACCATCCGCGTTCAGCTCCGACACGGCGTTGCGCCGCGCGTAGATCCGTCCGCGAAGGAACGCGTTGCCCCCTACGAGTCGCTGGATCGCACGGTCGGACATTTTGCCCACGTGCTGCGCGATGTTCACCACCTCAGACGAGGCTTCAACAGCTTGGCTCTCCGCCATCTCTCTTCGCTATGCTTGGGGCACCAAGCAACAGCTCCGATCACCCGATCGGCGCGCCATCATCAGTGCCGTTTGCTCAACGTCTCGCTTGGCCGGCCAGGACTTCCTGCTCTCGGGAATACGTGTGGTTAGGGGCGACGCAGTCTACGTCGATACGTGCAGAACGCGCCGATAGGCCGGCCCCTTGGACGAATACTAGTGTCTTCATAATACACAGGCCACTGGGGACCGCAACAGTAAAAACCCTGGTTCATCGGGGCCCGAAAGCCGAAAAGACAAGCAGTCAAGCGGAACTACGGGCCGAGACGGCAGAGCACGCTCTTGGCCAGTGGTTCTGCCCCAACCAGAGCCGGAAAGTCCCGGGTTGGGGGCCGATCGAGCATCCTGTCCCAAACCGCGGAAGCCGCCCCTGCACCCTCGCGCAGGAACGATCGCAGCTGGGCCTGCGAAAGCTTGTGATGATTGACACAGGCTAACAAAAACCCGCCCGGCGACAGGAGCCGTACCACGCGCCCAACCAAATCACCATAGTCTTTCGCAGCCCGAAAGCGCCGTTTTCGCGTCGTCGCGTAGCTGGGCGGGTCAACAATGACCAGGTCAAAGCGTTCACCTCGGCGCGCCATGCGGGTCAACGCGTCAAAGACGTCCATCGTCCAGGTCTCATGTCGGTCAACGCATCCGATACGCGCCACGTTGTCACGCGCACGAGCCAGAGACGCCTCCGACACGTCCACGCAACGTGCCAGCGTGGCCCCGGCAGCCAACGCGGAGACGGAAAACCCACCTGTATACGCAAACAGGTTGAGCACCCGCTTGCCCGGTGCGAGGTCCGCGATTAGACGCCGATTGTCACGCTGGTCGAGAAACAGCCCAGTGCGCAAGCCGTCTCCCAAGCGCACACCATAGGGCACACCGAACTCATAGACGGGAAGCGGATCTGGCGCATTCTCGCCCGCGATGGGGGCAGGTGGACAAAGGCCCACGTCGCCACTGGCGTCCACCAATTCATTCTTCTGGCGCGGATGGCGCTTGAGGTACATGCCAGCAAAGCCAAGTCGGGCCAGACGCGCCTGTGCAAGCTGCTCCTGTTCGGTATTCAGATCGAACGCGTGCATCACCGCATAGCGATCGTAAACGTCCACCGCCAGTCCCGGTAGGCCGTCCGCTTCGCCATGCACGAGACGAAACGCGGTGATACGCTCGCGCCCAGTGTAGGACCGGGCGAGCCGGAAGCGCCGCTGAACGGCATCCGCCAGCACCGCATCGAACAGATCTTCCCGGGCTGGCCACCGCGCACCGTGTTCTAGGTAACAAACCAAGGGAGCCGGCGGAGGCCGCTCGAAGAACATTGGAGGCGCCCCCGGGGCGGCGCCGGGATGGACGAGCCCCAGACGGGCGGCGTGCAGCATGAGCCGCCCTGCCGGCGCGCCCCCATACAAACGGTCTCCCGCGATCGGCATCCCCGCATGGGCGAGCTGAACCCGCAACTGGTGAGTCCGCCCCGTATGGCAGGTGAGTGCGACTTCGGTCCGCAACCGAGATCGATCCGGGTCCACTTGGGCGCCGGTGCGGGCATTGACCCCGGAGCGTGTCGGACCGCGCCCCTTCTTCGCCCCCTTCTTCGCCCCCTTGGTCCCCCCTCTTTCCACCTCTGGCGCACGCGCCCGCTTCCCGAAGCGCGAGGCGGCTCCGGGTGCCTTCCGCACACCCTCTGCCCGAGCGTCCGGAATCCGGGCCGCCGTCGCCGAACCAGACCTGGTTCCGGGCACGACGTGGGTGACGGCAGGCCGGCCCCGTCGACCATCCGGCACAACGCGCATCCGGCCGTCGCGGGTCTTTTCCAGATGGTCCCGCAGGGTTCGCTCGCGACCCGGATCGCCGGTGACCATCGCCATGTACTGCTTCGAAACGAGGCGCCCCTCGAACTGGTGTGCCACCGCGGCGTTGGCCGCCTTGCGGCGCGTGAACAGCACGAGACCCGAGGTGTCGCTATCCAGCCGCTGATGCACTCCCAGGTAGACGTCCCGATGGGATACACCGTCGCGCTTGGCGACAAAGCGGCGCAGGCGGGTCACCAAATCGTCGGGATGCTCACCATCGGCTGCCTGGCTAGGGACCCCTGCGGGCTTGTCCACGACGAGTAGGTCTGCATCTTCGAAGACGATCCAGGCGGGATCGAAGTCGGGCCATACGCTCGCCACAAGGGCCTGACGGGCGCGCTCCTGTTCATCCCCCGTGCCCATGCTGCCGGTCGCACACCGCCGGGCTAGTAGCCCCGGTTGACCAACTCTTGCGGCAGCAAAGGAGAAGGCCGGTCAGACGCCAAGACCCACAGCTGGTGGGCGGCGCGGGTGGCCGCGATGTGCATCAGATGGCGAGCCTCGTCCTTGATGGGATAGGAGGCAGCACTTGCCTCGACCAGCACAACATAGTCGAATTCGAGCCCCTTGACCTGGCGCACGTCGGTCACGTCGACGCCAGCGCGAAAGGGAAAGTCCTGATCGGCGATCAGGCGAACGTTCGGAACTTCCGCACGGGTGAGGCCGGCCGCGTACTCCGCGGCCTGTTCCGGCGTGCGCGCGATCACCGCAACCGAAGCAAGCGGCTCGGCACCGGCGAGCGCGCGCAGGGACTCGGACAGGAAGCCGACCGCGTCGCCGGTATGCGCAAACTGAAACAGCTCGACGGGCACACCGTCCCGGTTGGCCTCCCCTGGACGCGCCGGACGCAAGGGACCCAGCAGGTCGTTGGCAAAGTCCATGATCTGGCGTGTCGAGCGATAGCTGATCCGCAGCGGCTCGATCTCGATATGGGCGAACCCAAGACGGCCCAACACGCTGTCCCAGTCGGAGAAGCCGTTGTCCATGTAGAGCCGCTGGGCCACGTCTCCAGCCAGGGTCACACTCTCCGAGGCGACCGTTCCCAGCACCACCGACAACTCGAGTGGGCTCAAATCCTGGGCCTCGTCGACGAACATGTGCTCGTAGCGCAACGGTTCCTTGTTGCGCCGCAGTGGCCCGCGCGCCTGCTGCCACAGTCGCAACAGCAGAGCATCGTCCTCCCAGTCGAGCACGACTTCGCCGCTCTCCTCCGATCCGTCGATGCCCACGTTGGTCTCGAGCTCCGCCCGCTCGCGCCGGTCCAGCTCACCCTCATCACGCTCCTCGAGCGCCGCGAGCACCGCGTTGCACCGGGCGGCACACCAGCGAAACGCCTGACCGATCTGTCCTGACGTGAAGTCTCCCGGAGCATGTCGCTCGAACGCCTGCTCCAGGGCGCCGCGGTCTGTCAGCATGTCGGCCCACAGGTGCACCGGATCGAGCTTCGCTCGCAGGCGGCTTGTCTCCCGCTCCAGTGCATGCCGCAACGCTACCGGGACGCCGTTCTTGGAATCCGACGCCCATCGCATCAGCCGCCCAAGGCGTTGCGACAGGGCCTTGCGCGAAGTGCCCTTCCAGGCCGCCATCAGCGCTTCAGAAGCGCTCTGCCCCTCGCACAGCCGTTGTACGCTGGCCAGCACGTCGCGCTCGAGTTCGGCCATCCGCTCCTCGATGATGGCCAGCCAGGCCGGGTGCTTCTTCAGCCGGACCACCACGTCGGGCGTCTCGTCCGTATAGGCGCGCGGGAGCTGCGGCAGGTGAGAAATGCGCAGCTTGCGGGCCCAGGCATGAAAGGTCGTGACCGGAACACCTGGCACGCCAAGCGCCGGCAGGACGTGTGAGATGTACCGCGCCAGGGCGTCATTGAAGACGATGACTTGCATGCGGTCGGCGCGGAAACGCTTGGGCGATTGAAACGCCAGGTATGCCATGCGGTGCAGCCCGATGGTCGTCTTGCCGCTCCCAGCGCCGCCCTGAATCACCACCAGGCCCGATTCGGCCAAGGTGATCAACTCGAACTGGCGCCGATCGATCAGCGAAGCGATCTCCGGCAAGTACTTCTCCTCGCGCCCCGCATCGTCATGCTCGATCCCAAGCCGTCCCACCGGCTGGTAGTGCGAAGGGCGCGGCGCCAGACCCTGGCCGCCGGCGAGCTGGGTCGCGCTTTCGCCCGCGCGTACCCAATGGCCGCTGCGGCGGCGAATGAACGTACCCTGCGGGCAGCCAATGCGTTTGAGCGCGGCCCCGGCGATCGACAGGCTACGCCGCACAAGCACTTCACCCTCTACCGGCCGGCCGCCGAAGACCTCGTCATAGTCGTCCCCCTCTTCGTACCGGTAGTACACGCGACTGACGGGGGCGTCCCGCCAATCGACGATCTGTACGCCCGTCTTGGAGTCCAGATAGGTGGCCCGGCCGATCAGGACCTGACGTCTGCGATCGCCCTCCTCCAGCACGATGCGCCCGAAGTAGGGTGAGGTCGGATCGATGTTCTCGTCGACGACGTCCGCACGGCGCGCCGCAACCTGCTGCAAGCGCTCCATCTGGGCGACCAGCGCCGGAACGTCCTCAAGCCGTGCCTCGCCGATCTGATCGCGCAACGCGATCAGTTCCGCGTCGTAGTCGATGCCGTTGCGAGACCGGCGCTTGCGGTTTTCCAGGTTCTTGAGGACACGCGCGAGCACCCGTTCCTCGTCGCTCACGATCGTTTGCATCTCGGGGTCGGGGTCGGCGCCGGCCACCGCATCCGCCCGCACCTGATCATCAGTCCCGTGTGAGGGCGCACGGGTTCCGGACGGCTGGGTGGCTGGATGTTTGCCGATCTCGCTCACGACTTGACTCCACAAAACCGGAAAAGGACCTTGGGTAGCATGGGCTTGGGCCCGGCGCCAGCAACTCAGGTCCGTACGCGCAGACCCGACGGGATGACCCACGATCGTGGGAGGATTCCGGCGGTACCCTTGGCGCTCAGCACCCCGCCGACCCGCGAGCGTACGCGCAGGTGGTGCCCCATCCGGCCAACAGCACGAGCAGCACCTGCCCGCGCAGGTGCGCGCGACCCGCAAGAGAGGGGGCCCCGCGCTCTGGCCGGCGGGGGAAGCGGGCCGCCAGGCCCTCGCCGTGGACAAAGAGAACCTGGCCTGAGGTTTCCCGTTGGGAAGTCAGGCGCCGCGGGCCGCGGGCAGCGCGATGAGGATCGAGAGCCCCAAGAAAGGCAAGGCCGGCAAGGCCATCTCCAGCACCACCACCGAGGCCGCTGTGACCGCAAGCCCGAGCGAAAGGGCTGCCAGTGTACGGCGCAAAGACAGCTGGTGCACCCGCGAGGCCGTAAGGTAGAGCGCGACGAACACCAGATCGCCAACCCCGAGCAGCGGCTCGATGGCATCGGTACCGAGCATGGGAAAGGACAGCGCCAGCAACGACAGCGCGGTTTCCGACTCGATGATCGCGTGGCTGACGCCCTGTGGATGGTACACGCTGACGATATCCGCCAACGAAGACACCAGGGCGACGAACAGAAGATGGCCGGGCCGTTCCACGCGCGCGCCCACGAACGTACCGACCGCGACCCCAAGCAGGAGCAAACCCCCCATCACCCCAGCCGCTCCCCACAAGCCGCCCGCCCCGGACAAGTGGAGCCACGTGAGACACGCAGCGGCCGCGAGGACCGAAAGCCCCAGGGATCGCACAGAAGACGTGGGAGGCGTGTGGTAGGCGACCGCCAGGGACGCCGCGGACACGGACGCAAACGCCCACGCGTAGGCCCCGACTGGGTTCAGCGGGACGTGGGGCGCCACCCAAGCGCACAACAGCAACCACCCGATCGCGCTGGCGACCGCGACCGCCAGCCCCGGCTGCCAGATCGAAGACCGGGTGACGGTCGCCGCGTGGGAAGCCGCCGGACTGAAGGACGGTGGTGAGCCAGCCTCTGGCATCGGTAGTGGAATTCTACCAGTGGACCCCCCAATTGGGGAGTCATGAACGGTCATCGACCGATCGGGGCCGCCTGTCGAAGGTCTCCAGCACAGGTGCAGGCAGCAGCCCGCACTCCTTCACCGGCGGGCTGCTGCGGGGGCGCGCGCCGTGCCCCCGAACGCCTGGCGACGAGTCGTGCAAGTGATCGGCTTCGCAAAGCTTTCGGCAGAGAGGTGCTCCCCAGTCGGGGCTGCGCGGAATGTAGGTGCCTGCGTGGAGCAACCGGGGTCGAGGCCAATGGGATGGGCGTTCAGGAGCTGCCCGCATGACGGGTCGCAGCGGACCAGGAACGACGTGTTGACCCCGGGCCGTGCCCCCATCACGGCAAGACTGACGGGTACATCGCCGCACGCCAAAGAAGCGATCGTCGCCGTGCTGGGAAATAACGCCGACCGAAATGTCGGTTGACACCACCGACAAGACACCGCAAAGAGCAGCGAGAGGCTCCACAGCGGACGCGTGGACGGCAAGGCTAACCCCATGAAATTGGCCGCCAAAAGCGTGTTTACGCTTATTTTGTTGGCGCCTTTGAGTCATACTGACCGCTACTTGGCATATAGATGATGATTGGTTCTGAGATAGCTATGGAGGTCGGGGCATGCCCGACGTAACGGGGGAGCTTCGTGCCTTTGTGGCCGTTCGCCTGGGCGGCTACAGCTGGGTAGTAGATCTGCTCCCAAACTATGAGCTCAGCATCGGAAGTGGCCCGCAGGTCGACATTCGCATCGACGTGCCCAACGTCAGTCCGCGACAAGCGACGTTGATGTGGAACGGCGAGCAGGTGGTACTCGACGAGTTGGGTGGCGAAGCGGGTGTCGAAGTCAATGGCGAACCAGCCATCGGCAGCAACCGCGTAAGCCCCGGCGACGAGATCAAGATCGGGCCGGCGTCTCTGCTCGTCAACATCACCCTCGCACCCGAAACCAAAGGGCGGAGATCGCTCACCCACGTGGAGTTCGTAGAGCGGCTCGGCGAAGAGCTGTCACGTGCGGAGCGGGCGGGCAGGCACACGTGCCTGGTGATGCTGAAATCGAAGTCGGGCGACGGGTCGCGTCTTGCCAATGCCGCCCTCGGGAGCTTCCGCGGCGGAGACATCGTTGGCACCTATGCGCACGACGAGATCGAGTTTCTCCTGCCGGATACGCCTCCGAGCATCGCCAGCGTGGTGGTTGAGCGACTGATCGAACAGAGCAGCGCGGCCGGCGCACATGCGGGACTCGCGGTGGCACCCGAGGATGGCACGACGGCCGAGCGCGTGGTGCGCGCAGCACGGGACGCGCTAGCCAACGCGATCGAGAGCGACCAGACGCTGTGCCGAGCAGGCACCATCCACGAAACGGAAGCGGCTGCGGGCGAGGCCCACACCGAGGCGACCAAACGCGTGGTTGCAGACGTGACACAAGCGGCGCAGGCGGAGCAGCCTGTCCTGCTGGTAGGCGAGCTCAACAGCGGCAAGCGACACTATGCGCGCCTCTACCACGAGAAGAGCGAGCGCCGGGATGGACCGTTCGTGATCATTCAGTGCGCGAGCCTGGTCGATGCCGAATCCCTCGGCCACGCGTTTGGCGAGCCGAACAACGTGGACCGATGCGAGGCGGAACGGGCACGCGGCGGCACACTGCTGCTCGAGGAAATCGGCGACCTGCCCATGCAGGGTCAGCGCCGCCTCTTGCGGCTCTTCGAAGAGGGCAGCGAGGACTACAACCTGGTCGCGACGACCCATCGTGATCTGTCCGCCCTGTGCCAGGTGGGCGCGTTCGTGCGCGACCTCTACGACAAGATCGGCACCACGCGCGTGATGGTGCCTGCCCTGCGCATGCGGGCCGAGAGCATCGTGCCGCTGGCACAGAACTTCGCGCAACAGTACCGGAGCGACCGGGACGTCAAGCTTTCCCAGGGCGCGATCGACAAGATGCGCTCCTACGCCTGGCCCGGAAACGTGCTGGAACTACGCAACGCGATCGAGCGGGCGGTGGCGCTTGCAGACGGGGGCGAGATCCTCGCCGAACACCTGCCTGGCGACGCCACCGACAGCGGAGAGGGTCGCCTGCGTGAACACGTGGGGTCGATCGAGCGGGACGCGATCATCAAGGCGCTGGCCGACAACAACTACAACCAGACCCACGCGGCGAAGCTCCTGGGGATTTCTCGTCGAGCGCTCATCTACAAGATGGAGAAGTACGGCCTGAAACCGCCCCCGGCCGGTAGCAAGAAGAAGCCTACTTGACGACGCGCAGGTAGGGCGGGAGCTTGACCTTCCGCTTGGAACCCCGCGGACGCCACGTGTCCGTGGGGTCGGGGCGCTCGCTGGAACCTTCATCGCCGCGCGGGCGGGGGTCGCCGTCGCGACGGGCCGAAAGGTCCGCCGGCGGCTCAAGCGATTCGTCGCCGGAACGCTCGATCTCTTGCAGCGATGGCGCTCGAGCCGGCTGGAGCTCGGGACTGCCCGGCGGCGGGGCCATGCCCTTGCTGCCCTCTTCGGGCGTGCCCACCACTTCCTCCAAGCTACGCCGCTCGGCCTTCGGGCGCAGCGGCGGCACCGTCTTGATCGCGCCGCGGCGCTGCCCTTCCCGCTCGACTTCGGCGGCGATCTCCGGTGGCATACTCTCCGGCCACACCATGCCGCGACCATCGTCACCCACGACGGCAAACACCGCGTCCCACGGCACGATGCAAGTGAACGGGCTCCGGTTGAAAGACAGGGTGCCGTACACGCCCCGATCGTCGACCCGCAGGTCGGGAATCGGGATCGGCATGTCGAGACCGACCTGTAGGACCAGCTGCGGCTGGCTCTTGAGCCAGTTCGGCACGGCGACGTCGGGCGTGCGTGGGTCAAGGTGCACAAACACCGTACCCTTGAGCAACAACGCCCGCGCCACATCCTTCTTGCCGGGAAGCTGGTTCTGATCAGCCATAGAAGACGCACGCCCTATTTAGCGAATGCAGCCGCCGGCGCCAAGCCGCTGCTTGCAGACCAATACCAAGATCCGACGATACCGGAACGCGGAAAGCGTAATAATATTGAAGTTTCGATCGCAAATTCCCGCTTGCGGCGATGGCCCCTGTTGATTAGGTTACTGGAAGCGCCATGGGGGCGCCACGGTTTCGACGGGGGTGCAGAAGCGCTGGTCGCGTGACCGTCGGCTCAGGACGACGCAAATACCCTGAGAACGTACAACTGCCAACGATAACGCAGCTGCTCTCGCGGCCTAAACAGTCGTAGCTAGAGCCGTCCCAACGAATGAAGTCTGCCAGTACTTCTCTGCGGGGCGTGATTCAAACTGGCTAGCGCGGCCTTCGTGATCCGGGGCCAGCGCGAACCTCAAGGATCGCTCGCGAGGTAGAGAGCCCGTCCGTGGGCGCAACACCCCGCCAAATCAATACGCGGACTAGGTCACGTAGAAGCCATCGTGGAACATTTCCGGACGCGGGTTCGATTCCCGCCGCCTCCACCACTTTTCTGATTGAAGTTACGACAAGTTAGGAAACGGCACCGACCTGCGGTGCCACATTAGTGCCATGCGGGCGCTCGTCCAGACACGCCACGGCGCTCTCACGAACGTCGGGCGATAGATGGGCGTACCGCATGGTCATCTCGATCGTGGAGTGTCCAAGAAGCTCCTGCGCGGCTTTGAGCGGCCGTCCCTTCATCACCAGGTGACTGGCGAAGGTATGGCGCAGGACATGCCATCCCACGCCCTTCTTCTCCTGTCCCTCGGCGTTGAAGCGATGGATGCCCGCCTTGCGGCAGGCCCGCCAGAGCGGCCACTTGCACTGGCCGTCGCATAGCGGCCTGCCATCCTCAGAGCAGAAGACGTACTTGCTTCGCAGGTGACGATGGCGCCGAAGCGCCTCCTGCGTCTGAGGACTCAGGGGAACCTCCCGCGTGCGTCCATTCTTCGGCGGCGTCTCATGACCCCGCCATCGGGAACGTCTCACGACGAGCCCTGTCTGCTGCAAATCGGCCCACTGGAGCCCGAGCAGCTCGCCCTGGCGTAGGCCGGTGCGAAGCGCCAACAGGATCATGGTGGTCCACTCCGGGTCAGCAGCATCAACGAGGCGCCGAGCCTCGTCGAAGTCGAGGAAGTCGAAGGACGGATCGGGTACACGCAGCCACTTCACTGCAGGCAGGTGCTCGATGTAGCCCCACTCCTGTGCCACCGACAGCGCCTTTCGCAAGACCGTCAGGTGATTGTTGATGGTCTTGGGTGAGAGCTGCTGCCTCACCTTGGCGCTCTTGTAGCGCTCGATCTCCCTGGCACCGATGCAGTCCAGGCGCAGTTGCCCGAGCTGCGGGTTGAGGTGCTGTTCGAAGGTTCGCTTCTTGGACTTCTTCTCGCTCGGCTTGTTGTTCGTCTCGACGTAGGTCTCGAGGAACTCGGCCGAGTATGTCTTCAGTGTCGGCACCTCCTTGTTCGTGTCCGGGCGTGGGCAGAGCAGCTCCTGACGAAGCTGCCGCTCGTACGCCTCGGCTCCCTTTCTCGTCTGGACCGGTGAACGCTTGCGCACGCGCTGCTTGCTTCCATCTGCGTGTGCGAAAACGAAATCCACGATCCAGCCCTTCTGTTTGTCTCTGCGCGCTGCCATGTCTACCTCTTCGGCAGCACGCGCTCCTGATGACCTCGCAGGAAGCTTAGCAAGGCGTCCCGATACACGACAGTGCGCCCCCCGACCTTGCGCCCCGGCAGCTCCTTGGCCGCGATGGACGCGTAGACGGTCTTGACGTTCACCCGCAGAAAAGCGGCGGTTTCTTCGACCGTCATGATCGGTTGAAGGCCATGCGGGCTCGTGATGCTGTCGTCGTCCATGGGCACTACCTTCCTGCTGTGATCAACCGTGATCCGTCTCGTTGGTGCGCGGACGAGCCATAGCGCGATGGCGCCGCTCCGCGCGTAAGCGATCAAGTGGAGTATCTGATGGCGGCGGGACCGCCGGCCGAGGCGCCGCAATCTCCAGCGCCTCCCGGGTGAAGTCCCGCCGCCCAAGCTTGGTCATGAGGTTCTGCGGCACGTCGAGCGTGCGTGCCTCGTAGGCCTGCGGCTCATCGCCGCTGATGCTGATCAACACACGCCGCGAAGACAGGTTGGCCATCTCCTGCGCGTGGATCAGGAGCTGCTCCTGCACCGAGTAGAACTCCCGCTTGCGCGTGACCGAGCGCGACTTCGATCCGCCTTCCTGCCGGCTCGTCGTCTGCCCGGTCGTTCTGGCCTGGGTCCGCGTTCGTCCCGAGGACTGTTGGCGCGTCAGCCCCCGCGTGATGGTGGTGGCCTGGGCGTTGCCGTGGCTCTCGACCTGCGACAGGCCTTCGGCCACGGCACGGCTCACGCCCCGTGATCGGTTTCCACCCACGGTGTCGGACCTCGACACCGAGCCGCTCTTGCCCTTCGACTTGGTCTTGCCGAGCGTCAACGTGCTGGCTGATGAGACGACGTGGCTGATGCCGTTCATGAGCGAGCGCGACACGGACTGGTGACTGGAATGCGAGTTGGCGTGGTTCTCCCCCGAGGAAGACGAACTCGCGTGACCCGCACCACTCGATGCGTGCATGCCCAAGGCGATCGAAGCCGGGTCCAACGCGTGGCTCGTGCCCTTGTTCATGATGAACGAACTGGCCTGGCCACTGGACAGCGCCGTCACGCTGCCGTCGCTGGTGCCCTCACTCGAGCCGGTGCCTTCGGCACGCGATGTACCTTCAGCCATCCCGCCACTCTGCGAGACCGCGCGTGACCTCGCGACCGTTGCCGTCCATCCCTCGGACCTGGACACCGCCTGCGCCCAACTGTCTGACCACGACAGGGAAAGGGACTCCGTTTCCACGCGGCTGATACCGTTCGCGTAGCCCCACGAGAGCGTGCGCCCCTCACCCAGGGAGATGCTCCAAGAGAGTGCCTCGCTCGATGAAAACGCCTCCGACACCTGGCGGCTGATCGACTCCGCTTCCGTGCGCGCCCACGACTCGGAGACACTCTCGGTCACCTCATCGTACTCGCGCTTCAACAAATCGCCCTTCGGTTGGAAGATCGGCCCGGCCGCGTCCTTGGCCGCCTCGTATGAGCAGCGGAAGTACACATGCGTCGAGCAGTTGTCCTTGAACGCCTGAAGGAGTGAGGGGTCCTCGTTGAACGGGGGCTGATCGGGGGTCTGGTGGCTGACGACAAGGGCGAGGCCCTTGTTGCGCACGCGAGCCGCCGCTTCCGCCCACTGCTTCGAAAAGAAGTTCTGAAACTCGTCGGCAATCAGCACATGCAGCGGTGCCTCGCCGCTCTTGACCGCGTCGACGCTGCGAGCCTCGGCGACAAGCTGGAGGCGGTTGACGATGAGCGCGCCGAGCACCTTCGGCGTGCGGGGATCGGCCCCGCCTGCCGGCAGCTCCACCGCCATGAACATCTTCTTCTGCACGATGTCGGTGAAGCTCGGGAGGTTGCCTTCAGGCGAACCGAGGAACTCGGCCACGCGGCGATCCGAGAGGAAGCTGTTGAGCGCGTGCATTGACGAGGACGCGAGTTCCCGTCGCTCCTTGGCCGTCGTCTCCGCGAAGAAGGTGTTCAGGTACACCAGGTCCAGCCGCTGCGGAGAGACCGGCAGCTCGCCTGCGCTGCGCTTCTCTTCGAGGCGCTCGAGGTACTCCTGCACTTCGTCGGTGTCGAAGCAGAGGAAGTGCACCATATCAAAGAGCGTCGTCCCGCCTTGCTCCGCGAGCACCGTGATGATGCAGCGGAACAGGGTTTGTAACCGCCTCATGGAGTCAACATCCTGCTCGAACACGCGCTCCAGGAGCCGGATTACATCGCCCGCGATCTCGCCCGCAGTGAGGCCGTCATCGAGCTTGAGGGGGTGCCAGGTCCATCCATCGCCCGGGCGAACGACGATGAAACGGCGAAGCAGCGCATGTCGCGCGTCATCCTTGATCTTCTTCCAACCACAACCACCCTGCCGCCCATCAGCCCACATGCGCAGATTGAGCGTGCCCATCAAGTCCGCGACGAAGGGCACCAGCGCCCCGACGCCGTCCACGATCGTGAATCCCACCCCGAGCATCACGAGCTGCATGACGATCAACTTGAGCAGCTCCGTCTTGCCGTAGCCGGACAGCCCCTGCAGATACATGTGCTTGCGCAGCTGACGCAGCGATACTGAGACCACGGGCGGCGCCGAAGATGTTGCGCCGACCGGACGAACCACCGACGCCAGCTCAAGCCTCTGGCTGTCGTCGGGCTGCCCGGAGCTCGGAGAGTATCGCTCCAAACCGATCGGCACGGTCGCCTCCATTGCTGCCAGAGGTGGTCCCGAACGCTGCCGGGCGGTGGACGGCCACCGGCTCGCGCGTGCCCTCCTGGGCGACCCGCTGGACGCGAACGACGTCTTGCTCACGCGTCGGGCCCGCCAACACCATCAGGAAGACGAGGAGCATCAGCGGGATTCCGATGTCGAACACCAGCGGGTACGCGAAGTAGCTCGCCAATGTTGGGAAGGTGTGGGCCAGGACGGCCTCGATGGGCATCAGCATTCGGTAGGGCACAACCTGAACCTTCTGGGTGTCCAGCTGCTGCGCCTGCGTCTCGATGCCTCGCCTCGTGTCCTTTGCGATCCGCATGATTGCGGCCTTCGCCGCTTCCTGGCGTTCCACCGTTCGCCTCGATCGACCGGTGATCGGAATGCTCTCCACAAGCTGCTCCGCCTTCTGCACGACGGCCACCGCTGTCGGGACAGACGATTGCTGGAGCACCGCAAACTGATCGTTGAGCACAAAGAGCAGGGACGCGAACCGGCTTGTGATCTCCGTAGCGCTACCGCCCTTCTCAGCCTGGAAACGAAGCAGGAGCGAACGCATCTCCCCCAGGGTGGACTGCGCGACTTGGCGGGCACTGTCGACGGCCTGCTCACGCTCCTCCAGGATCGAGGCGGCATCTTCGTAGGTCCCGGCCAACCCCACGAGTGTGGTGTGGATGGGCCCGGTTCCGCGGCGCCCCCCGAACCCACCGCGCTTCTCCTGCTTGGCAAGGCGCTCGGCGCTCGTCGCGCTCTGCTCAATGATGGGATGTAGGGGAGCCTCCGCCTGTCGACGCTCGGACAACGTCGCGAGCATCTTGGTTCCGTCGTCGATGACGTAGGCCATGTGCATTTGCTGCGCGGGCGCGCTGACCAAGCCGAAGAACGAGAACCAGGTCGACGTCACCGTGACCGTGATGCACGCGACGACCGCAGCCACCGTGAGCTGCCGACGTGCTTGGCCGCCAGCCCTAGGCAGGACTTCGAAGAAGTATGTCCAAGCGACCAGCTGGACGAGCGCTGCGACGAGTGCGAGCGCGAGGGCCGTTGGCGAGTCCTTGACGATCGCCAAGCCCTCGTAGGTCAGGAAAGAGCTGAGGGCAGCTACAGCGCAGAGGAGGCGCTGCGCGCGTGACCCCCAGCGGTCACATCGGCGGGGTTCGAACTCCATAGCAGCCTCCTAGAATCCCAGCTCGAGCGAGTCGTCCACGCGGACGGCGTCATGGTGTTCGTTGATCGCCTGCGCCCTACTTTGCGCCGAAGGCGTGACCACCTCCTCGCGCTCTATGGGCTCGGGCTCGCAGCCACCCCGCTGAACGCGATCGGAGACAATCTCAGGGTCGGAAGTCAGGTAGATCCTGCACGCAATGCGCTCCACGTCCGCCGCCGTGCATGCCAGGGAATGCGTAGTCTCCGCCTCGCTGAGCGCCGCTAGAATCCACGGGCTCATCTCGCCCGGATCTCGGTCCAGCTCATCCGCGAATGCCCTGCGGAACCCCGGAAGCCGGTCGCGCATCCCGCGTACCTGGGCGCCGAGTTCATGGACGAGATCGGGGGTCGGATGGTGCGGGGCGGCGAGTGCCAGCGCCTCGTCCAGATCCCCAAGAACTCGCTCCGGGTCATCGAGCCACGCGTGCTCCTCTAGCTGCTGCGCGACTGCTTCCACGGCCTCAGCTGCCCGTTCGCGGTGACGAGCCTGCTCGTCGCCGTCTCGCGGTTCATCGCGCTCACAGGGATGCGCGCGTACCTCGGGCACTTCAGGAACGCCGGCAGGTAGGCGGGCCGGCTCCGCCTGCGGTTCTGGCGCTGGAGCGCTGATCACCGGGGCAGGCGACGCTTCCGCGACGCTCGCCGGCACTACCGCAGCGGCTGCTGCCAGGGGAACGCGCTCAGCGAGCACCTCCTCGACGAAGGTCATCGCAGGGAACGCGTGAGTCCACATGAGCTTGTTGAACTTCTCGGGGTCAGTCTTGAGCTCCTCCGGCGACGTCGATGTCCAGCACTCGCCGGGCGACCAGCCCCGCACGAACGGAAGACATGAGAGGAAGCGCATACACAGCCACCCGAACCGACGGCGCCGGCCCGCGATCGCACAGCGCTCGACCCACTCATCGAGCTTCTGGTTGCCCGCGCTGAGTTCGGCGTAGAGCGCGGTGAAGATCGTCGTTTCGATCGCATGGATATTGTCGGCTTCCCGCAGCGCGCCCGGAAGGAGCGACGCCCGCAAGCTGGTCAGCTGTCGCTCCGAGAGGGAGGAAGCCGAGCGGGCGTACCGCTCACGAATTGCGCCGTCGAAAACGCTGGCGAAGAACGCATCCACGCCACTACGCGGCCGCCCTTGCACGGCGGAGTACGAGGGAAGAGGGCAGCGCGCCACCGCGCTTCGCCTCTTCCTCATCCGCACCAGCGCAGCGACGATCGCTTCCAGAACGGAGACAACGAAGAGGACGCCCAGGATGCCGAAGAAGATCAGCCCCGCGAGTTCGAGGGCGTGGAGCGCGAAATGCCAGGCGGAGGCGACCCCCTCGATGACCCACAGGACGGCCTTGTAGATGGCGAGGCCCAGCGCCACCAGGATGAGCACCGGGAACCACACGGGCATTGCGTCGGAACGGTCGCGCGACATCACTGCTCTCCCATGGCGCGAGGAAGCACGGGGAGCTCGTCCCAAGTGCGTCCTTCAAGCGATCTGCCGGCCTTCTTCTTGTTGATTCCGCCCCATTGCTTGAAGAAGAACGGGACACCTGCTCCAACGCACTGGTCGCGCAGATCGGTAACCCAGGCCGGGTCCATCGGACGCGCCTTGGGCCCCGACTCGCCCCCGACGATCACCCAGTCGATGCCGTCGAGTTCCAGGTCATGAAGCGGCCCGAGCGGGGGCTCGAGCGACAGGAACTTGATGTGAGCGCCGGTGCGTCGGAGGTGATCGATGCGGTACGCGTAGTCATGGCGCTCAACGCTGACACCCATCCAGATGTTGGAGTCCCAGGGAAGCACCGGGCTGAGTTCCTCCAGCCGCTCGGCACGCTTGGTGAGCACCTGGAAGCGATGCCACTGCGCTGCACTCATCACGTCGAAGACGCGGCGCACGTAATCGGCGGGCACCTCCCGATGAAACAGGTCGCTCATGGAGTTCACGAAGATGGTCTGCGGCCGCTTCCATCGTAGCGGCAGACCGAGCATGTGTGGTTGCACCGTCACTTCGAAGCCGCGCGCGTAGTTGCGCTGCCCCATGGCCTTCAGGCGCTTGGCCATCCGCTCGGCGTAGCAGTGCTTGCACCCTGGGCTGACCTTCGTGCAGCCCGTCACCGGGTTCCAGGTCGCTTCTGTCCATTCGATCTGCGATCGAGCCATCTCTACTGCTCCTTGATGAAGGTGAGCCGTCAGGCGGCTTCGCTGGCGGCGATGTGCCCGCAGGCCGGACACAAGTGGTGATCCTGGAAAGCAAGCACACCGCCGAGCGCGGCCAACGTTCTGCGCGCCTGATCGGGCACCTCTGTCTCGCCGTCCGGATCGCCATGCGTGGCGACCCAGGTGAGCGCATTGACCGCTTCCCACATCGTGTTGGCGCCGGTCCCCCGCAGCTGCCAGGCCACGCGCGCCAAGCGCATCATGCGCGACAGCCGCGCACGGCTCAGCCAGCGCTCCAAGAGCTGCTCGACGTCAATCTCGCGGTCGTGGGTGCGCTGCAACGCATCTAGCCGCGCCTCAAGGCCCGCCCACTCACTTCCGGCAAGCCGGCGCAGCTGCTCAAGCTGGAGTTCTTCGGCCTGGGGGTTCTCGCGCGAGAGGCGTCTCGTCCGGGCCGGCTTCTTCGCGGTGCACAAGCGATGGGTCATACCGTTGCGGCAGACAAGGCGTAGGACGAAGCCTCGTACGATGGTCGCCTCCTCGCCGACGAAGGAATGTGAAACCTCGAGGCCAGCGCGAACGACATCACCGGGCGTGACCTCGCGAGTAGATCGGTTCACCGCCAGCAGCTGCACGCGGGCCCCCGTGTGCCCAAGCCGAACACCTGCCAACTCAAGGTCGGCGTCCACCGCTTCTTGCACCGTCGCCAAAGCCTGCGAGACTGAAAGATAGAGGAGGTTGGGATCAACGTGCCCGACGTAGGTGCCATCGAGGGTCACAATGGACTTCGTGCGAAGCGGGGTGTCGTTGAGGTGGTACTCGAGCAACGGCACTGCCGCGGAATCGGGCAACTTCCTGACGTAGGCACCGGGAGCACCTGCGTGACGACAGAGCCGCTGCAATCCGAGTGGCTCAAGCTCTACCCGCCGCCCCTCCATCTCGAGGGCATCGGTCCCGATCAACGAAACGGTGCCGGGCCGGTGCCGGATGAATGCGTCCTCGCGCCGCTGAAGCTCTTGCACACACTGGTCGAACGACGGCGCTTCATCGATCACAGATTCCGCCGCATCTATTGCTGCGCGAATAGGCGTAGCTATTGCCGCGCGGATAGCCGGAGGCCTTCTGACGATGGCGGTGCTCATCGAGCCACCCCGTCGAGCGCGATCAGCGTCGGCGTCGCGGGAGGGGAGCTAGGCTCCTCTGGGCAAGCCTGGGCAGCGAGCAGCGCCAGCCTGATCTGCACAAGACTGTACAAAACGCCGGGTTGCCCGAAGGCGTCAGCCCCCACCCTGCCATTGGCACCCAGTAGCTTGAGACCACGGTACGCAGTGGCTATGGAAAACGGCCTCTCCTGCCTCGCAAGCAAGAGAGCCCATTCATCGATTGCGCGCAGGGGTGTGCAGCCCCCCAGTACATGTTCCATCGACATGCACTGACCTTGAGATTAAATTGTTGTGGCGTCAAATATCTCATCCCGTTATTTCATAACGGAATGAAATGATTGAAGGATCTTCAATCGAAGCTGAGCAAATCGAGGCATCTCCTCAATGCTTGGCGCCGGCGATAGGATGGCGACAGGCTTCGGCTTGGCCCCCCGACCTCGCTTGGCGCGTCCTACGACGATGGACTTGCCTGCGGCCACCTGGCCGAGGACGTCCCCTTTGTTCTTCTGAATTTCAGTCGTCGTGAACTGCTCGAATTCTGGAGGCGCACTCCCCATCAGTTCCTCGAGCAATGCGAACGGCTCACCGTTGCGCAGAATGAGCAGGCCACCACCCGGCTCGATCTGGTCCAGACACCGACCAATACCGTCCCGGAACACGTCAATAGTCACTGATGAGTCCGCATCCTCGAGTTCGCGCTTCATCTCCTCACGTACTAGCTCATCAACCCGGGCCAACGCGCGGTTCCGCAGAGCGTCCGAAAGCCCCTCGTCTTCTGAAACGCCTCCGGCATCACCCTGGCGCGTCCCTGCCTCGGAATCCGGCGCGATTCGTGGCGCTGTCCGGCTCGCGAGCTGTTCGCGCGCCCTACGCACCTCGGCCACCAGTTGATCTCTTGACATGGCGTCAAGACTGGGGGCTGGTCGCTCGACGGCCCCAGTGAGCTCCGGTGATTGCGCCGACGCTTTGCTCAGTGTTGGTGCAGGATTACTTGCTGTGACCAGTGTATGTGATTTGCCCACACTGGTCAAATGACCAGGCTTTGCCTCCTTGAAGAGGTCTGCGATGAACCTGGCTAAGGTTTGTTGCAGGCTAAGCGCTTCGCTGGTGGCGTATGCAAGGTTCTCAGCATAGTCGCGTGAAAACCGCATTCCGGTGAACTCGTCAAGCTCCGCGCCGCCAGGTTGTGCCCGTTCGACCGCCGCGTGTCCGTTCTGCAGTACTGGGAGCGGCACCCGAAGCGGTTCTCCAATGTCGGACTCAGTGTTCTTCCTAAGCAGTTCGGCAGCGACGGAGGCGAGTCTCTCAGCGCCGTCCTTGATCTTCGCGAGTGACGTGAGGTCGTCGAGCAACTCACGCGCTAAGATCAGAGCCTTCTTCTGTGCACGACCGACCTCGCACAACTGAACCATCCCTGCGATGAAGGCGAGCGCGTTCAAGTTGGCGAGGTGCAGTAGATTGCCCCAATTGCGCTCCAAGCGCTTCGGGATGTCCTCCAGACTCACTGTGCCCAGGAATGTGAAGGCACGGTCCGGGAGCCTCAACTCATGACCAAGGTCATGCATGACATGCGCATGGATCCAGTCGTACCCGAAGACGACGAAGCATAGGTCGGCATAGTTCTTTCCCAAAATGGGCTCGAGCGGGTGCTTCGTGCAGCGTCTGATTGGACGCTTGTTGGAAGACGCACTTCGGAGTTCGTCTCTCCATTCGGACAAGGTGGGGTAGCCACCGTAGCTCAACGGCTTGCCCTCACCGCCGAACGCGCTTCCCCATGTCCGAACTGCCGACACAGCTTGCGGAGCGTCCTTCCACTTGCCCGTGAGGGTTGCCCACCCCTGCGCCCAATCTAGGACAATCTTGTTCTGGCCGTCGGGTGTTTGCGACCGTTCATGATTCATGGCGACTGAAGCTGTTCCGCTCGCTTGTTCGTAGACGCCGCGGCGGTTACTGGATTCCCAGAACTCCTGCAGAGCGAGCGGTGACTCGCCGAGCAGCTCAACCGGCATGATCTGGCGAGATCGAAAGGCAACGCTGGCGGCTTCACCAACGAGGCCAAATGGTATGTTGCCTGCAATCAAAGTGACCTCGGCCCTGGTGATCTCCTGCGATTCGGATCTATTAGAGCCCGCTTCAACACCTCCCTAGTACACGCCTCGACATCGGGGATGCCACGGGAGTCTACGTAGCGCACAAATGCCGAACGGATGAGTAGAGAGGCGGATTGACGGCGCACCTCGCGGTCATCCTTGTTGTCACCAAAAAGCAGCAAGACCTTTCCCGATGGATTGTTGGCTGCGTGTGCCAGCAGCACGCCCTGCCGTTCGCTCATCGAACCGGCAACGAAGGAGACCGTGTTCTTGAATCCAGCCTCGACCAGCACGATACGGGCGAGCGGTGACTGGACGACGATGAGCCCGTGCTTCGCTACCGCACGCTTAGTCTCTTCGTCGTGGGCAACCCGATCGATTCCATCGAGTTCCAGAGACCGATGGAAACCGTTCGGACTTCGCCAGATGCCGTCCGGATCGTCGTCCCTCAGACTGCGGCCCATGTACGCGACGATCTCACCGTCGATGTTGCGGATCGGGAAGACGACGCGGCCTTTCATCAAGCCACGCGAGCAATAGCCGATCCCATAGTAGCGGGCGCGTTCCGGTTCAATGCCACACTCCTTGAGCAGCGGCACGTCGTGTCTGAGCCCGCGCAGCTCCTTCCCGAACACCTCGTTGCGGGTGGGGGGAGCATCCGGAGTCCGGTCAACGACATCCCCAACGCTGTCGCGCACCTGCTCGCCCGTCTCGACGTACTCGCGTTGCAGGTGCAGCAATGCGTCGCGAAAGCCCACCCGATCGAGGGCCATGACAAGGCCAACGACGTTGCCTGGAACAGGGCGCCCGTCCACCTTGGGGCGCCCTTCCAGGTCGTTCCATACGTTCCGCTCAAGATCGCACGAGAAGCTCATAGCACCTTCATGAAACGGCGACGGCCCGCGTCGCTGCGCCTCCCTCCCCTGGAGGGTGACCAGTATCTCACGACGTCGGAGAACATCTTCGATGCCAACCCGTTTCTTGATTTCCTCCACATCGACCCATGGTGCTGCGGGTCTCTCTTTCATTGGATAAACTTTTGTAATTACAGTATATTTTTAGACGAACCCCCGGTCAACATCAAGAAGCGCCATCGAGACATCATCGGGCTGCTGCTGCGCTGGGCACCGCTCACGGCGGAGGGGATTTGGCGTGCCAGCCGCGCGTTCCCGATGCCGTTCACTTCCATCGCGAAGTGCCGCGCCGAGCTCGCCGAGATGTACCGGAGCGGCCTCATCAACCGCGCGCCGATCCCGGACACCGGCACAGGGCAGAAGCCGTACGCGTACTTCCTGCGCCGCGGGGCTGCGGTGCTCGTGCCCGAGGTGCAGGCGGTCCCGCACTCCAACAGTCTGTTCTCCGGCCTAAGCCGCGATCCGTTTCACGCGCTGGCGGTGGGGGAGTTCGGGAGTCTCGTGGAGGCGCACGCGGCGGAGCATGACGGCGTGCGACTCCTCGAGCACGTTCGCGATCGACAGTGGTCCGCGCCCATCGACTTCGGTCCGGCCGGCGTGAAGCAGCTCATCCCCGATCACACGATGCTGCTGGACGTGGCCGGGAAACGGCGCGTCCTCTTCCTCGAGCTGGTGAACCGCACCGCCGTGATCAATCCCGGATGCGCCCGCTCGGTCGCGCGGAGCTTTGCCTTCCAACTCGAAAAGTATCGGCGCTTCAATACCGAGAGGCGCAACCATCCGCTGTGGAAGGAGATGGAACGGTACTACGGCCACATTGGCGGCTTCCAAGTGTTGGTCGTGACCCTCCGCGACAACGTGCAGACGCTGATCGCTGCCGCCCGTGAAACCCGTTCAATGTTCCTGTTCGCCGGCCTCGATGATCTGGGCGCTGCGAACCTCTTCGGCGATCCCGTGTGGTGGCGACCGCCCTGGCGGGGCCTCGGTGCCCGCCCTGCCCGCCTGATCGAGTCATGAGCGCCATAGGAGCGGGCCCTTGCACCAGCGAGGGTCTGCCATTGCGACGCTCTGGGCGCCTACCAACTCGCGCTCCAGGCGCCCACACATGCTGGCCGGTCCCCGACTGCCGCGTGCGCGCGCTACCAGTAGGCGATCGCCCGTGGCCCGTGAACCGGTTGTGTGAGGCGAAGGATTCGCGCTCGCGATGGCCTCCCGCTGACGCTGGTCGTCAGCACGCACGCCCGGCCGCCCAATGAGCAGATGGTGTCGGCCGGGCAACCCAACCCGTGCTTGAGCCCGTCGAGCCCGTTTTAGCCGTGCCCGTTCAAGAACCCGTTCAGGCCCGGCGTTCCGCGAAGCGGCGCCCACTCCGGTGCGTCTCGCGTCAGCGGAGTGGGCGCCGGTGAATACCGGCGTCCGGGCCTGTCTTCGAAGCCGTTCTTCGGAGCGTCGTCTTGCGACGCAGGCGCGGTGCGATTGGGGTCACGAAAGGGGATCCGCCGCACCCGTTGCAGATCGTATGTCGCGATCGCTCGTCGAAGTCCGTTCTTCGCAGACTGGGTCACCGCTCCAGTGGTCGTCATCAGCGCTCTCGTCCCGCCGGGCACTTACGGAGCACGTCGTGGTAGTGCTACCCAAGTGGATGCTTCGCGATCTGCGCTTGCAGCATCTTCGCGCTCGCGGATAGGTAGATGGTCGTAGTGGAAAGCTGACTGTGCCCGAGCATCTTCTGCAGGCTGAACAGGTCGCAGCCGCCTTCGAGCATGAGGGTGGCGAAGGTGTGGCGCAGCCGATGGGGGGTGAAGTCGATGCCCGTGCCCTCCCTGATTCCGGCGATCACCCGCCGGAGCCCGCGGTACGTCAGAGGCTTGCCACCGCGCAGGGCCGTGAACACGTACTCGCTCTCCTTGTCGAGGCGGACCCGCTCGGCAAGGTACTCGCGAAGCCAACGGCGCAGGGTCGGACTCATCGGAATCATGCGGTCCTTGGCTCCCTTGCCGGACTGCACGAAGACGGTGGCGTTCTCGACGTCCACATGCCCGAGCCTCAGGTCCAGCGTCTCCTGGGCGCGGAGACCGGCATAGAGCATCAGGCCAAGAAGGGCCCGGTTGCGATAGCGCTGAAACCGGTAGGAGCTCGGAGCGTGGAAGGCGTACTCGACGACGCGCAGGGCGTCCTGTTGGCTGATGCGACGCGGAAGCGTCTTTTCGAGCCGCGGACGCTCGATCCCGTCGAGGGGATTCGCGTCGAGGTGGCCCTTTTTCACGCACCAGACGAAGAAGGCCTTCAGACCTTTGTACTGACTGGCGAAGGTCGTTGCCTTCCAGCCGGCCAGCTTCTTCTCGTACAGGTAGCGGCGCAGGCTCTCGTGAGTAGCGTCGCTGAGCGACCGCACGCGGCCCTCGTAGTAGTTCACAAATCGCCGAAGCGACTCCCGATACCACTTGATCGTGGCAGGGCGGTAGTTGAGGAACTCGGCCTCTAGGCAGAAGTCCTCGTGTAGTTCGAGTAGATCATTCATATAGCCAGGGGTTAGGAGACTTTGGCCCCTACCCCCTGGCTCGAGCCTCGAAGAGCAGTTCTTGGCTCGCACTAGCGGTTATGGTGTCACCACCTGGAATTGAACCAGGGACCTCAGGCTTATGAGGCCGCTTGCTGGGCGAAACGATGCACCAAGTAGAAGGTATTGAGCCTTTGCTAGCCGTTTTAGGGCTCTTCGTGAGAACTGGGGAAGGTGATTTCACGCGGCGATCGGGGTCGCGGGC
>JAPPOR010000458.1 GCA_028817905.1 Myxococcales bacterium
CAAAGGGGGGAATCGATGGCACCAGGGTCCATGACCCGTGGATAGAGCAAGGCCCATGCCGCGGCCTGCGATCAGGAAAAAGTCAAGAGTTGTCAGGCTGGCCGAACGACGCTGGACGGAGGTGCCAACAGTGGGTTGCATCCCGCGGTTGCAAGCGCTTTGCCCAGGTTGCAGCGGCCCCTATCCAACCACCGCATTTCGTTCGCTTCCACCGAAATCCCCAAGAAGCCGCTCACTTGCACCGGTCACAACGCGCCCGCCGCGGATTGCCGGCCCGGCCTGTACCGGTCCGCATGGTCCAGTCCCGCAGGCGGCACCCACACACGATGAGCGACCAGGCCCTGTCCAGCTCGGGAATGGGCTTCCCAAAGGTGCTAACATCGAGTCGGGGTCTCTCGATTCAGCGGAAAGCGGCCGTATGTCACGCTCGCCAACCAACCGGAGTCGGGCCCGTAGTCGCTACGCAGTACCTATGCTCACCAGCCCTCGTGCAAACCCCGCCCTTGGTGTGATGCTTTTGGCAGCCCTGGGTGCAATCGTCGCAGCACCTGCTTTGTCTGGCTGCACAGAAGCCGACGCCCTGCACACCCGCGAGCCCATGCGCCATGAGCCACACAGCCCGTCCCCTGCAACAGGCACCCCGATGACCCAGAAGCCATCCGGCCGCGGTGTCGATGCGCCACCGGAAGCTGGAACGAGTGGGAAAGATGACGACGTCGGTCAGCAAGCGGCTCAGGAGCAGTCCTCGACCCGTGACGCATCCCAGACGGTGCCGGACAGCCCGTCACAAGCCGTGTCAAGCTGCGACGCATCCCGAAGCGCTACGGCACTTCGTCCGGGTGGCAAGGTCATGGATCCGCAGCCTCCCGACGCACCTTTCGTCTGCACGGCTCCCACCGGCGCCCGGGCTCCCCACAACGCTTCGCTTCAGGTGACGCGCGCCGGCACCGTCATCTTTGCGCCCGCCGACAGCACGGGACTGGTTCGCTCGAAGGACGGCGGCGCCACCTGGTTGAAGCCGCTTGCGGACGCCCCCCCCCAGGGGGAGCTGTTGGAGTGGGCACACCCCTGGGTGACACGCGACCCTGACACGGACAAGCTCTTCTTCACCAACTACCACACGCTGGGTGGAACCTGCGGCGACGGCACGGGCCACCACTACTGGACCTCGACGGACGACGGAGCCACCTGGGAGCAGCACTCGGGCGGCGTCGGCTGCGACAGTTGGGATTGGGGCAAGATCATCACCGGGCCCCCGGCCACCTCCCAAAGCCGCGAAGCCCTGGCCATGAGGGGCTACCCGAACCTCGTATACTTTTGCGCGGGCGGTGACGTCTGGGCGTTTGGGCCGCAGCACTTTTGTTTCCGGTCGACGGACGGCGGCGAGACCTTCAAAAGAACGCTCGGCAGCCCCACAAACGGCTGGAATCCATCGCTGGATCTGCCCGGCTTTCCGAACGCGGGAGCGATCGCCCCGGACGGCACGTTCTACAAAGTGTTCGGATCCTCCCAGGGCGTCACGGTGGCGATCAGCGAAGACGAAGCCGACTCGTGGCACCACGTGAGAATCCCGGATACGGAGCTCGCGCAGATCCCGGGCATCAACTGGCTGGCGAGCAACGTCGCCACGGATGACGAAGGCAACCTCTACGTGGTCTGGGTAGACGACCGCGACCTATTGCCCTACATGGTGTTTTCGACCGATGGTGCCAAGACCTGGTCCGAGCGAATGATGGTCGGTGCGCCGGAGGTGCGAACTGCAACCAATATCAACGTGGCAGCCTTTGGCCCCGGACACGTTGCCATCGTCTACTACGGCAGCCCCGACATCGATGCACCATCCGGAGACGGCTATACCAGCAGAGACGGTCGACGATACCACGGCTACATGGTCGCAACCGCCCATGCGTTCGCCGACCAACCTGTCCTATGGACCACGACCGTCAACGACCCGGCGCAGCCGACCTTGGTCGGTATCAGCCTCGAGGTCAGCGAATACCTCGGGCCACCCGTGCTCGGTCCGGAAGGGTCCATCTGGGCCGGCTTCCTACAGGACCAACAGGGCTTTGCAGGCCGCATAAGTCCACTACCCGGCTGGGGCCGCTGAGTCGTAGCAAGCGCCTGCCTGCACGGAAGGATCGTGAGCACCTCAGGACCCGGATGCTTCGCGAAGCCCGGCAGCGTGGAGTGCGGTTGCTACGCTCTGCGCGAGCTGCTGACGACGATACGGCTTCTTCAAGATTTCGAGATCCATCGCCTCGTCGATCAAGTCCTCAGAGTACCCGGATGCGTACAGGACCGGGAGACCAGGTCGCCGCCTTGCGACTTGCCGGGCCAGGTCGAGACCCGACTCTCCCCCCGGCAGGACCAGGTCAGTGAACAACAACGACAGCTCCGGCTCAGTATCCAGTCGGTCAAGAGCTTCCCTGGCGGTACCTGCCTCGACGGTGCGATAGCCAAGCGATCGTAGCACCTGAGCAGCGTATGCACGGACCTGCGGGTCGTCTTCGACCACGAGCACCAGTTGGACGACATCCCCACTCCCGTATCGCGAACCCGTATGACCACGTAGTCACCAGGCGCCGGGCCCTCGCCTGCTGTCTGCTCCACCCGCGTGTTCGACAGCTGAATCTCCAGATCTCCCCCATCTGGCATGGCGTCTCGCGCGTTGACAGCAAGGTTGAGCAGCGCATTCTCAAGTTGGCCCGGGTCGGCCAGGCAATGCCAAGTCCCCGGCTCGGCTTGAACACGAACATGGACCGTTTCACCCAGCGCGCGGGCGAGAAGCTCGATGAGTGATTCGACGAGCGCAACCGAGTCGATCGGCTTGGCTTGCAGCACCTGTCTTCGAGAGAAGGCCAGCAAACGCTGCGTGAGCGTCGCAGCCTTTTCGGCGGCACCAATCGTGTCGCGGGCAAGCCGCCGAGTCCCCTCCTCCTCAGCGCTCATCTGAAGCAGGTCGAGGTTGCCGATGATGACCGTTAGGAGATTGTTGAAGTCATGCGCAATGCCGCCAGTGAGCTGACCGACCGTCTCCATCTTCTGGGCCTGGCGAAGCTGTACCTCTGCGGCCTCACGTCGAGCGGACTGTTCCACGAGCTGCTTCGTCCGAACTTCCACCCGCTCTTCGAGCTGGTGCTTGGCCTGCGCCAGGCTATGGCGGGCAGACGAGAGCTGGCTATCCAGCCGCCCGAGCGTGCGCCTCAAGAACGCCAGAAGCGCGAAGGAAAGCACCGCGACAACAAAGAGTACAAAGATGAGGGCCTCCCGGAACCGGGCTTCGAGCGCGGTCACGTTGCGCGAGATCAGGAGCTTGCCCACTTCGTGACCGTTCACATCGTCCAACGGAATGGACGTATAGGAAAACACCTCACCACTTTTCGACGTTCCCAGCTCGTAGAGCGCTGGGTCGTGGCTGCGCAACAGCGCTGTGATCCCATCCGGCTCCCGCGGCAACGCACCCGCGACCACGTGGTCAGAGAGCCGATTCCAGTGCGTTCCCCTGCCAGCCCTGCGATAGTGACGCTCCCAATCGGATTGAACGAGCTGGTCCTTCCGTAGCAAGGGAGTCAGCACCACATCGAGAGACCGCTCGAGCGTACTGAGCAAGCGGTCGATCTCCTGCCCCAGCTCCACGTACCCGAGCAGCTTGCCCCCGAGGCGCACCGGTCGCACAACCCGAAGTGTAAAGGTCCCCAGGCGCCCCAGCTCCAGCCCGTGGGACGAGCGGCCCCCGGAAGCGGCGCTCATCGTTGTCGTCCGATCGATCAGGTCTCCGTACCGTGCTGGTGTGTGAACCCGGAGAAAGCACCTTCGATCGAGGTCGGTATAGTACAAATGCGTGATGTTGTGCTGGAGGCTCAGGCGGCTGAAGAGGCCCTGGCTGGCGCTCAAAAGCTCGCCTCGGCGGCGGTCCGCGAAGCGCCCGAGCAGGTCCTCATCACGCGCGATCGCATCGAGGGCGATCTCCATGGCATCGACTTGGGCTGCCAAGCCATGGTCGAGAAACCCCTGGACGTCACGCTGGGTCGAGCGGACGCCAGCCTCCCGCCAGCGCTGCTGTAGGTTGTAGAAGCCGTACAGGAACGCCCCGGCCACCAGCACCATGGCGCACACGAGCGTCGGAAAGATCTCTCGGAGCACGGACGGCGCGTGCGATTCGCGCGCTCGAGGGGATGCGACGGCCTGATCATCGTCCGAAAGTCGCCTCATGGCCTCTTCGCGCACCATCGTCCACCACCGCCCGACTCTTTTCCAGCTACAAAAAGGGCAGGTGTGCCGTCGGCACGCGGCTGTCACACCCGTTGTGAGACAGCTCACGAAGAACTCTACCGTCGACGGCGGAGGTGCGCGGCTAGCCGCATCTCTCACCAACCCATGTGATGATCGTGCAAGCGATCGAGTTCACAGGGTTCTCGGTGAGGGAAGGGAATACTCGCTGTATTTTCGACCGAAGCGAAAGCGCGGTGGGCTCGAGCGCTTGTGCGAGGGCGCGCGAGTTGGTGAGATATGCAGGCTAGCGCTTGGACAAATCGATCGGGCGCGGGTCAGCCTTTCGACGTGGCTTGCGCTTCTTGGGCTTGCGCTCGAACGCATACTCCAGGACGGCGATCTCATCCTGGGCAGGCATGGTGAACTGCAGTTCGGGGCTGCCGCCCAGAAGATCGGCGTGCGCGGGGCCTGACGTGTCTAGCGTCAGGGACACCGTTTCTTCGGGTGGCACCTTGAGCGCGACATGGGCCGCACCTTGCGCGTCTGTGCGCGCCACCTCGCGTCCGCGGTAGAGCACCGGAACGTTGTGACCGTTTTCGGCGCGGATGGCGACCACCACAGAGCGCAACAAGGGAGGACAGCGCTGCTGGTACCGAGGCGTGGGCGACCCAGGCAGGAGGGGGCGCAAGGAGACCGTCACGGGACCGGGAGGCTCCCGATACCCCTTGGGACAACGCACGAGCAACTCTACGGAATCGCCCGGTTGGCCCGACAACACCACCAGGACCTCGCCATCGCTCCCCGTCTTGCCCAGGGAACGACCGCCGTGCACGACCTCAGCACCCGCGAGCGGAACGCCCGGGTCGCTCTCCACCCGTAGAAGCGTCTCCAAGCGTGCGCTCGGGGCCTCTGCCTGACATCCCAGCAGCAAAGCGCCCAAGACACTGAACACGCAGGCGCCCATGAGCCCTCCACGATGCCCTGCGATGGCGACAGGGACCCCGAGCACGAACGGAGTGCCGAGTCGCGGAGGGGTTTCGCGTACCACTCGAGCATCGTGGCCCATCCTCAGAACGCACGCAAGCAGCCACGACGAGCGTAGGCTGCCGAGGCTCATCCGTGTTCGAGATCGTGCTTACGCATGAGCTTCTGGATCATTTGACGCGAAACCTCCGCCAGGGCTGCTGCCCGGGAAACATTGCCGCCGGTCGCACGCAGGATCGCCCGCAGGTAGTCGCGCTCAAATGCGTCCCGAGCCAAGTTGCGAGCGGTCCGCAGCGGCAGCAGCTCGCGAGCACCGCCACTGCCTTCGGGGGCGGCGACCTCGGTCTTGGTAACCTCAAGCGGTCGAAGCGCGAGTTCCGGAGCCACGACGAGGCGCTGCACCGCGTTGCGGAGCTCGCGCACATTGCCGGGCCAGCGGTGCCTGCGAAACATCGCCCAGACGTACTCAGGCACATCGCTCGCCCCCATTTTGGGAGCCTCCAAGTGCAAGAAGTGCCTAACCAAGGCGGGCAGATCTTCGAGCCGCTCGCGCAGAGGCGGCACGACGACGCGCGCGCCTGCCAAGCGGAAGTACAAGTCTTCCCGAAACCGCCCCTCGCGCACTTCAACCTCGAGGTTGCGGTTGGTGGCAGCAAGCACCCGAACGTCTACCCGTTCCGTGTGCCGGGCACCCAGCCTACGCACCTCCCGCTTCTCCAGGACCCGTAGCAACTTGGGTTGAATATCCCGCGGCAGCTCCCCGATCTCGTCGAGAAACAGCGTGCCGCCATCCGCTTCTACGAAGATACCTGGTGACGATCTCGTAGCACCGGTGAACGCGTCCTTGGCATGTCCGAATAGTTCGTTTTCGATCAAATTGGGCGCCACCGCGCTGCAATCAAAGACCACAAATGGGCCTTCCCGCCGCCCGCTCTCAGCGTGGACGGATTCGGCAACGACGTCCTTGCCAACACCCGTCTCGCCCTCGATCAACACGCTCAGCGAAGTGGGGGAGAGACGCTCTAGCACCGCAAATAGCTCCCGCATCTTGCGCGAGCCACCGATCAGGGCGCCAAAGCGGTCCTCATTGGCGCGCTCCCGATCTTCGGTTTCCGACAACGGCAAGACCGAGAGGCGCGTCTCACCAAGCACAACCTCTAGAGGTTCCGAGCACATGAGATCGTAGACCCGCATGCCCTGAACACGGACGCCGTTGGTGGAGTCGCTATCGCGGACGCGGAAGCCGTTTTCGACCAGTTCGATCTCACAGTGACGGCGGGAGACCGTATCGTCGTGCAGCACGATGTCGCAATCGCTCGCAGTGCCCACAATCAGGGTACGGCCGGCAGCTTCGTGGGTCACGCCGGTGTCCGGACCGCCTACAACCGTGAGCCGGACCTTGCTGTAACGAGCGGTTTCCGTACGCCTCGACGCCCGTGTGTTCTGCACCATTTTCGACATCCTAGCCCGCATCCATCACCAAATCACGCGCCCTCGCAACTGCTCGACTCCGCAGCGCTTTCGCCTCAGTCAACAATACAGCGAGCATTCCCTCCTTCATCGAGTGCCCTGGGAACCCGATCACTTGCACAGGCGTCAGATGCCTTGATTAGCCCCGATCGTGCGGCGAGTCGCAAGCCGTTCGCGCAGGTATTCGGCTTCACA
>JAPPOR010000512.1 GCA_028817905.1 Myxococcales bacterium
GATGTGGCCTGGGGCGGGCCTTGGTGAAAAGGCTTGTTGAGTCTTGCCGGCGAACGCCTACATTTGCGGAACGCACAATGCGTTCCGTCAAGCGTCGCAGCTGACGTCTCAACATCCCACCCGATGAAACAAGGCTATGGCAGAGCACTCCCTGACGAAGACGATCGTCGCCGGCATCGCCGTTGCCGTCGCAAGCCCCATCATCCTGCACTTTCTGATACCGGAGAAGGAGCCCGAAGCCCGCGTGGACTATGGCTCCGATGAGCGCACATCCGCTTCAGATGACCAACTCGATTCGTTCGAGCGACGAGTGCAGTTGGAGCGCGAGCAGTTGGAGCTGCTGCGGGAGAAGGTGCGTCTAACAAAGGAGCTGAACCGCCGGCCGGGGTCGCAAACACCGGTGCGTGAGCCGGCTTCAGTTGATACACCGGACTCACGTCCCCGCGGCCCCCGTGAGGGGAGCCACCATGACATTGGCGGGTCCTATGTGGACCAGACTGGGGCCGCGTATACCGTTGCCCAGCAGGGTGCGAGCATCCAGATCACGCAGTTGCTCTACGGCATGCCGGTGTTCGTGTTGACGGGATCACTGGTCGGTAGGCGGGCGAATCTCTCCAGCCCTCAGCCCAATGTGCTGATGCAAATCTACGGCGTGAGTAGCAATTTCTTGCTCGAGGTCCCCGATGACGATCCCGGAACGTTGTACGTTACCCTGCCGGGCGTGATGACCTATCGGCTCAAGAAGCTCTCGTAGGGCAGGACTGGCATGGGCACCCATGCCAGCATGGTCGCATAGGGTTCCACCCACGCGGCTGCAATCCTGCGCTATGCTCAGTCCGATGGCGGCGGTCCCGAGCCCAGTGGAGACCTGGTCTCTGCTTCTCCGCGGGTTACCCCGGAGATATGATACGAGCTGTACATGGCGTCGCTCGGTGCCCGGTACACTTGCATGTACGTCACACCGCGCGGGACGAGTCACGTCGGGGCTGCCGCCATCGCGTTACTTGAGGCCCCATGGGGGCTGACGCGTGAATACCTTTGCACGAGGCCTAGCGCTGGCCTTCCTGGATGGGGACTGGCAGGAGGAAGAACTGCTGGAACGGGGGCATCTATGTCTTGCGGCCCGACCGCGTTGGATGCGCCCGCTGTGTCGACGCGTGCTGGCCGCGTTTCCGACTCCGCCGAGGGGCCGCTTGCAGGCACTTGTCGACTTCATCGCGGCGGACAGGCGACTGGGCGACCGCTTCCAGGGCAGGCGTGCCCCTCCCGTGCGACGCTGGTTCTTTCCCTCGAGCGAAATGGTTCCGATAGGCGGGCGCCCGGCGCAGTTCTCTGTTCCGCCGCTAGCCAACGTGAGAGCGGTTGCCGCCTGGCTCGGCTTGGAGGATGCCGGGCTGCTGTGGTTCTGCGACCTTGCGGGGCTCAACGCTCGGCCGGTAGCGGACCGCCTACGCCACTACGATTTCCACTTCGTTCGCAAGCGCAGTGGCGGAGTGCGTTTGTTGGAGGCACCGCGTTCACGCATGAAGGCGCTACAGCGCCATCTGCTGCGGGAGCTGCTAGGCAACGTGCCTCCCCATACTGCGGCCTGTGGCTTCGTACGCGGTCGCGGTTACCCACAGTTTGCGGCGGCGCACAGTGGCCAGCGTGTGGTCGTCCGGATCGACCTCGAAGACTTCTTTGCCAGCGTCGGCTATGGGCGGGTTCGCGCGATCTTCGCGCGCCTCGGCTATCCGGATGAGGTCGCTGTGGTGCTGGCTGGGCTGTGTACGCTGCGCACGCCCGCCGACGTGCTGAAGCGTTTCCCGCGCAGCATGCCCATTGCCGATCGCAGCGCAGCGGTCCGGCGACTTCGTGAGCGCCATCTACCACAGGGCGCGCCAACCTCTCCCGCGCTCAGCAACCTAGCGGCCGTACCGCTCGACCTTCGCTTGTCCGGTCTCGCGCGTGTATGGGGTGTGCGCTACAGTCGCTACGCGGACGACTTGGCCTTTTCGGGCGACGAGCGCCTGAGCGCGGGTGTCGAGTCCCTCATCGCGCGGGTGGCGGCGATTGCGATCGATGAAGGCTTCAGGGTGCGCTATCGGAAAATACGCGTGATGCGGGCCGGGCACCGTCAACAGCTCGGTGGATTGGTCGTCAACGCGGCGACCAACGTTCCTCGCAGCGAGTACGACCGGTTGCGCGCGTTGCTGCACAACGCCGCACGCACCGGCCCGGATGCACAGAACCGCGATGGCCACCCGGCGTTTCAAGAACACGTCCGTGGGCGCATCGCCTGGGTGGCCGCCACGAATGCGAGCCGGGGCGCCCGGCTGTGGGAAGCATACCGGCGCGTACGTTGGTGACGAGGTGACTGCTGGTCCTACAACACACGACACCGCTGATGTGCAGAGCGGGCTCGCGTCATGCACGCCGGCCCCTGTACAATCAAGTGACTGAACCTTTGCTGTCGTCCGCACCTGGACGATCGTGAGTCAGGAGATCGTCGCTGGCGACAGAACCAGGACAACAGGCCACAGTCAGGCGGTTTGCCGGGCGCTACGAGTTGCTCGATATGCTCGGTCGTGGCGGAATGGCCATCGTTTACCGCGCGAGAGACACCGCAAGTGACGTGACGGTGGCGCTCAAGGTCGGGCATGCCAGCAAGGACGGCCACACCGACCCGCGTTGTCGAGACCTTTTCGAGCGGGAGTTTCATACCCTCAACCAGCTTGCCCACCCGCGGATCGTGCGAGCGTTCGACTACGGGCTGGAAGGCGACACACCCTACTACACGATGGAGCTGCTTGACGGTGGCAACGCCGGGTCTCGAGCACCCATGCCATGGCGAGAGGCGTGTGTGATGGCCTACGACGTATGCTCCGCGCTATCGCTGCTTCACTCACGCCGCTTGCTACACCGTGATCTGACGCCCAAGAACGTGCTGTGCACGGGCGATGGCACGGCCAAGTTGATCGATTTCGGGTTGCTCAGCTCATTCGGCCCGGCGGCGATTGTGGGGGGAACGCCACCCTACGTGGCACCCGAGGTACTGAACTCCACGGGCCTCGACGGCAGGAGTGATCTCTTTTCCCTTGGGGCGACGCTCTATAAGGCGTTGACCGGTCGCGCTCCGTTCGCTGCGCAGCGCTTTGAACAGCTCAGGGATCGATGGCGTACTCCTCCGGCGCCGCTTGCCCAAGCGGTCGATGGCGTCCCGCAGCCGCTCGACGAGCTTGTCATGGCGCTGCTCCGGATCGATGTGAACACGCGGCCGAAGGGTGTCGCGGAAGTGATGGATCGGCTCCGCCCGCTGCTTCCCAGCCCTCCAGCCGAAGATCTTAGGTTCGCCAAGGCGTATCTCGTTGCACCCGAACTGGTCGGCCGGAAGGACCATGTCGCTCGGCTCCGTGGGCAACTACAGCGCACCACGCGGCGACGCGGGGGCGGCGTCGTGATCGTGGGTGCCCCTGGCACCGGGCGCACCCGCATGCTCGACGCCTTCGCCCTAGAAGCCAAGTTGCTGGGGATGGTAACCGCCCGCATCGATGCCGCCGACGCGGGCAAGGGGCCCTTTGGCGTCGCGAAGGCACTCGTGGGCCAGCTACATCGAGCCGCACCCCTGGCCTCTCTGAGGGCAGCGCGGGCGGATCCACAGACCTGGCGCGCGCTATTTCCGTCCGGCTCAACCGATGCGGAACAGGCGCCGCTGGCGGACGTGGCCGAGCTTGGGGAGCAGCGGGCACAGTTGCACACGGCCCTGCGGAACTGGCTCATTCGCCTTTGCCGCCGCCAGGCGGTGGCGCTGATGGTGGATGATCTCGAGCACGCGGATGAGCCGTCCGCGGCCTTCATCGCGGCGCTGTCACTGGATGCTCCGCGCCATCGCTTAGCCTACGCAGTCACCGCCCGCACGAATGCTACTGGAGGGGTCGGGGGGCCGCTGGCGATCCTCAGGGAACGGGGCGCGGAAATGCGCCTCGAGCCCCTGAGTCGCGACCAGATGGGGGAACTTCTTACGGGAGTTTTTGGCGACGTGCCTCACCTGTTCCAGCTCGTCCGGCGGGTGCACGAGCTGAGTGGGGGGCGCCCGCGGGATTGCATGACAGTTGCTCAGCACCTGGTGAACGTGGGCGCCGCAAACTATGAGGGCGGCGCATGGAGTCTGCCCGAGCGCCCGGAGGGCAAATGGCTGCCCCCGTCCATGGAGGCCGCCCTCGCCACCACGCTCGAAGCCCTGAGTCCGGAGGCGGTCGCGGTGGCGCGCGCACTCGAAGCGTCGGTCCTGCCGCGCCTCGGGCGGCCAGCGCTAGTAGCAGTTACGCAGCTCGAACGGGTGGCACTCGATCGAGGCGTGGCAGAATTGCGCTCGCTTCAGCTGCTGGCTGGCGATGCCGAAGGGTACGCGCTGACCAACGACGAGGCCGGCGCGCGCCTGCTTGTCGACATGGCCCCTGCGCGCAAGGTCGACCTTCATGACGGGCTCGGCGCGCACTATCTAGAAAACGAGCCTCTGGTGGTCCTGTCCGCGTACCACCACCTGCAGGGGTCGGCGCCAGACAACGCGCTCGAGCGAATACTTGCGACAGCGCGAACCATCGAGGAGCGGGGAGCGCTGACGCGCCAAGCTGTGGCGCGCATCGGCGCTTCGGCCTGTGCACGCACTTTGGAGCTGGCAGTGGCATGCGCCCATCGCCAAAGGCGGCCCGACCGGGATCTGCTTCCACTGTGGGAGATGCTGGCCGACCTTTCCACGAAGGGTGCGGGGCTGGACCTGTATGCGCGGGCCCAGGCCCCATTGTTGGCGCGGTTGCAGCGTGACAGCGGATATTGCGACTGGCAGGCACTCCAAGCGGTGGACGACCCCGCCGAGCGGGCTGCCCGTGCGTTTCAGCTAGCCGTCGAGCGTCATCAAGCGGAGTCGGAGCAGACCCGCGGCCTGCATCCCCGCGACGCCATGCGATCCATGGCGCATTTCGTCGGTCTCTCCATCATGGTGAGCGCCCGCGGCCAGGATCAGGCACTGCTTGCGAGTCTGCCGCCGCTTCTCGAGCCCTTCGCGCCCTTGAACCCGATGGTTGCCCATATGCAGAAGAACGCCGCCATAGCGGTCATCTCGGGGCTCGGTAGGAACCAGGAGGCCTATGAGCGCTACACCGCGCTGGCCGGCTCGCGGACGGCTTTGGGAACCGAATACAGCTACCAGGCGAGGCGTGGCCGGGTACACGGAGCACTGGCCCGGGCCCGCTTCTTGGCGGTCCTCGGGATTGCTCCGGACGAGGAAACGGACGAAGCGGACGAGCCTAACGAGCTCATTACGCGGGAGTACATACGCAAGATCGTCGCGCTGCATGAAGGGGATGGGCCTGCGGCCCAGGCCCACGGCCGCATGGCCGAGCTACTCGCCTTGCGACATAGGAGCGGGCCCCTGTTGGCCACGCTCAATGAAGAGCTGGAAGCCCATGCCCTTTCGCGCGATCTGGAGGGCCTCAAGACGGTTCGACGCCGGATCGCCGCGACGGCCCAAGCACACCCTGGATGGAGGGGTGCTGAGCACCTCGCCGATGCGTACTACCACCAGCTTTGCGGTGACCCCACGTCCGCCCTGGCTGCCGCTGAACAGGCCCTTAGCACCCCGAAGGTCGGCGGAGTGTTGGTGCGGACCGTGGTGCCGGCTGGAGCGGTCGCCGTGGAAGCACTGGTCGAGCTGGGACAGGTAGAACGCGCGGTGGCCCAAGGGCACGCGGGTCTGAAAGCGTGCCAGGAGGAGCAACGCCCCCACTTTGGCCGCCAGATCGCGCTGGCGCTGGCGCTTGCGGAGGCCAAGCGGGGCGATTACGACAAAGCCCGACGGCGCGTGCTCGGGGTTCAAGAGCAGCAGCGGGCACTGGGCGTGCGGGGCCTACTTGCTGCCCGCACCGCCGAGCATTTGGCGCGTATCGCCATCTGGGCCGGTGAGCGACAAGCCTTCGAAACGGCCGCGCGCGCGGCCGCCGACGCGTACCGTGTGACCGCAGGCTCCCTACCAGGTGGCTCGTATCAACGCTTGCTCGACGACGCCGGCGCCGCCGGAATACGGACCGACGGGATCCAGATCCCCACAACCACGGATGCGGCGAGAACGACGGAGCTGTTGGTCAGCACTATGCTTGAGAGCGGCGACGCAGACGCGCGAGCACGCGCGGCCCTCGAGCTGCTATGCCAGGGAGACCCACCCCGTGCGGGTCACCTGTTCCTGCTTACCGAGTCGGGCTTGCAGCACGCGGCGGGGCAGGACGGCGCCCACGACGCTGAGTTCAGCACCGACCTGGCCGCCTTGCGACGGATCGCTGCCGAGTGTCTCGATCTGGAATGCGGGGACGACGTTCACACCGTGACCCGATTCGACTCTGGCGACGCACCATGGGAGCGCACCGTGGAGGTCACTAGCTACGAGGACCCCCATGGCCGGCAGTACGTCCCGGTTCCGCTCGCGGCAGCGGCCGGCCAGGGGTTTTCCATTGTGGGTGTGGCGGTACTTGCAAGCTCCCACCTCGACGTGGACGGGCAAACGAGCGACCTGGCATCGCTGGTGGCAAAACACCTGATCGAGAGCGGGCAGTACGTCCCGATGCTGGCCGGGTAGACAGCTCGCCTTGATGTGCCGCCCGCACAATGCGCTGTTGGCCGAGCAGGACTTCGGTCGCGAGCACATGGCTCGCTTCAAATGGGGGCAGGCGTCGAACAGAGTGGGGCAAGTGAGCTCGCAGTTTCTGGAAACGCATGGATGGTGAGCCGGGCGCCGCGAGCGATTGTCCCGCGCCAAGCGTTTTCAGGGCGCGAACTGGCTAGCCCGGATGATTCATGAACTCTGCGTCGGATCGCGCAGGGATTCGGCTT
>JAPPOR010000877.1 GCA_028817905.1 Myxococcales bacterium
GGGGGGGCGCGCGTGGGGTGGGGGGGGGGGGCGGGGGGGGGGCACGCTGTCGCGCGGCGAGTCGAACGCCGGCAGCAGGGCGTCGCCCTGGTGGTCGTAATGACCGTCATCGCGATCCTGACTATCTACCTGACAGAGATGCTCCAAACCAACGCGACAGCCTTTCACGTGGCCGTCTCGCAACGTGACAAGGTCAAGGCCGAATACCTAGCAAAGAGCGGCCTGAACCTGACACGGCTGCTGATCGCCCGCGAACCGGAGATACGCAAGGTTGTCGCCCCGATGTACCGTATGTTGGTCGGTCGGCCCCCACCGCAGCTCAACGTCTGGGACTTTGCCGACACCCTGCTCGCACCGTTCGTCAGCCCGAGCCAGGCACAGGCCCTCAACACGGGCATCGACTTTGGCCAAATGGAGGGGCTCACAGAAACCGGCGGCGAGATCGAAGTCATCGCGGTACCAGAGAACAGTAAGATCAACGTGAGCAACGCCCTGTTCCTGAGCGGCGACCGCGCGAAGCTCAGCCTTGCGCTTCAACTGTTTGCGCTCACTGGCGGTGGGCAGCTAGAAAGCCCGTACGACGCCATGTTCGAGCAGCCGGATGCCGACGGACAATTTTCGACCCGCCTCGACATCGTGTCTGCGATCATCGACTGGTGGGACTTTGACGAGCAGCGCACCGTCTTCGATCCGGGAGCCGGTACAGTCGCCTCGGCGGGCAGCGAGGACGATATCTACACCCAGTTCAAGGACCCCTATCTTGTCAAGAACGCCCCCTTCGACTCGCTCCAGGAGTTGCGCATGGTACGCGGCGTGGGCGACGACTTCTGGGCCAACTTCGTCGAAGAGGATCCCATGGATCCACGTACACGCCATGTGACCATCTACGGCTCCGGCGCCGTCAACCCGAACCAAGCTCCGCCGATGGTCACGCTCGCCCGAGTTTGCAGCTTCGTGCCGGAGCAGCCCCTCTGCCAGGATCCGACCCAGCAAGCTGCTTTCATCCAGCTTTTTCAGACCGCTCGCTTCATTGTCCCGGTGTCGGTCTTCACGAGGCCGCAAGACTTCGTGGATTTCGTGCAAGGCAAGGGAGACGGCAAGTCTCCGTACGGGATGCTTGTCGGTATGCTTGGCCCGGAGAACCCACTCATGTTGTGGCAGCCACTGGTCATCCCTCAGGACCGTCTGAAGGACGTGACCCGCTCGTTCATCACGGAGGCGGCCATCTTCACCGTACAGGTCACCGGGCGTGTCGGGCGCGCTGAAGTGCGCCTGAGCTCGGTAGTCAACTTCCACAGGCGATGGACACCTCCGCCCCCCAACCCAGGCAAAATGCCGGTGCTCGGAATTCTCCATCACTACCGGGTGGACTGAAACCGCACAAAGGCAAAGAGCGTCATGGCACGTATTCTCGGCATCGACATCGAACACCACAGCCTACGCGGCGCGATCATTAGGACGTCGTTTCGACGCGCAGAGGTCGAGCGGTATATCTACGTGCCGGTTCCCGACTCTGCGAGCGGAGAGCAACGAGATGCACAGCTCCGCGAAGCCGTTGCGGAGCTGACCAAGAGGCTCGAACGGCCGGTCGACATCGTAACAGCAGGGATCGATGGACAGGCCGTCTCACTGAGACAGATTTCACTTCCGGCCGCTGCAGCCAAGCGCGTCGGCGAGGTGCTTCCCTTCGAGCTCGAAGCCTTGCTGCCCTTCGATATCGACGATGCCGTCGTCGACTATCAGCCTGCGGGCAAGCGCGATGGTGAGCTCGAGCTTCTGGTCGCCGCCATCGTCAAGCCACGTCTGCGTGAGGAACTCGACCGGTTGACCGGCGCCGGTATCCAGGCTCGGCACATCGTCCCCAGCGCCGTGGGGCTCGAGGGCCTCGGCGCACTGGACCCGGAGCCCGAGGCCAACGCGGACCAGCCCGGTCCGCAGCTCCTGATCGAGCTACGCAGGGACACGACCGAGATCTGCATCACCGTGAACAATCGGTGCAAGCTGGCACGCACGCTTTCGGTCGGCGCCGACGGTCTGCCGGACGCGGGTGAGGCGCTCGTCCGCGGAGTCCAGCAGACACTGGCAAGCTACCGGGCCGCGGGCGGCCCTCCCCCGGAGCGGTGTATCCTGATGGGCGAGGGCTCCTTCAGTGACGGAATGGAGCGCTGGCTCAGCGAACGGCTTCAACTACCTGTCGCCAAAGCAGAGCTCCCGCCCGCCATCTCGGGGGGCGAAGGGGACGCAGGCTTCGGACGGGCCTTCAGCATGGCGGCCCGACTTGCGCGACCCGGCAAGCACATCAATCTGCGAACAGGAGAGTTCGCCCCTTCGGAGACGCGAGGCGCGCTCGTCCAGCAGGCCAACCTGCTGGCAACCTGCGCCATCGCGGTGCTCATTACAGTCATGTTCGCCATGTGGTCCCGCCAGGAGCGGCTACTGGATGAGCAGGAGTCCCTGACCAAGCAGCTCGCACAAACCACCAAGGCGGTCTTTGGGCGCTCGGCCACCACGACCACGGCTGCCCGCAAGCTCATGAAGAGCCCAGGTCGCGGCGACCCCCTCCCGCGTTTCGACGCCTTTGACGCGCTCAGTGTACTGTCCGCATCCGTCGCGCCCGAGGTCAAGCATGACGTACGACGCCTGCGCATCGAGGTAGCCGACGACAAGCGCGAGGGCACGCTCGAATTGCAGGGATCGCTAGCGACGATCGAGCAACGCGACGCGATCATCTCGAAGCTGGGCGAGCACCCTTGCTTTGCAGACATCGAACCTGGCCGTACGAGTCCAGCGCGAGGCCAGGATGGCATCAACTACCAGCTCGAGGCGACCGTTCAGTGCCCGGGCGACGTGGGCGGCAAGAAGAAGAAGAAGAAGAAGAAAAAGAAGTAGTCGGTGAGGGACGGAACAGCCGCATGAATGATCTTCTGGAAAGACTCAAGGACAGCTATGACAACCTCAGCGAGCGCGAGCGCCGGCTCGTAACCGCGCTGGGGATGGTGCTCGCAGCACTCGTGTTGTGTCTACCGCTGCTGTTGATGCAGACGCGCAACGACGAGCTGGCGGATGAAAACGATGCGATCCGCGAGCTGCTCGACGAGATCGCCGAGGACGGACCCAAATACGCAATGATGGCGGAAGAGCGTCGCACCTCCAAGGCGCGCTACCTGAACCGGACACCTCCACTGGGCAGTTTTCTGGAGGCTGAAGCCGCGCGTCAGGGACTCACCGTCCAAGAGTTCAACGACCAGCCACAGAAAACCGTCGGCAAGTACGTCAAGCGCAATGTCCGGATTTCGCTTCCCAAGGTAGCGCTCACACCCGCCCTTAACCTGATGTCGAGCATCGTCACCAGCAACTACCCGGTCGCCATCGAACAAATCCAGTTCGAGCACTACCAGAAGGGAGACAGCTACAACATCAAGCTGGGAGTGCTCACCTACGACAAGGAAGGGGTGTCCCCAACCAAGAAGGTCGCCAAGCCGGAGACCGCTTCTGTCAAGGGAGAGAACTGACCATGGCGAGCACCCCCCTGAGGACCAAAATCCTGGCCACTCTGGGCTACGTGGCGTTCTTTTGCGTCTGTTTCATCGTCTTCGCCTACTGGTCCTTTCCATACGACAGACTGCGGGACTATGCGGTTCAGCAGGTGGCCCAGCGCGAGGCGGCGAAGCGAGGCAAGCAGGATCGCTACGAGCTCAAGATCGGCGAGTTGGGACCGGCTTTTCTTTTTGGGGTTGCCGCCAGCGACGTCGAGTACATCCGACACCCGGCCGAGGAGGGGGCGCAGCCGGTCCCCATCCGCCTTGACGAGGTCGAGGTCCGTCCATCTCTGCTCGGGATGCTGTTCGACTCGGTGGATGTCGAGCTGGCGATAGAAGCGGGCGGAGGCTCGTTGGACGGCTCCTGTTCGGTAGCACCGGACCTGACCAAGATCGATCTGAAGCTTGCCGATGTGGACCTGGGGCAGCTCGGCCTGGGCGCCTATCTGGGCGTCCCGGTGACCGGTCGTGCAACCGGCGTAATCGATGTCCTGCTGCCATCGGACACCGTGGAAAGTACTGGCAAGATAGAACTCGAGGTCGAGCGCACGACGCTTGGCGATGGCAAAGCGAAGATCGCCGTGCCGGGGATGCGCGATGGGTTCACCTTGGAGAAGGTCAATGCGGGCAAGCTCGACCTCGCCATCAACATAGCGAACGGAACAGCCACCCTGGAGCGTCTGAGCACGGACGGCGCGGACTTGGTGCTGGATGGCTCGGGACTCGTCAAGCTGGCCTCTCCCGTCGGGCGCTCGCGCCTCAACCTGACGCTGGCGTTCAAGTTTAGCGACGCCTATAAGCAGCGCGACGACAAGACCAAGGCGGTCTTCGAGCTGATGAGCTTTCGCCCGGAACTCAAGCGGGCGACGACCCCCACCGGTGCACTCCGCTTTCAGCTGAGCGGGACTGTGGCCGCCCCAAGGGGCCGCCCGGCAGGGAAACTCGCTCCAAAGCGCGGGAAGACGAAGCGCTCGGGTAAGCGCGCCCCACCGAAGCGACCCAAGAAGAAGTAGGCCGACCAATACGCGGGGACGCGCCTGCATCGTCGCCTCCATCTGCTTGCATGAGCGCCTCCCCGGAATGCGGACAGAGACCCGTGTATGCTCCGCGCGCAGCAGTCCCGACAGGTCGTTCAAGCGACCCCTTGGAACGCGGATCGCCGACCTGGTAGAATTGTTGGCAGGATCTCATCGAAGCGCGGAGTTGGACCGTCGTACTAGAGTACTGTGAAACAGCGAGCCGATGACTGCTGCCCCTAGCGAAGCGCCCGACGCGGTGCCAGAGGGCGCCGAACCCAAATGCATCGCGGGCCGCTACGACGTGCTCGCCGCGCTCGGTCGCGGCGGCATGGGTGGAGCCTACCGCGTGCGCGATCGCACCACCGGCGAAGGTCTTGCGCTCAAACGGCTGACCGAGCCCGGCCGGGTGGGCATGGTCGTCGAACTGTTCGAGCGTGAGTTTCACACCCTCACCCAGCTCGCCCACCCGCGCATCGTGCGTGCCTTCGACTACGGCTTTGACTCCGCGCCTGACGGTGACCACGCCTACTACACGATGGAGCTGCTCGACGGCGGGGATCTGCGCAAGCTCGCTCCCCTGCCATGGCAGGAGGTCTGCGCGGTCGCCTACGACGCGTGCTCGGCATTGTCGTTGCTGCACTCTCGGCGCCTGGTACACAAGGACCTGACGCCTCGCAACATCCGGCGCACGGCAGACGGAACCGCCAAGCTGATCGATTTCGGACTCCTGGACACCTTCGGGCCAAGCAACGTCGTTGCCGGTACGCCTCCCTACGTGGCTCCAGAGCTCATGAACAAGGTGAGCCTCGATGCCAGGTGCGACCTCTTTTCCCTCGGAGCGACACTGTACTTTGCACTCACGGGCCGTGTCGCGTTCCACGTTTCCCGCTTTGACCGGCTCCGCGATGCCTGGCGCGGGATTCCGATTTCGCCTCGCAAACTGGTGCCCGAAATTCCCGAGGTGCTCGACCAGCTCGTGGTGTCGCTGTTGCGCATCGACGTGGGATCACGTCCCCGAAGTGCCGCTGAGGTCATGGACCGTGTTGCGCCGCTCCTGACCGAACCTCCCGACGAAAGTCTGGCGGTGACAGGTGCATACCTGACCGCCCCCCAACAAGTGGCCCGAGACGACATGCTCATGCGCATGCGCAAGCAGGTCATCCGCTCAGTGCGTGGCCGCGGTGGCGGCTTCATGGTCGTGGGCGAACCGGGCACCGGGCGATCGCGCGCATTGGACACCTTCGTGCTCGAAGCCAAGTTGATGGGCGCCGCCACGGCGCGCGCAGGTGCCAGCGACGGTGCCAGCGGCCCGCTTGGCGCTTTGCGCGCGCTGGTTGCGCAAATCCATCAGGCCACGCGGGTGACCTCCCTAGCCGTCGCCGGTGCCGATGAACGGATCTGGTCGCTGCTGTTCGGCGAAGCAAACGGTCCCGACGCCAGCTTGCTCGACATCGCGCGTCCCGGGCACCTGCGGGCACACGTCCAAGAGGCGCTGCGGGCGTGGCTGCTAGGAATCGCGAGCAAGCAACTGGTGACCCTCGCGGTCAATGACTTCGAACTGATCGACGAACCCTCTGCTGCCCTGCTGGCAACCCTGAGCCTGGATGCGCCAGGGCACCGGCTGGCATACGGCCTCAGCGTCCGCCGCGATTCCCTCGAGCAGCCGACGGCGGCTCTCACCGTCCTGCAGGAAAACGCCCACAGGCTGGACCTGGAGCCCCTGACCGAGCCCCAGGTGCGCAAGCTGCTCTCGGGGGTCTTCGGCGAGGTCCCCTACCTGGATGGGCTGAGCCGGCAGTTGCACCAGCTCAGCCTTGGTCGTCCGCGCGAGTGCATGGCCCTTGCCCAGCACCTCGTCGACACCGGCGTCATCTCCTACGAAGCGGGCACCTTCCGACTCCCTGCCACCGTTGATCCATCCCGGCTGCCAGCCGACTTCGATGGCACGGTGCAGGCCCAAGTGGCCGAGCTACCAGCCCATGGGAGGGTGCTGGGCCGCCTGCTCTCATTGTCGGTGATCGACCGGCTCACGCGCGCACAACTGATCCATGCCACGGGGCTCTCACCTGCACAGATCGATCAGGGTATTGAGGCTCTGCGGAGAGTCCAGGCCGTCGCGGGCGGACCGCAGGGCTATCGCATCTGCCACCCCGCCATGGCCGCACTGTTCCGCAAATCCATCGACGCAGCAGAGCTTCCGAGCCTGCATGACCAGCTCGCAGCCGCCTACCGCCTAAACGAGGAGGGGTAAGCGTTCGAGTTTCCGCGTTCTTCCGCATCTCAGCCACAGGGCCGACGCTGC
>JAPPOR010000586.1 GCA_028817905.1 Myxococcales bacterium
AGCTAGTTCTCTGTCCTCTCGGGAGCTTCCACGAACACATATTCGTGCTGGTGGTCGATGACCACAAGGGCGCGCTTGCCCTCGCGCTCGGCCACGTTGAACTCGAACCCCGGGATGCCTGGCGCGATCACCGCTAGGGTGGTGCTACCGTCGGGGTTTCGGCGAGAGGCGACTGGGGCTCGCCAACCCCCAAAGTCGAAATACGTGTGGGCGCCGAAGGCGCGCACGCGCAGGTCGCCGAGCGCCCGGCTTTGGTAGTGGGGAGCGAGGGCGGCGATGACCGAGGGGTTGGGCTCCGCCGACCAGTCGCTGAGGGAGCTCTGCACCCATTCATGGAAACCGTCGATCTCGGCAGCCACGATGGTTTCCGCCTCGGGCTGGCCATCGAAGAGCAGCTCCAGGAGCTTGCGTCGCAGGCCGGACTCAAGCCTGATGCCGGCGGTCGCGTTCGACAGCAGTGCCGCCCCGACGCAGTGCTCTGGCAACCACATCAGGTAGCTCGTAAAGCCCGGCATGACGCCCCCTGTGTGGATCACCGAAACCCCCGAGCGTGTCGACCGGTTCACTCCCAGGCCGGCTGCGACGTTTGGTCGGACCTTCACGTAGGCTTCATAGCGGGGCGCGAGCGCCGCAGTGGAGACGTGTCGCTGGCCGTTGGGAAGCAGACCGGAGGCGAGCTCGAACTGAAGATAGCGGGCCAGGTCCCGTGCGGTCGACCAGGCACCTGCAGCCGGGCGCATGGGCACAGCTGAGTAGTTCACCGCCATCGTGGCCACAGAGAGGCGGCCATGCACGTCGGGCTCGTGGGGCGACGCGTGGTCTCCGGATAGCACGAGCTCAAAGTCGAAGGTCGTGCGGTCCATTGCGAGCGGGGAGAGCACACGGGTCTGCATCGCGAGATCATAGGCGTCTCCCAGTTCTCGCTCCGGGTACAGCGCATGGCCGGCGAGATAGCCGGCAGCCGCTGCCAGGTTGTTGCTGTACTGGTACGTCTCGCCGAAGGGGGTGGTTGGCCGAATGTCGGACAGGAACTCGACGATCGAGCGCGGCGACGCGCGATCGAACTCGAACCACCACTCGGCGTTCTGCGTTGGCAGCCCGGTGCAATGGCAGGTCAGGTGCCGCATCTGCACGCGCTGTGTCAGTTCGGGGGAGGCCAGCCTGAAAGCGCGATAGACCGTCGCAGCGGGCGTCTGCCAGCCGAAGCGCCCCTCATCGACCAACTTTGCGAGCAGTGTGGTGGTGAGCGCTTTACTGGTCGAGCCGATCAAGAAGCGCGTGTCGGGGCCGACCGCGCTTTCCTTGCCCAATTCGCGCTCGCCGAAACCGCCCTCGAAGATCACCCTGCCGTCCTGCACTAGCGATAGGGCCGCTCCGGGTATTCGCGCCCGCACCCGCGCGCGCTCGACGAAGTCCGCAAGCTCGCTCACGCGCACAGCATCCAGCTTGCGTGCGAGCCTGCCAGCGAAGGATTCGGACCGGTAGCCCGGAGGGCGCACGCTCCCGTAGATGCGCTCTACATCTGCCGAGCGTCGACCCAAGGCCGCCCTATCCGCGTTGAGGGCTACCACGGTGAATGGCCCTGTCGGCCGTTGCGACAACACCAGCGCCGCCACGACCCGGTTTTCGCTCGGGGACGCATGGAAGCGGTAGTCTCGCCCGAGTGCCCAGCCTTCCCGGGGTAAGGCGGTGGCCGCGATGTCAACGTCGCGGGTGAAGCCCGGCCACAGTTCACGCATCGCCTCGAGCACGGCACTGTCCGCGGTGTCCGCCCTGGATTCGTACAACCCGATGGTGAGCACCGCCCCTGGCTTGTCGAGCCAATAGTTTTCGTCTTGCGAGCGCACGACCCAGCCCGTTGGTACGGTGAAAGTCGCGCCGGCCGGGGTGGTCCGCTGCCGCTCCCCGCCCACGGAACTGTTCGCCGAAGCGGGTGTAGGCGTACCCGCGGCGTCCGGGCGCTCGGGCGGCGGCTGTCGGGCGCCCGCGCAGGCGGTCACGGCTACGGCGAGGATCGCCGATGCGACCAGCCTACCAACTTGTTGATGCAGCATGGCTGTCCAGGATCCCATGGCACTCTCCCCGGAATGCACGCCCGACTTCGCCCGGAGAGTACACCATCGGCGCCGGCGAACGGCACGCCTTAGCCGGCGTCGCGCGTGCATGCGGCGGGCGTACGGGCCGGCGCTTGGCCGTAGCGTGCCCGGTGCGCATGGGGCGAGTTTCCGGACCAGCGCTTGAACGCCCTGCGAAAGCTGGTGGCTTCGGAGTACCCCAGAATCTCTGCTACCTTCGAGATCGGCGCGTCGGTCTCCTGGAGGTAGAACAGGGCGCGATCGAAGCGCACGTTTTCGAGCACCTGTCCGACGCTGGTGCCCTCGGCCGCGAGCCTGCGCCGCAACGTTCGTTGCGAGATGCCCCAGCGCGTCGACAGGTTCTGGAAGTCCACCTGGCTCAAGTCGCCGAGCCCTCGCAGGGCGCTCTCGACGCGGGCGCTCCATGTGTCCGCCAGCGCGAGCGGTTTCAAGCGGCGAGCGCTCACTTCCCGAAGCTCGGCGGCCAGGCTTGCGTCGGTTCCCGGGCGCGGCAAGTCCAGAAAGGAGGACGGAAAGCCGCACCCGGTGATGTCGGCTTGGAAGTGCACGCGCCCGTCGAAACACTTCCGATAGGCGTCCGGGTCCGCGGGGGCCGGGCGCATGAAATAGGCCGCGAATGCGTCCTGTTGCACATCGCCGCGCACGTGTGTGCTCGCGTGGAACCGGCGGGCAGCGTGGAAACACAGTGCCACCACGATGTCCTCCCAGACCGGTCCGAGCGAGGCTTCCACCATCACGTAGCGCGCCTCGCGGCCGCGGATCTCCAGTCGACCATTCGGCGTGTAGCGCATCACATTGCACAGTGCGAGGCAGTTGCTATGGGCATCTCGCATCGTCCGGCTCGCGGTGATCACGGGACCGAAGACATGCAGGTTGGGCTCGGCGACTTGCTGGCCGATCCGCAGGCCCACCGCCTGCTCCCCCGTCGTGAAGGCCAGAGACTTCAGCAATGTCTTGAATTGCGAACTCGGAATGCTGAAGTCCGCCGGCTCTCCGAACGCGGGCGACGGCAGTGGCGCGGGGGCGTTTGGCACCTCGATGCCCTCGTTTTGAACCACTCGAAGCACGGCCTGCACCAGAAAGCCGGGAATCGGCGGCGCGTGCCTGCCGGGTACCTGGTCGGGCGCGTGGATCGCAACTGCCATCGATGGAATATAGGGGGCCGGGCCGGGTAAGCCAAGGTGGCCCCCTCGCTGGTTGTCGCCTCCGACGGGTGGGACGGCATGGGACGCGCCGAAAGGGCCGATCCGCTTGGGCCCGTGGCCGCCAATAACCCCTGTGAAGCCAAGAGCCTGCGCGTTCCGTTCGCGAGCGCTGAAATACCCGGCCTGGCCAGGTCTGCACCCACCCGTGACCCCCGCTGTACTTGTGGCCGTTCCCCACCAACCTATCGTCGCAGCTGCGCCGTCCGGGTGTTGAACCGCCCGGAGCCCACGTCACCACGGGGCAGGGTTTCGCGGATGGCTGACGCAGATCAAGGACGGGTGGAGGCGTGACGATGGACCAAGAGCGAGGCGTTGTGTGGGCTATGGTCGCGGTGTGCGTGCTGTCCGTGGTGGCGTGTTCAGGCGACGAAGGCGGGTCGCATCCGAGCCCCTCCCTCGCTCTGGCAACCGATAAGCCAGCGGTACCGGGGCCCCCCGGTCCCGCTGACAACGTTGCCTCCGGCGTTGGTCAGGTCCCGAATCAGTCCGCCGAGGTCGGCCCGGTGATGCCGGACCGCGAAGCGCCGGACCCATCAGGCGGCGAGGGGCCCTTCGCCGCTGGCCTTGACGGTTCGAATGCCCGCGAACCAAACCAGCCACTGCCGTCGGGCGCTCCCTCGGCGGCCGCCATCGACGGCGGCATGGGTGCCGAGATCGACACTCCGTCGGACGCCGAAGAGGACGCGGCCGCATTTGCGGATTGCATGGCGACGATGCGCGCGTCCCCTGGAGAGGCGAGCACGCCGTACCCCGGCGGTCGCTGGTCCGTTCCGGACGTGACCTACGGCTCGCAAGTGATTACTGGCGTCGAGATCGAGATGAGTGACGGGGTCGTCCTGGTTGGCGACATCTCCTACCCTACCGAGATCGCCACGGGTCAGCGCGCTGCCGGCCCATTCCCAGTCATTCTCACGCAGAACCCCTATGGGTCCGCGCTCTTTGGCCCGCAATACGGTGAGATCTTCGTCACGCACGGCTACATCTTTGCGACCGTGGACGTGCGCGGCACGTCCCGTTCCGGAGGTGGGGTCCACGACCTATTCTCGCCCCGGGAAGCGGACGATGGCGCCGAGCTCGTCGCTTGGGCCGCGAGCCTCGATGGCTCGGATGGTCGCGTTGGCTTGCAGGGCTGTTCGCAGCTCGGGATCAACCAGCTCGAGACGGCTACCCGACTCGGTCCAGACTCCCCCGTCAAGGCGATGATTCCGGCCTGCCCATCGGGCGACTTCTACCGCGATACCGTCTTCGACAACGGGGTCCCCAGTCTCACGGCCGGCTTTCTGGTGCCCGACTCGTCGATGGGGGATGACACGGCTTACTATCGCGAGTACTGGCAGACGCGCGACCGGGTGGCGCGCGCCCCGGCGATCGCCCGTGCGGATATCCCCACCCTGCTGTGGTCTGGATGGCACGAGCCCGGAGCCCTTGGGTCCCTCGACCTCTACACGGTTCTGCAGAATGTCAGCGCCGACCGCTCCGAGCATGCGCCTGTCGCGAAGGGGGATCGAGTCACGGGCAAGTACCAGGTGATCATCGGCGACTGGGGACATGGCGCCGGCCTCGACCTGGGCATCGAGCTGCAATGGTACGATACCTGGATCAAGGGCATCGACACGGGCTTGCCCACGGATACGGACACGCCCCTGCATCTGATGGAGCTCGGCGGGACGGGCCGCTGGATCAACGCACGCTGCTATCCCTTGGTCGAGCGGTACACGCCCCTATACCTGGAGGCCGACGGTGAACTCTCTGCGTCCGCGAGTGACACCGAAGCCGAACGTGAGCTGACCTGGGTGCCACAGGGAGTGGCGGCCGAGGCGGTCGAGTATCGCAGCACACCTTTCGACAGTGGCGCAATGCTGGCGGGACCCCTTGCCGTGCAACTTCAGGTCACCTCGTCGAACACGAATCTGCAGTTGTTCGTCGAGTTGCTCGATGAGGCGCCCGATGGCAGCCAGGCGTCGATCAACTTCGGGAGCATCATCGGCGCGTTGCGCAAGACGGACCCCGAAAAGTCCTGGACCGACGACGGGGGCCTGCCGACGCGGCCGTTTCTGGCCCTGGACGAGGACCAACCCCTGACGCCGGGGGAGCGCACGAAGCTCGTCGTTCCGCTTGGGCCGACGGTTTGGTCCCTGGAACCCGGACACAGGCTCGCCCTGCGCATCGCCAGCCATCCGCCGAGCAACCGGTGCTTGGGCGTGATCGTCCCGCCGGTTGGGTGCTACCCAACCAGGCCCATGCTGGAGACGCTGCGGGGAGGCACGTACAGCCTTCACCTGGGTGGCGAGCTGGGCTCGCTCGTCAGCCTTCCGCTGCTTGATTACGGCGCGTTGTCCACGGTCGACAACGTGACCGCTTCCCCGACCGGCAACTCCCGAACGCCACTCCCAGTCGACTGGTAGGAGGCACCGCATCCAAGATGGAACGATACCCAATGCACAACCCGAGCTCGGCCCATGGCCTACTGCGCCATGCTTCCAATTTCACTTCGCGTTGTCCCAACCGCTTTCCGCAAGGCGGCCCGCTCTCGGCATTGCGGTTGCGCGTAGTCCTTTCGGCGGCGATGCTTTCGGCCCCCCTTGCGACGGCTTGCAACCAGGATACCGTCTCTGCAACGCTACCTGTAGAAGGAACTCCCAGCGCCGGGCCGCTCGCCGGAAACGGTACGAGCCCCATGGTTGGCATGGGCGACCAGACCCCACGGGCGGCGGATGACGGCCTGTGGCTGGAGGTCACCACCGACGAGTACGTGATTAGCCCCGGTGAAGAACGCAACGTGTGCTACGTGCAAACCCTCCCGAGCGCGATCAACGTCGACCGCTTCGAATACGAAAGCAGGCCGGGCATCCACCACCTTCTCTTTAGCCGTCTCACCAAGCCGGAGGAGGAAGGCTCCTTCGAGTGCAACGTGCTGTTCAAGCCGACGTGGATGGTTCTCTTCGGTACCGGCACGACCGGGCAGCAGCTGGAGTTCCCGGCTGGCTCTGCCCAAGTGCTTTCGGAAGGCACGCAGGTCCTGGTGCAGCTGCACCTGCTCAACGCGAGCGACCAGGATCTGCCGGTCTCGGCGACGGTTAGAATGCGCCACAGCGAGGAACCGGACCCCAACCCGATCAGCATGTTCACGTTCGGGTCCGATGACATTAACATTCCGGCGGGCGGGGAGGCGAACACCGTGGGCGAATGCAAGGTCCCCGGCGACCTTCACATCGCAGCCATGCTTCCCCATATGCACTACCTTGGGCGGTCCCTGACCCTGGAACTCGGCGATTCCAGCCGGCCGACGGCGCCGATGCAGGAGTTCTATCGGCGCGATCCCTGGAACTTCGACAACCAGTACATCGATCGCATGGACGCCCTGATTCCAAAGGGCACGCCAGCCCGCGTCACCTGCAGCTTCCGCAACACCACCGCTCAGCCGGTTACCTTCGGCGACAGCTCCCACGACGAGATGTGCTTCCTGGTGACCTACATCGTTGGCGAGCGCATCGGCAGCTGCACGACCATCACGGATCCCATGCGCTTGCAGAAGCTCTTCGAGAACTAGTCAAGCT
>JAPPOR010000664.1 GCA_028817905.1 Myxococcales bacterium
CCCCCAACCACCACCAGGGTTTCGACTTGCCCGGCGTAGAGACGGGCTATGTGCTCGATGCGCTTGATTTCCTCCGCGGTGCCGACCCCCCCCTCGATGAAGAAGCGCGACCCCACACGCCGTACCCGGATCCCAAGCGATTCTCCCAACAGCTGTTGCAGCTCGTCCTCCACGCTCTTGACGGAGCGGGCGAACACATTGATCTTCCAAAGCACCTCGCGCCCGTCGTCGTACAGCCCAAGAAGGGTCGTCGATCCGGGCGACTTGGCGACCACCACAAACTGCTGGCCATCTGGAGTCAGGCGCACCTCCGCCACACCCGCCGCTCCGAGAGAGTAGCTCTTGACGCCGCGCGCCGACAGCGTGCGGTTCTCCCCGACGGCGAGACTGAGCTCACGCGTCTCGGCGATCGGTCGCGTGTCTGGCGCTGGACGCGCGCGCCTTTGGGCCACGACCCGAGGCACCAGCAGGGAACTGAAGGCCGCCACAGCCATCACGAGTAGCGCTGGAGCCGTGCGCCTCGACCGGACCGCCATTACCTGCCTCCCTGGCCGGTGATACGGGTAGGAACTCGGTTGGCGTAGCGCGCCGCCCGGCGATCATTCGCACGGGCTGCCTGCTCAACCAGATTCCGGACGGTCACACGAGGCAGGTCGTCGAAGACCGAGGGATCGGTGTAGTCACGTAGCACAACGGACAGGGCACCTTGACGGGCCGCCAGGGTCAGGAGCTGAGCCTCTTGCAGCTGGACACTCAGGGTGAGGGTCGCGCTCCGCCTGCGAAAGGCCCCGGAGCCCTTGCCCTCGGCGGAAAACGCCTGTCGGTCGGTTTCCTCCCCAACCGCCAGCACGACAACACGCTGCAGCAGTACCACCGAAGCACCCGCCCGCTCTCCCACCGCAGACTCCGAAAAGTTGGCGATCACGTCTACATAGTCGCCGGGGCGGATCATGGCGGTCCTACGCGCCTCGATCGTCAGCGCGCGGAAGCCTGGCTGAACCAAGGTAGACAGATCCCTCTGTTCGACGTCGATCGCAAGGTCCGTCCACAGCAGACTATCCTGAGGATCCAGGTCGTGCCCTGCTCGAAGGCCCTTGACCTTACTCAGCTCGGCCGCGCGGACTGCGCGCGGCTCCACATAGGAGACCGGGACTTCACGCTCACCCAGCATCTCCTCGGTCAGCACCGCACCACGGTCCACCGACGCGACTACCGCGAGCACGCGTACCCGACGACCACCGGAAGCCTCGGTCTCGTAGCGCTGCAGATACAACAGGAGCAGCCCCACACCCACCACAGCAAACCCAACGGCCACCAGTAGCACTCGCCGGCTGAGCGCGGCCTGTGCCTGGTCCGCGCCGGCGGGGGTGCTTGCGCCCGGTTGGGCTCGGTCGGCTTCGCTCGGGTCGGTCATGGCTGTCCATAGGGTTGGGGATCGGGTGCATCGGCCAACTGTAGGACGGAGATCAGGCTGCCGTGTTCGTAACCGGTGCTGGTGGCGATGACCGCATGGTGACCCCGTCGAAACACCCCCGTGAACACTCCGCGGACCGCCAGCTCGCGCGGCAACTCCGCGTCCAACCCGTCCGCCGACAGAGGCGCATAGCCCGCCTTCAACAGCCCGCGCCGGTAGCCTCCGAACACCTCCGCCGCCGACAGGCTCGAACGGTACGCGGTGAAGTAGTGTGGCGTGTTCTCAGGCTTGGCCGTGATGAAGCGCGTGGAGAAAGGGGGGCGAACGCCTGGTACGACCTCGTCTCCGACGACCTCCTGTCCACGTTCGGGCAACAGCTCGTTGAGACTGAGCCGCTCGTCTGCGCCCACCAGCAATACGTGGGTCCCAGACGCATGCGGCCGCAACCGAATGACGCGAAGCCTACCAAGGTCCGAGACGTCCATGCTTCGTGCGAAATGACCCAAGCGGCGGACCAAGCCCGCAAGGCCCCCGTCAGCGAGACCAGCGATGCAGACCGCGATCGCGCCACCATCCTCGAAGCGCTCATGCGGAACCAGGAGCTGCTCGATCACTCCGCTGGTGCCCGGAACTGAGCCCGCGCCGAGCTGGCCGGCCATCTCACCAGCAAGCCTGCGGTTGCCATCTCCGCAGAGTCGGATGACGCGTGCGAGCACCTGGTCGACCCGCCGATCGACTACCCGCGTACTGATGAAGAAGCGCTGCCCATTGACGGCCAGCGGGGTGCTTCGCCCTGCAAGCTCGTCAAAGCCAGCAAGCTGGCCCGCAAGCGCCATGCCGCGCTCGGTGACCCCACCGGTCACGGTGGCCAGAGCCTGGTGGGCCACCAAGACGACCGCCATCAAAGCAGCCACAGTCGCGTAGGCCAGGGCGGCCGTCTTGTTTCGGTGCGGTCGCATGCGTGTGCGGTCCGCGGTAGCCTGAGTCTTTGAGCGATGTACTGGGGAATCGTGCGCCATGGATTTCCTCCGTCGGCAAGCGTTGTGCGTGTCCACTAGAAGAGACCGTCGGCAATATTGGTGACGCCCCCGAGAATGTCGGCCCCTGTGTCCAGAAACTTCTGCACGGCTGCAACCAGGTCATCCTCGGGAATGGGCTCTTCGTTGCAATACATCGCGGCGTTTCCACGTAGGTCCATGCGACCTTCCCCCCGCTGACCGAACAGAGCGGGTTGCGGAATGATGATCGTATCTCTCACTTCGCGCGTGATGGTGCCCGAGCATCCAGGTCGCGTGGCCGACCATGCTTGAAAGCGTGCCGCTCTGAGGGCGGTCGTGCGTGCGTCATACATGCTGTGAAAGAACCAGATGCCAGCGAACAGAACGATGATCATGGCGGCAGCAATCAGCGCTTCGACCAGCGCTGCGCCGTGTCGCTTCGATCGGCCTGTCGGCAGCCGTCGACGCGGCAGCGGTGTGCAGTGATCGAGCATCAGTGGATCCTTCGTTCGTCCACGACATTCGTGGGATCGAGCAGGGCGGCCAGGCCGAGTAGGTCGCTGATCTCGCCCAACGCGGCCTCAGCAGCACCGAAGATGTCGTTGAGAAAGCCAATCTGGTTGATCTGCGCTTCAATGAAGCCGGCAAGACCCGAGGCCCCCGGTACCGCGCGGCCCAGCTGCTCAGCGGCGAATGCGCCGGGCCCACGCCCTAGCCCCTCTTGCACCGTCGCGAGAAGGTCGGCCCCATAGCGCGGAAACTGGGCCAGGGTTTGCTCTATCGGACCGCGATATCGGCGGACACGTGCCGTCCAGTTCGGAGCCCACAGCGCATCCAGCCCGCAGGCATCGTCGGACCATGGACCGGCACAGTCGAAGTAGTACTCGGCCTCCGCGTTGGCGCTTTCGCTCGGCTCGACCCCTGGATCGCGACCGCCGCCCGCAAACGATATACCGTCCGTATCAGCGAGGAATAGACGTGGCGTCGCGCTGACGTGCGACCAGGTTTGAAGGAACAGGTTGCCGTTGGACGCCAGATCCCAGACCTTCGCGGGAGGGGTGTCCAGGTTGCCGTCCACCGTGAGTCCCTGACCGCGACGCCGTGCGCCTCCGCGCGCGCCATTCGAGCCGCCGGCCGAGCCACCGCATCCCGCCCTGCGGCTGGTGGACCGCGCGCGGGTGACCTCTTCCGGCGGGGGTGCTCGATCGGATCGCTGGGACTGGCCGGCCTGCGGATTCTGACCCGCCTGGCCGGGGCCCGGCACTGGGCGCCCGGCATTGCGAAGGTTCTCGTCGACCTTGCTGCAAGTTTCGCGTTGCCTAGCCCCGCTGAACAGCACCCCCAGGAGCGAGGCGATCCGCGTTGCTCCCTGGGACAGCGGCTGGCACAGAACTCCGTCGCCTGACTCGAAGGCTCTCTGGGCGGCCCCGACCACCGCGCTGGGCGTACTTCCGAGGTATTCCGAAACGTCGCCCAACACGCTTCCCAGAAACCTTCCGATCTGCCTTCCAGGTAGAGTGGCCGCCTTGCCACACAGTCTCCCAAAGCTATCGTCCTGAACCGGCAGGGCCGCGGGTGCGAAGTCAGGGGATCGTGGCTCGAAGTCGAGCCGCTGGTCGACCGCGGGAGGAATCAGCGCCAGACTGAACGGCCAAACGCTGTCGGCGGCGGTGGGAGTCGTCTTGGCAGCGACCGCAGCCGCGTAGGGGACGGCCACCACGACTGCGTTCTGGGTGGTCTTGGTGACCACGAGCGCCGCATCAACCGCTCTGGAGACCGAGCCCTCTAGGCTGATGAGCCTGGCCAGAATCGCAAGCGCTGGAACGGTGGCAAACGGAATCGCCGCCACGAGCAGCGCGATCAATTCGAGAATTCGTAGCAGTGCGAACACCGAGAGCGCGAGCGACATGAAGATATTGAGAACGGCGACGATGTTCATGCCTCGCGCATGCCAGACGGCGCTCTTGAACGCGGTTACATCAGCCGCGTCCTGCAACTCGGTGCGAAACACAATCGCGTCACCCACGCCTGCAACGTAGAAAAGGGCTCCGACCAGCAGCGGCCCCATCACCACCGCCGGCACCAGAATTGCGCCGCACTCGTCGGCGCACACCCCTCCAACCTGCGGCCCGCCGGCCGCCACACCACCTGGCTGGTCACGACGACCGACCTTTGCGGGGGTGTCCCCGGGTGAGGCCGCGCGCGAACCGCGCATGAGCGCCTGAAAGGTCCGGGCTACGCCGTTGCTAGCATCGCTGCCACATTGCATGACTCGAAGTAGAGCAAGTCGCGTGCCGAGACCCCGCGCTCGGGAATCACGCGGATATCTGCGGACCAGCCCGCCTTCCCAGGCAGCCGCAAACCGGCGGTTGGCAGCTACCGGTTGCGGGCGCAGGGTAGAGGCAACCTCAGCCCACACCGGTGCCGTGCCCGTGCCTGTGCCCGTGCCCGACAAAACCTTGCCCCCTGCCTGGTCACTAGAAAGGCAGTCCCGATCCGACCCCCGATCACGACACTTTGCCCTCAGCCGCAAGGGTCACCAGACACGTCCCGGGTCGGTCGCGCGCAGCCTCGGCCGGCGACGCCGGCCAAGTCGCTCCCTCCTGCGATGGCGCTACGTAACGGGTGCGGCCGCGGTATCCTGCGTTCGGGGGATCGGTCCACGTCAGCCGGCCTCTGAACCGAGCCATGTGACGATCGGAGGCGGAGACCACGTCGATGCAGTCTTCCGGCGTGTAGATCGCGTGGTGCACCAACACGCTCTCGTCGAGCACCCCACCGGCCTCCACGACCAGGCCGGCAAGCCAACACGAGTTCTGAACCGTCAACGACCGGATGTCGACCTACCCGGCGAGGCCTGGCCTTCCGACGGTGGTCTGGTGCCGGACGCTTGACCGCCACTATCTTCACCAACACCATTCGATCCGGCCTCTGGAACGGTACCGGCCGCCCTTGGATCGGCGCCCGTATCGATGGACCGCTGGGTAGTCGCCCGCAAGATGCGCGACCCAACGCCCTCGACGAAACCAGGATTGAACTCGTACTCGTACCGGGCGCCCTGGTAGACAAGACGCGTCTCGGCTCCCATGTCGATTCCGTTCGGGCAGAACAGCGAAATGAAGCAGGCGTAGTGGGCGCGGACAGTCGCCGTCAGGTCCTGCTGTGGGCGGTAGGCGGGCTGGTCGAGTGTCACGTTGGGCCCACCAACGGCAAGCCGAGGACTGGCTGCCAGGATCGTGTCGGCGGCCCGCTCAACGTCCAGTCTTCGCACTCCCGAAAACTGGTTGATCAGCTGATTGTCCGGATCGCCGTAGTATGCGCCGTCGTCCGGGAGGACGACGACCGCAGCGCGCGCCGCTGCGGTCGAAGCATGCTTGACGATCAGATGCGCGGCACTCTCGTCGGCGACCTGAAGCGCACCGAGAAAGAAGACGAAGATCGGCAGAAATGCCACGAGCGTCTCGACGTAGATGACGCCGCGCTGATCGCACCGGACCTTCACGCAACGCCCCCCAGGCGCAGCACCGCGACCGTCATGGTTCCGACGAAGATGGCCGGACCGAAGCGAAAGGACGTCATGCTCGCCTGCGACACCGGCTCCCCGCGACGAGCGCGTGGCAAAAGTGGGCGAACGAGCATGCGCCCGACAAGCCGCATGGAGGAAAGGAGCTTGCGCTCCCAGATCAAGCGCGCGGGTGCGTAGAGCACCGCAACAAAAAAAGCGTAGAGCTCGGCTTCGAGGCCGAGGTAGGGACCGAGAAGCGCACCGACAACCGCGAGGAGCTTCACGTCCCCGCCCCCCAGCCCTCCCAAGCGATGCAGCAGGATCGGAACAACGGAAACCAGCAGCGCGCCGAACGCCATGGCCGAAAGCGCGCTGGCGACCCCCACGACTCCCCCGGAAAGACCGAACAGACACGCCATGCCCAATGCCCCCAACGCTCCGATCAGGACGAGCCGGTTGGGTATCCTGCCGGTGCGTAGATCCCAGATGGCGGCCACGCCCGTCAGGGCGAGCGCTGCTACGAATGGATGTACTGTAGCATCGAGCATGACGCGTCTGCTTCGCAGCTACTGCGTTGTCAGCTCCGACCGTATCTTGCCGACAGCGCTTCCATGTTGCCCGATCTTGGTCTGCACGCTCCCGCCGAAGTCGGTGAAGGCGACGAGCGAGAGGAGGGCAACGACGCCGGCGAGAATGATGTACTCAACCATGCCCGCGCCGCGCTCGTCGGTCGCGATCGAAGTCGTCTTGTTCGTTGTCGTTTCGTTCATGTTTTACCTCGTCTATGGGTTAGGGGTACTCCGAGTAGAGGATCGTCAGCGATGCGCCGAAAGCATCGACCATCGCCAATCCGAGACCGCCCAAGGCGGCCGCGATCATCAGCCCAACCATGGTGACCACCACGTACTCGACCGAGGCACTTCCGCTCTGGTCGCAG
>JAPPOR010000404.1 GCA_028817905.1 Myxococcales bacterium
GCCACGTAGCCCAACGGCAGAGGCACTCGGCTCAGAACCGGGACAGTGGGGGTTCAAGTCCCTCCGTGGCCACTCACTTCGTTCATAGCCACGCAGGGACTCGGGGTTTGTCGGTCGCGGCCGCTCCCTCGACAACAGCAAATCCCCCCGTGGCTACCGCGCGGACGTAGCCCAATCGGAAGAGGCACCTGCTTCAAGCCCAGGCAAGTGTAGGTTCGAATCCTGCCGTCCGCACTATCGACACGCGAGCAGAAAGGAGGTGCATCATGCGAACGCTCGTGCTGGACCAGGGTTACCAACCCCACCGCGTCGTGAGCTGGCAGCGTGCCGTCACGATGCTCTTCGACGGGAAGGTCGAGGTCGTCGAGGAGTACGAGCACGACATTCGATCCGTGACGCTTACGATCAAGATGCCGGCCGTCGTGCGACTGCTTCGCGCGGTCCGGGGACGCAGGGGCGTGAAGTTCTCTCGAATTAACGTCGCCACTCGCGATGCCTTTCGCTGTCAGTACTGTGAAAGCCGACTGCCACTGAGCAAGCTGACGTACGACCACGTGGTACCTCGCTGCCAGGGCGGCAAGACGCGCTGGGAGAACATCGTCATGGCCTGCATCGCGTGCAACGCCAAGAAGGGGCACCGCACGCCGCAGCAAGCACGCATGCGGCTTCGCAAGGAGCCGGTCAAGCCCAAGTGGCTGCCAGTGGTCGCCTTCAGGATCGACCCCGCATGCTCCGTCCCCGAGGCCTGGACCAACTGGATCTACTGGCACGGGGCACTCGAGGAGGAATCAGCCGAGCCGCGAAGCTGAAACCTTCTCCCCGGGAGAGAGACAGACCAGTCGTGCACCGGCACGCGGCCCAACCGCGATGCAAACGCATCGCGGCAAACAAAGCGGTGCAACGGCGTCGCTGTCTCTCCCCGGGACTCTCTTTCGCTAACGGGATGTGGCGCAGTCTGGGAGCGCGCCTGTTTCGGGTACAGGAGGTCGTGGGTTCGAACCCCACCATCCCGACCAACTAAAACGAGGAAGCTGATCCGAGTGGGACTCGGGCCCCGTTGGAAGCGGGCGCGTGCCCTCTGTCACAAGGGGGCATGGGGATCGATACCTCCGGCTTCCGCCGCGGCGAATGCCGCCGGGACTACATCCGGGTTCCGGAGTGCCCTTTGGGGCGCCGGAAATTGTGTCTCGGCTGAACCTCGTCGCCGCCCTGGAAGGTGAAGTGGCAGCGGTGCCACACCGGTCTCGAAAACCGGGGACGTCCACGCGTAGGGGTTAACTAGGGTCCTACGGACCCGTTGCGAACCCCGGAAAGCTCCAGCCAGCTGGACCTTTCCAAGAACCGTCGACTCCTCCACCTTCCGCCAGTTCTATGGAGGGCAAAGTGACGGTGGCGTCACGGCCGGCCGCTACCCGGCAGACGTTTCGGCGTTGGGGTTCGACTCCTCTGTCCTCCGCCAATGCGACTGAAGTGTTCAGGCTGCACGCCGCCCCGCCACGGCGGAAGAGCGAGTTCGATTCTCGTCAGTCGCTCCATGTCCCTGTCGTCTAGCCGGCCCAGGACACCGGGCTCTCAATCCGGAAACGGGAGTTCAAGTCTCCCCAGGGACACCACGCGCCCCGAGTAGACTCGGGGTCCTTCGCTCGCTGCGCTCACTCAGCACAGCAAGTCTCCCCAGCGACACCACGCTGCCTCCGTCGTCTAACGGTCTAGGACGCTGGGCTTTCAATCCGGAAATAGGGGTGAACTAGGGTCCTTCGGACCCGTTACGGACCCCGGAAAGCTCCAGCAAGCTGGACCTTTCCGAGAACCGTCGATTCCCCTCGGAGGCGTCAGGTCCCGCACGCAAGCCTTCTCGGTTGTCGAGGTGCTCCTTGCGAATGAAAGGAGGCCATTATGGCACTCAAGGATCTGTTCCGTAGCACGCGCGGCAAGATGCTGCCGCAGACCAACAGCCGCAACCACGAGGGAGCACCGGCCTACGAGCTCGACTCGCGGACCGCGCTGGCGCAGCTCGCTGCGACGGGCTGCTTCGGCAGCACGTTCTACGTGAGTGGTCGCGAGCAGCTCGACCTGGTGCTGGAACACGCGGGCAAGTGCGAGCCGGAGTTCGTCGCAAAGGTGGCGGTGTACGCGCGCGAGCGTGGCTTCATGAAGGACATGCCGGCCGTGCTGCTGGCGCACCTGTCCACGCGGGGCCCGGAGGGTGTCGCGCTGATGAAGCAGGTCTTCTCGCGGGTCATCGACAACGGTCGCATGCTGCGTAACTTCGTGCAGGTGATGCGTTCGGGCCAGCTGGGACGCAAGTCTCTCGGTACCGCGCCGAAGCGCGAGGTGCAGAAGTGGCTTGCGGGGCGCTCTGCAATGCAGCTGTTCCGGGACTCCATCGGCAACGACCCGTCCCTGGTAGACGTCGTGAAGATGGTCCACCCGAAGCCGAGCTCGGACGAGCAGAAGGCCATGTACGGCTACCTGCTCGGTCGCGAGTACGACGCTGAGAAGCTCCCGGGTGACGTGCGCAAGTACGAGGCCTGGAAGCAGGGCGAGGCGAACGGCGAGGTCCCGAACGTTCCGTACCGCATGCTCGATGGCCTGTCGCTCGGGAAGTCCGAGTGGACGGCGATCGCGAAGCGGGCCCGCTGGCACGAGACGCGCATGAACCTGAACACCTACCAGCGTCACGGCGTCTTCGACGTCCTCGACCTGCGGCGCATCGTGGCCACGCGCCTCGCATCGCAGGAAGAGGTACGCAAGGCGAAGGTCTTCCCGTACCAGCTCCTGGTCGCGTGGAAGGCTGCGTCGGATGTGCCGAGCGAGGTGCAGAGCGCGCTGCAGGACGCGATGGAACACGCTGTGGCCAACGTGCCGCGGCTGGCCGGTCGCGTGGTCATCTGCCCGGACGTGTCCGGGTCGATGGCGTGGTCGCCGATCACGGGTCACCGTCGCGGTTCGACCAGCGTCGTACGCTGCATCGACGTCGCAGGACTGATCGCGGCAGCGCTGCTGCGTCAGAACGACAAGGCCCGGGTCATCCCGTTCGAGACGGATGTGTGCAACATTCGCCTCAACCCGCGTGACTCGGTCATGACGCTCGCGAATCAGCTGGCGCAGATCGGCGGCGGCGGCACCAGGTGCTCCGCTCCGCTCTCCCTGCTCCGGCGTGAGAAGGCCAAGGTCGACACGGTCATCTTCGTCTCGGATAACGAGTCGTGGGTCGACGCACGCGGGTCCAACGGTTGGAGCGGAAGCACCGCCATGTTGGACGAGTGGGAGAAGCTGCGCACCCGCAGCCCGGGCGCAAAGCTGATCTGCATCGACCTGACGCCGAACATCCACAAGCAGGCGATCGATCGACCGGACATCCTCAACGTCGGAGGCTTCTCCGACACGGTGTTCGACATCGTCGCCCAGTTCGCAAAGAGCGATGGAGATGCCCGTCATTGGGCAGACCTCATCGATCAAACCGAGCTGTAGATGGCGGGCCCCGGGCACCAGGTCCGGGGCCCCTCTACGTGCCCCTGAAGCATTATTGGTGATGCACCTGCTTCGTAACCAGGAGAACAGGGTTCGATTCCCTGCGGGGGCTCCATTCGAGGGTCGTCCAATGGTCAGGACCGCGGACTTTGACTCCGCTGATGGGGGTTCGAATCCCTCCCCTCGAGCCGGCTCCGAAGGCCCCGGTGCAAGTCCGGGAGGCGAGATACATTTCCGCCATGGTGTAGGTAGCGCACAGCGGAGCTCTTTTCCGTGCGCGTGGCCCGGGTGACCTCAAAGCTCGCGCCGCCTCAGTGCGACCAGCCAAGCCTCGCACTCGGCGAGGTTCGGAGGGCTGTCCGGGAGCCGGCTCTCATCGCTGGCCGCGGCCAGCTTGCTCTCGAGCTCGCCCAGTCCCGCACGATGGCGCACATTCTCCTCAGCGGATAGTGCGATGTACTCGGTGCCGGCTTGTTTCAGAGCCGCCAGGTCCGCCACCGAATCAAATCCGTAGAGTGGTGCCGTGACGGCGACGTCGCCGACCAGCTCTCCCGTACGCATCAGGTGTATCCCGGTCAGGGCGACCCTGTAGGCGTAGAGTAGCGTCTTGGCCCGCGGCTCCTCCGCGAGGCCATGCTCGCGGCACATGCCCTTGAAAAATCCCCTGTAGTGGCTGGCGAAGCACTTCGAGATCGCCCCGCGGGCGAGCGCCTGCAGCTCCAGGAGCTCGGGCGTTTCGTAGAGCTGAATCGGCGACAGAATGCGCTCGAGCATATTGCCGTTGCCGCGCAACAGCAGCGACAACGCCTTGCGCGCCTCGTGGCTGGTGTAGTCGCACTCCAGCCCATCGAAGACCTCGAGGCGATCGAAGGTCTCCGGAGGTTGGTCGAGCCCAAGGACTGACACCGTCGGCGCCACGTGGATACCCTTGAGGTCCAGGTCACTGTCCGGCGAGGGGAAGCCGTAGAAGTGGCTGCCGGTGATGCCGCACATGATCACCCGGCCAGCCGGACTGTTGTGGGCGATGAAGCGCCGACCATGCTCCAGGTCGGGCTCGAGCTGGGGGTTACGCACGAAGCACCTCCGCAACAATCTCAACGCACAGGACGTTGAGCGCGTCTTGGTCTGGTTCTGTGGGTAGCGCCGAGCTGGGCTTCAGCTCCGCCACTCGCCGCGTCAGGGCCTCGGAATGCTCGATCAGGGCATCATAAGACCACGCTCCATCACGCACTTGGAGCAGCTCCTCCCGGTCCTGTCGTCGCACGCGAACCTCTCCCGTCTCCAGAATCTCGGTCGCCATCCGCTGCAACCGCACCAGGTGCATGGCGTGCTTGGTGTCGTAGCCGTGTTCAGCCTCGAGCGCTGCCCGCTCCGGGTTGCGATGCTTCAGCCAGCTCCGGTATTGCTCCCACTGCTGACGGGCGTGCTTGTATCGCTTCTCCCTCGCGAGCAGCGCCAGGAAGTTGTCGCTCACGTCGGCGTCGACAAGCTGCCCCTTCTCAATCAGTGTCTCGGCAGCCCCAAGCTGATCCTTAGGTACCACGGTGGACTCGGGCAACCCGAAGTCAGCACGGAGAGGCTCCGTCGCGGGCGGCTCGAGGAGCCAGCGGCGGTGAGTCTTGATGCGTTTGAGCTGACCCATAGCGTAGCCGTTGAATGTGTCGGCCACGCGCTTCGTGAGGAATCTCCTGCGCGCATCCAGCAACCGCTGCCCGGCGGACGTCACCGTCAGGTGGTCTTCAGGGTCCGTGAATAGCAGCTCAAGAATTGTGGGGTTCGCGGCTGCCGCAAGGCGCATGAACTTGCGAGCCTCGAAGCGGACATGATCCGCGGACAGCTCGACCTGCTCCGGCGACTCGGTGAAGCCGAGGTACCAAATGGACGGCCCCACGATCACACCCTTGATGTCAGTGTCGGACCCGTCCCGCGCCAGCCCGTAGGCACGGCTTCCATGGACCGTCTCGTAGATCAGCGTCGTGACATCGTCGGTTTTCATCTTCTAAACCGGCTGCTTGCCGCAGAATGAGAGCAAGTCGCGTGCCAGATCACCCCGCTATGTCGGACCAGCTCAGCTCGAAGCGCGCGAGGTACTTGCGGACGCGGTCGGCGTCGTTGGTGGTGGAGCGGCGTTTGCGGGACTCGGAGAACAGGGTGCGGCCGGCGTCGGAAAGAGACTTGGCCGTGGCGCAGACGCGCAGGACCTCGGCGAGCTGGACACGGTCGAAGAGGTCAAGGGACGCTACCGTTGCCTCGTCCAGGAAGCGGGCGAGCACGTCGTCCCCCCCAGCGGACCCGGGGCGCTGCCAGGACGCCCTCAGGCGGTCGAGCTCCTCACGCACGATGGGCACGGTGATGCGACCGCCATCCGAAAGGGTGGCCATCCGTGCGACCGCGGCGCTGAAGTCGCGGAAATTGCCTGCCCAGGTTGCCGCGGGCGACGTCGCGAAGTCGACAAAGAGCTTGCGGGCCTCCTTGCTAAACGTGACGCGGTCGCCGTGGGTCTCGGTCCAGCGGGTCAGCTCATAGTCGAGGTTAGGCTCCATGTCCTCGGGGCGCTCACGTAATGCCGGCAAGTGAAAGGTCCAGAGGTTGATGCGGGCCAGCAAGTCGTCGCGGAATGTACCCTTGGAGACCGCCTCGTGCAGGTCGCGGTTGGTACCGCTCATGAGTTGGAAGTCGCTCTCGACCTCCCGGTCCGAGCCGACCGGCAAGAAGCGCCCCTCCTCGACGGCCCGCAAGAGCATCGCCTGCTCCTCGAGGCCGAGCTCGCCGATCTCGTCGAGAAAGAGCACGCCGCCGTTTGCCTCGCGCAAGAGGCCCTCTCGCGGTCCCACCGCTCCCGTGAACGCCCCCTTCTTGTGGCCAAACAGCGCACTCATGGCGGCGTCGCCGCGGATCGTCGCACAGTTGACCTCGACGAACCGGCCCGCGATCTGCTTGCGTAGCTTCTTGAGTTCGTAGACACGCCGGGCGAGCTGCGACTTGCCAGCGCCCGTCGGCCCCATCAGCAGAAGGGGCGCCTTCGAAGCGATGGCCACCTGCTCGATGCGCTCGATCAGCTTGTTGAATGCCTTATTCCTCGTCGCGATGCCGGACTTGAGGAAGTCACGGCTCTCGCGCTGCTCCAGGCGGAACCGGGATGCGATCCGGTCGTACTTGGAAAGGTCCAGATCGATGATGCTGTACGGCCCTGGCTGCCCCTTGGTCTTAGGCGGACTGGTCTGCAGCAGGCGCCCCGGAATGTGACGCGACTCCGTGAGCAGGAACTGGCAGATCTGCGCCACGTGCGTGCCGGTCGTGATGTGGACTAGGTACTGCTCCTTGCCGGGCTTGAAGTCGTACTTCGACGCGAAGTCGTGCAA
>JAPPOR010000237.1 GCA_028817905.1 Myxococcales bacterium
CCCCCCCCCGCGCCCCCCCCCCCCCCCCGCGCCACGCCCCCCCCCCCGCCCTCCCCCCCCCCCCCCCGCCCCCCGACCCCCAGGGCGCAGTTGTCGGCACCGCAGGTTCCAGTTCCGATCGGGAGATCCGCTCTCAGGGCCTGCCAGGGGCCGCGCAGGTCCCGCCCGGTGTCGCCATGGGCGCGGACGACCTCGCGCATCTAGAGGAAAGCGCTCCGTCGCGGCGCCGATGGGCCTGGGTGTGGATGGCAGTCTTGGTCGTGATGGTTGGCGGTATCGCATTTCTGTTTGCGCGCGCAGGGACGGGTGGAGGCAGAACCGTTTCGAGGACTGGACGGGACCCTTCCGCGTCTTTGGCCCGCACGAACGGGCGCGGAGTCGCGCCATCCGGTGGGTCACTGCGTGTGGGGAAGCGCGACCTCGCCGTGACGACCCGGCCACATGGCGCCCAGGTTCTCATGCGAATCGGCCGCGCCGGCGCACCGCTTCAGGGCTTCGCGATCGGCGAGGCCCACGAACTCGTCGTACTGGCTGGCGAAGGCAAGGCGGTGCGGGTTGCCATCTCCGCGGACGCAGACTGGGGCGATGACAGGCATATGACCCTCGCGCTTCCCGGCGCCTCGGACTGGCCGTTCGAGGGTGCCGACCTGGGGCCATCCCAGCTCGAGCCCGCGTTGGGCGCTCGAACCGGCGCGTTGGGTACGGTTACCGTGGAGGGTGACGAGCAACTGCAGGTTTACAAGCTGGTCGGTCTCACGGGACCGGCGTCTTCCGTCACGTTGGAAGGGCTGCCATTCGATCGCGACCTTGATCTGCTAATCGTCCGCCGTGGCTACCAGCGCGAGAGTCTGCGGCTGTCCCGCGCTCAGCTCGCCGCCGCGACCGAACCCTTGTCACGCTCACTGGCGCTGACGGCCCTTTGACCTCCGGCCAGCTTCTCTAGTACTAGGGAAGGATCGGCGTCATCCATGGCTCGAGTGGCGCATCTAGAGACATCGGCTCCCACTCCCGATCGGTCAGCCGGTCGAGGCCCGTCACGACCTCGTGGTACGCCGACGCGAGACCGGCGTAGGCGCGTGGCCCATCGCAGCTGTCGCGCGTGACTACTAGCAAGCGAGGCCAGCCGGTCGCAACGTGGAGCACCAGACCTGGCGCTGTACCGAGGGGAGGGGCCGTGTGAACGTCCGCGACCACCGGCTTCATGTCTTCCACGGTCCGGTCGAACAACAGCCGAGCATACCAACCCGTGATGGTGTCGGGGGCGCCACAGCCCCCCGAATGACTGTCCACCGCATCGTTCAGGAACGCCATCTGTTGGGCGTCGAAGGGCATGCCCGTCCGCTGGTGCTCCGCCATGCCTTGCAGCGCCACGGCAACGCGCACGACCTCTTCGAAGTACGCTCGGATGCGGCTCGTGAGCGCCGGATCGACTCGCTCCTCTAGCAAGTCCATGATGCCGACGCCTCGGCTGCCAAAGCGCGCGAGGGCCGCATAGGCTGCCGGATAGGGGTCGACGTAGCCATCCGGGTACTCACACTCGCTTCCAGACGTGTAGCTTTGCTTGACGTAAAGAATCGTGTCGTGGCGCAGCTCGGCCCAGGACGCCAACTGCGTATTGAGCAAGCGGGTTGACCAGGCTTCCGTGCGGGTGACACTGGGAAGATCCTCGGCGTTTGGCATCCACTCGGCGGGCGATAGGGCACGCAGAATGGACAGCCAGTCAGTGTACAGGCTGGAACGGAAGGCTTCCATCCCGTGCGCATCGACCAGGATGCGAGCGCGTTCGAGTTGCGGGGCGTACTCGTAGGTTGTCAATTCGTCTGCCAGCAGCGGAAGGGCTGCGTCGTTTCCTAGGGCCGCGTAGGCCGCGTCGAGTGGATCGGGCAGGCGCCGCTTGATGCCATTGGAGCCTTGGGGCACACGGTCGTAGACCACCTCGGACAAGACGTGCGAGTCGACGGCATACCGCTGGCCCAGCAGAGCAAAGCTGCGGTCCAGGGGAAGCGGGCCCGGGGGTGCGTCTTTTGCGCGAACCTTCACTTGGCTCGCGATCCGTTGCGCGCCATAGCCACCCTCCACGATGGCGGTCTCGATGATCCGGTCTTCGAGCAGGGCCGGCTCGGCGTCCTCCTCCTCCAGGTCCAAGAGCAGCGCGTCGACCTGTGCGAGCGTCATGTAGTCGGGGTCTCCCACGAAGGCTGTCACGACGGCGTCGATGCCGTCGTACGCAGCGCGGGCATCCCCCTGCACCAAGTCGTGCAGCGCGCGTACCGCGTCGAACTGGCGGCGGTTGAAGACGCGTGATCCGTCCGGCATGGTCTCGATGAGGCGGAAGTCTGTCCGCCCCAGCCAGACCATGGTCCGAAAGTAGTCCTCGAGGGCCTGGTCTCCCAGGTAGTGCCCGCGCGGCTGGAACTGGGAGAAATCCACCATGCGCGAGCGCCCGAACAGGGTCACCTCTCTAATGCCTTCCGCCGTCAGGGCCAGATCCACCCACTCGGCGACCTTGCCTTCTTGGGGGGGCTGGCTGGCCCGAAGTAGCGAGATGCCGACATCCAGATACAGGGCCAAGTCCGCGGTGACCTCCTGCTCGAACTCGCCGCTCGCTTCAAGCATCGAAAGGCGGCCTCGCGCCCCCATCAACAGGGCTTCGAGCTCGCCGATCAGCGCGCCCTTTTCCACAGCCTCCAGAACAGCATCATAGGATAGGTGTACCGTCTCGAGGATGGCGTCCAACGAGATGTACACAGGCAGGTCCAGTCGGTAGATGTCCCGGTATCCGTAGGCCATGTTTGGGAACGCGTAGTAAGGAAGGATGACGAAACCCTGTTCGCTCAGCTTGGCCATCTCGTCGTCATGGAGCCGGAATCCGGCTTTCTGTATCAGCTCCAGGTTCTGGGCCTCGCGTGGCTCGTAACCGAGCTCGGTCTCGAAGGCCACTGGATGGCGCTCCATGAGGCTCGAGGCGGACGCACCTTCAACCTCTTCGAGCGCTGCTTCGAGTTCGGCGAGGGTGGCCGGCTGCGAACCCCATGGCGGGTACTTGGGTCCGGTAGGCTGGGTGGCAAGCGTCGCGGGGTTTGAGGTCGGGTCCCGTGTACCGAGGGAAGGGACCGGGCCGCCCGCTGCTCGGCCCGCCTCCGAAGCTTCCATCGAGGGCCCGAAGGCGGTCGGCTGCGACCCATGCGAGGGGGCGGGGGCAGCCAGCTCTTGTTGTGCCCGGCCATCATCGCGCCCGTTGCCGCGTGGCGTTTCGGGATCGCGGGGGCTCGGCGGCCCACTGGTGCCGTTGCAGCCCAGCACCACCAGCATCATCGCCAGCAGCCTCTTCTGAACAGAAGCCAACGATCGCATGCTTGCCCTCCAGCCGGCAGACTGTCCGAGCCAGTTCTCCGTTTCCAGGTGAGATAAATCTCACCCATGAAGCAAGACGCTACCTCAGAGCCCGCCCCACGGTCAGGGCGCACGACGGTTGTGTATGTGGCTGGTTTTGCAGGGTCTAGCCTGCATCTATCACCCAATCACGCGCCCTCGCACAACTGCGCGCCTCCGCAGGGCTTTCGCTTCAGTCGAAAATACAACGAGTGTTCCCTTCACCGAAAGCCCTGCGAAGCCGACCACTTGCACGATCATCACGTGCCCTGGTGATGGATGCGGGCTAGAGGTCGAGGGACCTCGTTGTGTTCTCGGTTCGGCGGCAAGCGCTGCGACGGGTGGAGCGAATTCCGGGATGGATACGAGCCCAGCTCGGCTGACCCTGATGGACGGGAAGGTGCGGGTCAGATGACGATATTGACCATCTTCCCTGGGACGACGATGACCTTGCGAACCGTCCGGTCCCCGATCAACTCCTTGATGCGGCCATCAGCCAGTGCGGCGGCCTCCAGCGTCGCCTTGTCTGCGTCGGCGGGCACCTGAATGCGGCTGCGGACTTTGCCCTTGATCGAGATCGGTAGTTCTACGGTGTCGTCAATGAGCATCGCGGAGTCATGCGTGGGCCACTGCGCGAGAGCGATGCTGGTCGCTTCGCCCAGCTTGTGCCACAGCTCTTCGGCGATGTGCGGCGCGAACGGGGCGAGTGCGCGCACAAAGCGATGGGTCTGGTCGCGCGTGAGTCCGCCACTCGACGTTCCCTTGTTGACGAATTTCACGAGCGCTGCGATTGCAGTGTTGAAGGCCAGCCGTTCGATGTCCTGCTCGACCTTGGCGATCGTGCGATGGAGCAGCCGCTCTACCTCCTGGTCCGCGCCGGCGCGCAGGTTGAGCTCACCGGTCTGCTCGCTGACAAGCAGTCGCCAGGTCCGCTGCAGAAAGCGGAACTGCCCGCCGATGTCTCGCGTGTTCCACGGCTTGGAGGCGTCGAGGGGGCCCATGTACATTTCATACAGCCGAAACGTATCTGCGCCGAATTGGCCGATGACGTCGTCTGGATTGACCACGTTCTTGAGCGTCTTGCTCATTTTGGCGACGATCCGCTTGACCTCGGCGCCACTGGTGATCTCGATGAAGCGCCCCTCTTCCGGCTCGTCGACCTCGTCGACGGGGACCAGGCTTCCGTCTGTCCGTTGGTATGCGTGGCTCGTAATGACCCCCTGGTGGAACAGCTTCTGGAAAGGTTCCCTGGATCCGATGTGTCCCAGGTCGTGCAGCGCCTGGTGCCAGAAGCGCGCGTACATCAAGTGCAAGACCGCGTGCTCGGCTCCCCCGATGTACAGGTCGACGCCCGTATTCCCTAGCCAGTACGTCTGGGCGGCGTCACCGACCATCGCCTTTGCGTTGCGCGGGTCGCAATAACGCAGGAAGTACCAGCAGGAACCGGCCCAGCCCGGCATCGTGTTGGTCTCGCGCGTGACTGGGGCGTTCGGGGGCAGGCCTTCAACGCCTGCGTCGCCGGCTGTGGTATGCACCCAGTCGCGCGCCTTGGCAAGCAGCGGCCTGGGCTCCTCGCTCTCCTCCGGTTGATAGTCGCTCAGCTCCGGCAGCATGAGCGGCAGGGTCTCGGGGCGCAGGGGATAGTGCTGGCCATCGTGGTCATAGGCGATGGGGAAGGGCTCTCCCCAGTAGCGCTGGCGGCTGAACAACCAGTCGCGCAGACGGTAGTTGACCTTGCTTGTGCCCAGGCCCCGATCGGTCAGCCACGCTGTGATCGCCCGCTTGGCATCGACTGTCGCCATTCCGTTCAGCGAGATTGAGTCGTTTTCCGAGTTTACGTTGCAGCCGTCTTCCGAAAAGCAACCATCCGCCGTCATCCCGTCAGGCGGCGCCACCACAGTGACGATGTCGAGGCCGAAGGCCTCGGCAAACTCGTGGTCGCGGTCGTCGTGGGCGGGCACCGCCATGATCGCGCCCGTGCCGTAGCCCATCAAGACATAGTCCGCCACCCAGACCGGGATCGCGCGCCCGGTGGCCGGGTTGATCGCCCGGACGCCCGAGTCCACGCCCGTCTTCTTTCGGTCCGTCTGGCGTTCGAGGTCGGAGCGATTGCGCGCCTGTTCCACGTAACTGCCAAGCGCCTGCGCGTCCGTTTCGGGGCAGGGGGCATCGAGCAGCGCCTCCACGAGCGGGTGCTCCGGCGCCACGACCATGTACGTTGCGCCGAATAGCGTGTCCGGGCGCGTCGTGAAAACGCGCAGTTTGCGCTCTGCGCCGACCGGTGCCTGCAGTGCGAAGTCTACGAGCGCACCTGCGCTGCGCCCGATCCACAGCCGCTGCTTCGTCTTGGTAGCTTCTGGCCAATCGATCTCGTCGAGCCCAGAGAGCAGCCGCTCACCATAGGCGGTGATTCGAAACATCCACTGGCGAAGCGGTTTGCGCAGCACCGGGAAGTCGCCGCGCTCGCTCCTGCCATCTATCACCTCTTCGTTTGCAAGAGCAGTGCCGAGCTGAGGGCACCAGTTGACGACCTGGTCTGCCAGGTAGGCCAGTCGCCAGCTGTCGAGCACCTTGCGTTGCTTGGGCGGCTTGATGGCATCCCATGGGCCGAGGTTTTCGGCCCGTTGCGCGTCGCTGACTTCGGCGGCGTCCGGGTTCCAGCAAGGTGTCCGTGCGCCGTCTTCGAATGCCTGCACCAACTCGCGGATTGGGCGCGCGCGCTGCTGCTCCGGGTCGAACCAGGCGTTGTACAGCTGCAGGAAGATCCATTGCGTGAAGCGATAATACTCCGGGTCGATGGTCCCGAACTCGCGGCTCCAGTCGTAGCTGAAGCCGAAGCGCTGCAGCTGCCGCCGGAAGTTGTCGATGGCCTGGCGGGTCGTGACCGCAGGGTGCACGCCCGTGCGAAGGGCGTATTGCTCGGCAGGCAGGCCAAACGCATCCCAACCCATGGGGTGCAGGACATTGAACCCCCGCATCCGCTTGTAGCGGCTGATGATATCGGTGGCCGTATACCCCTCAGGGTGTCCGACGTGTAGGCCGGCGCCGCTGGGGTAAGGAAACATGTCCAGGCAGTAGAACTTGGGTCGGCCGGCATCGAAGCCCGCCTCGCCTGGATTGGGTTGGCGATAGGTGCCTTCAGAGAGCCAGGTCCGTTGCCAGCGTTGCTCGAGCTCGTTGGCCAGCGCTGCGGTGTAGCGATAGGGGAGTTCCTCGTCTGCCATGCGGCGCAGTCTAGCCCGGATCATTCATGACTTCGGCGTCGGATCGCCTAGCCCGGATCATTCACGACTTCGGCGTCGGATCGCGCAGGGATTCGGCTTCACAAGGCTTTCGACGACCGACGGGAATACTCCCCGTATTTCCTAGGGCGGCGAAAGTCCTGTGGAGTCGAAGGACAAGCGAGGCGGCGTCGAAGTCGTGAATGATCCGGGCTAGGGATTCGG
>JAPPOR010000596.1 GCA_028817905.1 Myxococcales bacterium
GGTGGGGGGGGCGCTACACCCTGCAATTCAAAGATGGAAGTGAGGTCTACTCGGACGCGCTTGTAGGCGATACTTACGGTGGCGGCACCGACACCCTACGCTCCGTATGGCGCTGGCGCAGTGCCTATCAAAACGATTTTGCGTCGCGCATGGACTGGCAGGTCCGTGGATACGGCGATGCCAACCATCCGCCCGTGGTGGTCTTCAATGGGCAACAGGGGGCGGTTCCCGTTACGCTCGCAACGAACCCGGCGGATGAGATCCTGCTGAGTGCAGAGGGCTCTTCGGATCCGGATTTCGACGCACTGCGCTACCGATGGTACGTCTATCCCGAGGCAGGCACGTATGACGACGACGTCCCGATCGCCGAAGCGGACCAGCCTAGTACCTCGATCACGGTACCCAGCGACGCGAGCGGACACACCATCCATGTCATCCTCGAGGTGCGAGATGATGGTTCCCCGCCCCTAACCCGGTATCGCCGAGTTGTCCTCGAGGTAGGGTCGTAAACCCCCGACTTGCGAACGGCGGGTGCCGACCCTACACCCATGAACATGGCAACAAGGTTGGTCGAGGACAAGATCCTCCAGGCGCGCGAGCGCGGCGACTTCGATCATCTCGAGGGCAAGGGCAAGCCGCTGGACCACAGCAGGTACTTCGGCGTGCCGGAGCCCATGCGCGCCGCGTACACCTTGCTGAGCAACAGTGGCTTCACGCCCCCGGAGGTGGAGCTACAGCGCGAGATAGGCGAGCTCAGAGAGCGGCTTGCTCGAACCGAGGACGAGGCCGAGCGCCGGGCGCTTTCGCGCAAGATCGACCGCAAGAAGATCAAGGTCGAGGGGCTACTGCGTCGGTGGCAGCGCTGAGTGCGCTTGCCGAGTCACCCCGCAGGGCAGTCGCCGCTATGTCCCAGCGTCGGAAGCTCCTGCAGGCTGCCTGCGAGCGGTCCGCAGGCCTGCAACGATGACATAGCCGTAAGCTGCTGCGAAGACCAGACTGATGTACACGAACACCATGGTCTTGTCGCCATGATACAAGCGATTGCCGAACCGGCTGTCTGAGGTAGATAGATCGCGCAGCGCGGTCAGCAGGTTGGTTAAGCAAAACACACATGCGACCAGGAGTTGCGCCCGGCGCTCCTTGGTCACGTGGCCCAACAGCACGGTAAGGACACCTATATACGCCATTAGCAAGTAGAAGAAGTTAAAGACGTCGGCGAACACAGGGCTGGACAGGTCGCTCTCGGGGACCCCGAACTCCCGCAGGGCACCCACGCCTCGCACCAGCATGGAGCTGGCCATGAGGGTATAGATCACGCCGATGGTGGTGAACACGAGCTTGAAGCCACGAATGGATGGGGTCATGCCAGGAACTTGGGGCCCTTTTTCCGTGGGCGCTTGAACGGAGCTGCTGTCCCCGCCAGGTCATGGTTGCGTCCGGCTAGCCCGCATCCATCACCGAGGCACGTGATGATCGTGCAAGTGATCGGCTTCGCAGGGCTTTCGGTGAAGGAGGCAATACTCGCCGTATTTTTGACTGAGGCGAAAGCGCTGCGGAGTCGAGCGGTTGTGCGAGGGCGCGTGCTTTGGTGATGGACGCGGGCTAGCTCCGGCTCCATTATGCACCGGTGGGAGCCCGAGATGCAGCGAGCGTTCTGGTCGCGAGCCCGCGAGCAGCGCTGACGGGTGCACACACGGCAGGTGTTCGCTTGTTCGAGCGCCGTCCCCCGGTCCATAGCGTGCTTTTGGGCCGCTCTCGTCTGGCCGCGGGCGAGCGCCAGATCGAGGTCGCGAGCACCATCGCAGTGCCCGCCAACACGCCTCACACCGTGCTGGAGTTGCAGGATCCGTTCGCATGCGTCGCCTACCTCGATGCCAGGCACTACCGGTTTGAAGATGCACGGCGTCTGGCCGAAACCTGGCGTCACTTCGTTCCCGGGCGCGACGACCTCCGAGAAGCGATGGGTGACGTGCTGCGGTTGCCCGAACGGCGCGTCGATGCGCGCGTGCTGCGTGCGCTCGCTGCGCTCGAGACGGGCACCTCGAGCGTCTCCGAAGCTGCCGCCCAGGTCGGCCTGTCCGAGAGCCGACTGACCCATCTCACGACGGAAGCCCTCGGCGCACCGCCGCGTGCCTGGCGCGCGTGGCTCCGCCTGCAACGCGCACTACACGAAACGCTGTTCAACGGAGCTAACCTGACGCAAGCAGCGCACTGCGCGGGCTTCGCGGACTCCGCGCACTTCACGCGTACCTGCAAACGGCTGACAGGCGTGCGTCCGGCGCAGATGATGCCCCAGACCGTGTACGTAGCACCCGATCTTTGATCGCGTTCCGCGGCGGCCCCCGCGTCCGGGCACTCACTCATCGCGGCAGCAGCACCGAGCTGGACCGAGGTGCACCGCGGCCGCCCTCAGAACGGTAGGTTGTAGAGCGCCACGGCGTTGCGCTCGAGCACCTTCTTCCGGATCCCGTGATCGTAGTCGCCGAGCGTGTCGAGGACACGCTGCTGCACGCCCGGGTAGAGCGAGGTGGGGTGCGGGAAGTCGGTTTCGAAGAGCACCTTGTCAGGGCCGAGCGTCTCCAGGAGCTCGGCGGGGCCAATGCGTTCGAACCAGTATGTGACCCAGAAATGATCGGCAAAGTACTCCCAGGGGCGCCGCTGCAGCAGGTGCGCCTTGCTGGGCAGCATCTCGTCGAACTGGTGTTCGAGCGCCTCGAGGGCGAATGGGACCCAGCCCATGCCGCTCTCGATCAAGCCGATCTTCAGCTTTGGGTGGCGGTCGAGCCGGCCGCTCACCATCCAGTTGCCCAGGGTTGCCGCATTCCCGATCGAGTACATGGTGGCGACCACGGACAACGACTGTTCGAACGCGAGCCCCTGCCACACCAGGCTGGTCGGGTCGATGCCAGCGTTCAGGTGGAAGTTGATCGGCGCTCCCCGCTCGTTGCACAGCTCCAGGAAGGGGGTCCAGTAGTCGTCGAGGTAGGAGGGAATGCCCAAGCGCTCGGGCACGTCCGGGAGCACAAAGCCCTTGAGCCCCAACTCCAGGGCCCGCAGGGCCTCGGCCTCCAGCGCTGCCTTGTCCCAAATGGGCAGGTGGGCGAGCGTGAACAGTCGCTGACCGGAGACCACCTGCCGTTCGGCGGCCGCATCGTTGTAGATCTTGAGAATCGCCTGTGCGAGCTCGCTGTCGTTCAATGACATCAGCGAACCAGCCTGGGTGACGCCCGAGTTGTGATAGCAAACCTGGGCATAGACCCCCATGTCGTCCATGACCTGAAGCCGCGCGCCGGTCTCGATCGCGGCTGGGTGACCTTGCTCGAGGGTCGGAAAGGCCAGCCTGCCCAAGAGCTTGTTGCCTTCCGGGTCGATCACGTTGCCGCCGAAGGTCCCAAAGTCGCGGTCCTGCACGCACCAGCGATCCACCCCATCCACACGGCGACGGTAGGGCATCCGGTTCTTGAGCCCGGCCGGCGCCCTGGAGGTAAACAGGTCGGGCGCCTCGGTGATATGGGTGTCGCAATCGACGATCCGGATGTCCCTAAGCTCCGGAAGCAGCCCCGTCTTGATGCTGCCGGGGTCCACCCGGCGCAGTACGCCGCCGTCGGTGTATCCCTCTTCGCTCCAGTAGCGCCGCGCCGCGCCTGCCTGCTCCTGCTCACGTTCCATGATGGCGAGTTCCTTTCGACTGAGATGTCCGTCTCCACCGTACGAGTTCGACTTCGACGGCATGTGGGGGTGGTGAGTCCAGCCTGGCGCGAACCGATTTGACCGTCTCCCCGCAATCGGACAATGATTGTGCCCAGCCGGTCATGCCTTCATTGAGCTCGGAACTCGCCTCAGTCCCGATGGTCACGCTCGCGGATCCCGCTGTCCGCCCCGCTGCGGGCGCGCTTCGGCAGGACAGCTATGACCTTGACACCCCGTGGCATGCCCACGACATGCACCAGCTTCAGTACGCGTTCGAAGGCGCGATCGAGGTCGAAGACCAGCGGGGCAGCTATTTTCTTCCGCGCACCCTGGCGGCCTGGATTCCGGCTGGCCTGGCCCATCGCACCAGCCTGCATCGCATCCGGTCGGGGTCGATCCTGTTTTCCCCCGACATGGTCCCCCATGCCGGTGACCGCGTACGCATCATCGAGGTCTCGCCGCTTATGCGAGAGATGGTCTTGGAGGCCATGCGCTGGCCGCTGAAGGACTCCCAGGATGCCATGGGCGAGGCCTATTTCGCCTCGCTCGCCCACCTGTGCGGCGAGTGGATTCAGCGGGAAGCCGCCCTGCACCTGCCCACTGCGAAGGACCTGCAGGCTGCCCTCGAGTACACCCGGGCGAACCTGAAGAGCGGGGATGTCATCGGTGCCAGCCGGGCGGCAGGTCTGTCCGAGCGAACCCTGCGCCGACGTTTTCGCACGCGGCTCGGCATGACCTGGGAGGCGTATCAGCGCCGGGCACGCCTGTTGTCCGCCGCCACCCTTCTCACCGAAACCAGCTCACCCATCGGCCATGTCGCCGCCGAAGTGGGGTTCGAGAGCCAGAGCGCGTTCGCACGCGCCTTCAAGAACTTGCTCGGCCGGACCCCGCGCGAGTTTCGGACACGCTCCGGGTCTCCGAACGAGCGGTTACCCCTCGTCGGGGGTGCCGATGCGACACCGCTCCCCCCTGGTCGCTCGCAAGCTCCCTGACGGCGAAATGTCCGAGCTCCATCCACTCGACGGCAAGGGCAAGGGCAAGCCGCTACATGGTCACGTCTGCGATCCACTCGGCGATGATGTCCATCGGTGCCGGGTCGAAGGTCGTCTCGATGTCCGCGTACTCGCCGGGCCCTCCGGTGGTGGCCGGTTGAAAAAAGTGGTTGAGCTTCGGCAACACCTGAACTGAGGAGTCGGAGTGGTCCAGGGCGGCCTCCATGTCGGGTGCGTTGGCGTCCGCGGCCACGATCAGGTCCTTGTCGCCGTATAGGGCCAAGACGGGGGTCTGGACGGCACGCAGGGCGGGCAGTGGATCGTAGTCCAGGATCCACAGCAGCCACGGACGCGTCAGTCCCTCAGCTTCGTCCGAGGCTCGCTGGGGGGACAACCCAGCGTTCACAAGCAGGTTCACCACAGCAGCTTGCGCTTGCTCGCGCGACGGCGCACTGCGCACGGCCTCAAAAAGCTGCGATTGGAGGCTCGCTTGCTGGTCCAGTACCTCTTCGGGAGTACCCTGCAGTGCTCCCACGTCGCGCGACCGTCGCATCAGGACCTCGAAGGCAGGCTGGGTCGGCATTGCCAACAGCACGTTGAACGCTGGCGCCTCCCCGGCAAGGACGGCCGCAAGGCCGCCGTCGGTGTGCCCCAAGATGCCGGTGCGCGTGGCATCGACTCCCGACACTGCCCGCAGGAATCTCAGGGCGGCCGCGGCGTCCGTCGCGAAATCCTCGGGCGTTGCCGCTTCGTTGTCACCCGTGCTCTGCCCGACGCCCCGGTTGTCGTAGCGCAAGGTTGCGATGCCGGCCTGGGTCAGGTGGTCCGCGAGCACCAGGAGTGGTCGGTGATCGAAGAGCTCCATGTCGCGATTGGAGGCGTCCGCGCCTGACACAAGTACTACTGCGGGGAAGCCGTCGTTCCCTTCGGGTAGGGTCAGCTCGCCGGCCAGGGTTACACCTTCGGCTCCGCCGTCGAAGGTCACCTCGCGGATTTCGTAGTCCCGCACGAGCGCAGCCTCCTGGGGCCGTGCGAACGGTGGAATGACCGTAGGCATCAATTGCACCGGCAGGGTGGCTCCCTGGGAGAACAGGCCAACCAGCTTGTCGCCCTCTCGGGCCACGCTGATGCCGGCGCCCAGTAGCGGAAAGCCGACCTGAAGGCGCGATCCATCGATGTTTGCGTCCCTACCGGGGATCCCATAGGCGCCCTGGTCGGGGCTATCGAGGGTCACGATGAACCCGCCGTCGCCGTCCTCGGCGATCCGGAGGATGATGCGGAACTCACGCCCGCCGGGGACCGAGATGATGCCGGCCCAGTCCCCCAGGAAGTCGGCCGCCGTGGCCACGTGTTCGTCCGCGCCCGCGTCCTCGCCGTCGCCGCCAGCGTCGGAGAGCATGGCGACGCCGTCGACGGAGGCATCTAACGTCCCAGCGTCCTCCCCTCCAGGTTCCTGTAGCCCCACATCCCGCACGTCCGCGTCGCCACCGGTGGCACGCGAGCTCGATGCCGCGGGTGTTGACGCATCGCACGCGACAAGGCCGAGCCAGGCGAGGCCCGCCAACAGGGCATTTCGGAGCATGGGTGTACCTCCTCTGGGGCGGCAATGAGCCCGTTATCCGTCATACCATTCTTTGTCCGGTGAGCGCGTCTGCTACTCTTTCCCCTAGCGAGGGTCGGGTCACGTGGCAGCGTGTGCCCGTGACTTGAACGAGGATGGCAGAGGAAATCGTTCGGCTTCCGTTGGACTGTTTGGGGGATGGCGAGCTGATGCGCATCGAGCGTCCGCCCTTCAATGTGCTGTTGGCGCGCGTGGACGGCGCGTACCACGCCATCACCGACAACTGTCCGCACGCGGCCTGGAGCCTGTCGGAGGGGCCGTTGCGGGGCCACGTCGTCACGTGTCCTGGGCATGGCTGGCCCATCGACGTGCGCACGGGGCTCGTGGCAGGCAGTCGTTCGATCGCCCGCCGCTGTCACGTCTACGAGGTGCGCGTGGATGATGCCGAGTTGGTCGTCTACGACAACCTGCCCGTCGAGTTGGTGACCCTCGGGGCGGACGACGACGGGTCTGTGGGCTAGGGGCCTTCGTGGCCACGAATTTCTTGCTAGAAAGTCTGCGCATGCGTA
>JAPPOR010000734.1 GCA_028817905.1 Myxococcales bacterium
CTAGGCGGCCACGCAACAAAGCCCCGAGGCCGCAGTACCGGCCTCGGGGCTCCGAACTTGATGAACGAGTGACCTAGCCGCAGGTGGTTTCAATCAGGACGCGTGCGACCTCGTAGGGGTCAATGTTCGCGCACGGGCGACGGTCCTCGAGGTAGCCCTTGCCGGCCTGGCTGACATGCAGGGGAATGCGAATCGACGCACCGCGGTTGCCGACACCATACAGGAACTCCTTGAACGAAGCGGTCTCGTGCGCGCCCGTCAGGCGATCCTCGAGCCCCGCGCCGTAGACTTCGAGGTGCTTGTCGACGTTCTTACCGAGGGCCTCGCAGGCAGCGTTGATGACCGCCATGCCACCGTCCTCACGCATGGCTTTGGTCGAGTAGTTCGTGTGGCATCCGGCACCATTCCAATCGCCACGCATCGGCTTGGGCTCGATGGAGATCTCGATCCCATAGTCCTCGGCAATCCGGTGCAGCAGCCAGCGTGCCACCCACAGGTGATCGCCGACCTCCGTGGGACCTGCGGGCCCGATCTGGAACTCCCACTGTCCCGGCATGACCTCGGCGTTGATCCCGGAGAGCTTCAGTCCCGCCTTGAGGCAAGCATCCATATGGGCCTCGACGATTTCGCGCCCAGTGATGTTCTTAACGCCAACACCGCAATAGAACGGCCCCTGGGGCCCCGCATAGCCCTGCGACGGAAAGCCCGCGGGCCAGCCATCGGATATCATGGTGTACTCCTGTTCGATTCCAAACAGGGGCTCATGGCTGGTGTGCTTCTCCGCCACATCGCGGAGCACGGCTCGGGTATTCGTCGAATGCGCCGCGCCTTCGGCGTTGAACACCTCGGCCATCACAAGCACGTTGTCGCCGCCGCGGATCGGATCTGGGCAGGTGAATACGGGCTTGAGCACGCAGTCGGAGGCGGACCCATCCGCCTGCTCCGTGCTGGATCCGTCATAGCCCCAGGTCGGGGGTTCCTGACCATCTGCGAGGATCTTGGTCTTGGAACGCAGCTGTTTGGTCGGCTTGGCTCCGTCCAACCAGATGTACTCAGCTTTTATCGGCATTCTTGGTCTCCTTCATTCAGCAGTTGGACCGCGGCGGGTCGTTCGGGTCAGACTGCGTCTTCGCCGCGCTCCCCAGTGCGGATGCGGACCGCCTCCTCGATCGGGGTCACAAAAACCTTGCCGTCGCCGATGCGACCGGTCTTCGCCGCCTTCTCGATGGACTCGATCACCTGGCTCACCTGGCCGTCACCGACGACCACTTCGAGCTTTACTTTGGGCACGAAATCAACAACGTATGCGGATCCGCGGTAGACCTCTTTCTTACCGCCAGTGCGACCGAATCCCTTGACCTCGCTCACGGTCATGCCCTGGATTCCGATCTCGCCCAGCGCGTCCTTGACCTCGTCCAGTTTGAACGGCTTGATTATCGCTTCGACTTTCTTCATGGCCTGGCGCTCTCCGGTAACGACAATGTCTATTGGCAAGTATCCGCCGCTTGTTTCCCGGTTGTTTCTGATGGGTAAAAATGGATCGGCCCGACGCTACCCGTTTCGTGTGCGTCGACGGCTATGCCTGATCTGGTGCTGCAACTTGGTGCTGTCCATGGGTGTAGGTGTGGGTGGAGGTGTGACTTCCTGCGCAGCACCCGAAGCGCCTCCCCCCGAGTACCCGTCCTTGGGGCTCGTCCCATCACTCGCCCGCGATGCGGGCGCGACGCTGACCGAGCCCCCCCTGGCACCGGATGCAGGGACCACGGCTGCCCTCGAGCCCGTAGCGCAGCCGAGCGCTGATGCCGGAGTGGGCCACTCGCCGATCAGGTGACCTTCAAGACGCGCGGGCCCTATGCCATCGTTCCTTCACACCGTCCGCGATTTAGGACGTCTCCGCGAGATCGTCGGAGTGTTCGCACGCCACGGGTTCGACGAGCTCATCGGACGCACCGGCCTGGGCGCGCTGCTGCCCGGCCGCCCGCGACCCTCCCAAGCACCACAGATGAGCCGAGCTGTGCGCCTGCGGGCGGTGATAGAGGAGCTCGGACCCTCCTTCATCAAGCTCGGACAGATTGCCTCAACGCGCCCGGACCTGATTCCGGCGGACATCATTGCCGAACTGCGTGGGCTCCAAGACGACGTCGCACCTGTCCCGTTCGATGAGATTCGGGAGCAGATCCAGCAACAACTGGGTGCGCCCATCGCCGCCATCTTCGCAGACTTCGACGAACGGCCGCTCGCCTCGGCGTCCATCGGGCAGGTCTACCGGGCCAAGCTGCGCATGCCCCAAGAAGGCGGCGACGCCCTCGAAGACGTCGTGGTGAAGGTTCAGCGCCCCGGCATTAGCGCCACGATCGAGCGGGATGTCGATCTATTGTACTGGTTGGCGCACGCGATCGAGCGTTCGATTCCCGAGGCCAAGATCTACAAGCCCGTACGACTGGTCGACGAATTCGATCGCACCGTGCGCGCGGAGCTGGACTACGGTCAGGAAGCAGACAACGCGGAGCGCTTCCGAGACAACTTCGAGGGCGCCGCCGGTGTGCGCTTCCCATGTGTGTTCCGTCAGGCATCTGCGCGCCGGGTTCTGACCCTCGAATACTTGCCTGGCGTAAACGTCTTCGCGGCAGTCGAAGCCGGTGCCAGCGGCGAGGACATCGCTCGCACCGCGATCGACGTGATCATCAAGATGGTGTTCGATCACGGTTTCTTTCACGCCGACCCCCACCCGGGGAACCTCTTGATCATGGGCCCGCCAGATGCCCCGGTTCTCGGCATCATCGATCTGGGCCAGGTCGGCCGCCTGAGTCCTCGAGCCCGCGACCGCATGATCGACCTATTGGTCGCGATCGGACGCAAGGACTCCCGGGCCATCGCAAGCGCCCTGCTCCACCTCGGCACCCCAACCAAGAGGCTGGATCGCGATGCCTTTGAGGCGGAGGTCGCCTCTCTGACCGATCGCTACCTGGGCCGACGTCTGGCGGACATCGAACCCGCGGTGTTGCTGCGCGAGCTCGTGCAGGGGTCCCAACGGTTCGGGCTGGAGATGCCGGCAGAACTGATGGTGGTCGCGAAGTGCCTCATGACGGTCGAGGGCATTGGGCGACAGATCTATCCCGAACTCGATCTTGCGGATGCCCTCACCCCCTATCTCAAGGAAATGGTCTCACTCCGCTACTCGCCGGAGCGCTTGACCAACGACCTAGTCAACTTGGCGATGACGATGACCCAGGTGGCCGGGGATTTTCCCGCACGCATCGAACAGATCCTCGAGGACGTGCGGCAAGGACGCGTAAGCATCGAGGCGCGCCAGCCCCAGCTCCAGCGAAGTCATGACCGGCTGGGCCGCCGGATTGCCAGCGGGGTCGTTAGCGCGGGCTTGATCGTCTCGGGAGCAGGCCTGCTGGCGGTGAACAAGACGGTGCTTGGGGGCGTGCTGTGGGGACTGGCCGTCGGCTTGACCCTTTGGACCTTCCTGGCCCTCGTGTCGACCGGGAGGCGCGAATAGCGGCTCCGCAACCACATTGGGTTGCCGTCTCAGTGCAGGTGCGTATACTGAACATAAGAGCAGACAGAACAGGAGAGGCTCTTATGAAATCGCCCGCAACAACCTGGCTTGAAGACCTGCAACGGCTGCCGGCTCGGTGCTTGCCGGAACTCCCTGCGCCAACAGTCTTCACTGTGTACCTAGAAGATGTGGACGAGCATCTCTCGTTCACCACCTGGGAAATCCCGGAGCCGCGAGAAGCCCCCGCAGCGGGTCGGACTTGGCTGGATCGGCTAGAACTTGCCGCGCTCGTTGCCGCGGTGGAAGCCGATCGGTTCTTCGCTGAGGATCTGCGTGGGCTGTGCAGGGCCCGACGGAGCGATCCCGCGGCCAGACTCACCGAAGAGACGGCCCTTTCCGGCGCCATGGGCGACTTGCCTGACCCGTCCGGTCGATTTCTATCGTTGGAAGAAGTGCTCACGCGCCTCGACGCGTCGCTGATCTCCGTTCAGCTGCGCGACGACGACGGCGCGGCCCATCTCGAGAACGCCCTGCAACGCGACGCTGAAGGAACCCAGCGAGCGGCGGCATGACCAGCCTGCAACCGCCGAGACCATCCGTGCCCCAACGCGGCGCGGCACGTTGTTGGTGAATGATCCGGGGTAGCCTGCATCCATCACCAAATCGCGCGCCCTGGCACAACTGCTCGACTCCGTAGCGCTTTCGTCTCAGTCGAAAGTGCAGCGAGCATTCCCTCCTTCACCGAAAGCCCTGCCGGGCCGATCACTTGCACGATCATCACGTGCCTTGGTGAGGATGCGGGCTAGGGCCTGTCCCTATATTCGTTTTCAGCGGGTTTCCGAGCGCGGCGGGGCCGGATGCAAGGACGCTTCGCGCAGGCATACTGTCTGTATTTCAAGCGGAGCGGACGCCGCAGACGGTCCCGCCCCGCCGGAAAGCCGCGAAAACGAATATAGGGACAGGCCCTAGCCCCCTACGACAAACTGTCCGGCCTTGAGACCCAGCGCGCCAAACAATAGGCATGCGACTACGGTCGAAGCCACGTAAAGCAGGGCACGGCCGAAGGCACCCTGCTGAACCAGCAGTAGCGTCTCCAGGTTGAAACTGGAATAGGTCGTGAAGCCCCCCAGCAGCCCGGTCCCCAAGACCACCCGGGCGTCGACACCGCAAAGTTCGCGATCGGCCCCGATACGAAACACGATGCCCAGCAGAAACGACCCGGCGATATTCGGCACCAGGGTCGCGAACGGTAAGCCCTCCCCCAGCCACCGGACCGCAAGCAATCCCAAGCCACGGCGCAGCACGGTTCCAAGCCCGCCGGCCAGCAACAATACAAGCCATATCATTGGCTCAGCCTAGCCCGGATCATTCGTGACTTCGACGCCGCCTCGCTTGTCCTTCGACTCCACAGGACTTTCGTGGCCTAGCCCGCATCGTTGGTCAACTCGCGAGCGGATCCGTGGGATTCGGTTGGCCAAGGTTGCTCGCAAATTGCCCAAGCCGCCTGGTTGGCTATTCTCTGCCGCGCATGACCGCTCCTGAGGCGAAGCACGAAATGGAGTTCGCAGGCGGTTGCCTCGTGCTCGGACCCCGACGAGTGCCACTTCTTTGCGGAGCGGTGCACTACTTTCGACTCAGCCCCACCGACTGGAGCGCAGCTCTTTCAGGCGTTAAGGACCTGGGCCTGCACTTCGTCGACATCTACGTGCCGTGGTCCGTTCATAGAGCCGAAGACGGACGACTCGATTTCGGCGACACCGATCCGCGCCTCGATCTACCCCGTTTCCTGCGACTCGCCAGCGACCAAGGACTACTCGTCTATCTGCGCCCCGGCCCCCATATCAATGCAGAGCTCACCCACTTCGGCCTACCATCGTCGGTCCTTGACGACGAGGCGTGCCAGGCGCGTACGGCAGCGGGGAACCCCGTGCCATTCGTCGCACCGCCCCACTGCTTCGCGGTGCCTTCCTACGGCAGTCGGGCGTTCCTAGCAGCCACCGCGCGCTGGTACCGCTCCGTCGCGAAGGTAGTGAAGCCCTTCCTGTGGCCAGCCGGGCCGGTTGTGCTGGTCCAGGTGGACAACGAGGCCGCCTTCTACTTCCGTGACGGCCCCTACGATCAGGACTACCACCCGGATAGCATCGCGGCCTATCGCGCCCTGCTCGACCGAAAATACGGGGGCCTTGCTGGACTCAACCGAGCGTATGGCGGAGGCGTGGCCAGCTGGCGGGAAGTGGAACCGCCTCGCAGCTTCGATGGCCGCACGCGTGAAGCGCTGCGTCGGCAGCTAGACTGGGCAGAAAGCCGGGAGATGCTACTGGCCGACTCTCTGGCCGAGATGCGGCGGGCGCTCACGGACGCAGGTCTTGGGCGGCTCAAAACGCTGCACAACCTGCCGATGGGCGATGGGGGGACCCCCGCATCGCTGGGCCGGCTGCAGCACGTAGTCGATTTGGTCGGTGCCGACTTTTACGAGGGGCGACATCAGCTGCCCATGGTGCGGCGCCGGGCCCTGCGGCTCGCCGGCTCGAGCGAATTGCCGTTCGCGCCCGAAATCGGAGTGGGTGGGCCACCCTGGTTCGCACCCCGAAGCCGCAACGACACCATGGCCGTCCTGCTTTGCTGTCTGGCCTACGGGGTGCGTGGGTTCAACCTCTACATGGCCGTCGACCGGGACCGCTGGTACGGGGCCGCCCTGTCCGAGGGCGGTACCCGCACAGATACTGGCTACGTCCTGCGTTCACTGCTCAAGACCCTCGCACGCGTCGAGTTCCACCGCCTGCAACGGCCAGCGTCCGTGGGGCTGATGGTCCCCCATGAGTATGCCCGACTGGGCCGCGCAACCCACGCACTCGGTTTCGTAAGCCCATGCGTGCTGGAGATGCTTGGCATCGCCGCCACCTCGGCCTGTCGTCAGGACCGACTAGGATTCGCACGCCCAGTACAGCTGGATTTCACCGACTGGCTTGCGAACGCCGAGGCGCTGCTGGACGCTTCCCGTATCCCATTTGTCTACCTAGACAGCGCTTGCCACCCTTCCACCTGGCAGGACCTGGCGGTGGTCATGACCCCCTGCTACGAGTTTGCCGACCGAGCGCGTACGGCAGACCTCGAGCGCTTCGTTGAGGGTGGCGGCACAGTGCTGTGGGGACCATTCCACCCGGAACTCGACCAGAACCTGTCGCCAACCGAACATCCGCGCCTCTCGGCGGCGGACCGGTTCGACCTGTCAGCCTCGCCAGCCGACAGAGACCGGGCGCGGACCGTGTTGGCGCAGCGAACAGATCTGGCGCGCAGTTGGCCGATCGAGCGAACAGGGCCGGCCGCGGGTGCGGACAGCGAGGCGCTCCCACTGGTGCAAACCAGCGTGCACGTGGACGAACAAGGACCACGTGCGCTGTTTGTCACCAACTTTGGTGCGCGAAGAGAACATGTGAGTGTGCACGTGGAAGTTCCTGCTGTCTTCACGGATGCCGTCAACGGCGAGCAGTTCAAGGTCGAAGATCGGCTCGCCGTCTCCGTGCGTGAACACGCTTGCCGCATGTTTGTCATTGAACGGCCAGACATGGGCAGTCCCGTGGAGCTGCAACCATGATCAGCTCGGACCTCGGCTTCCATGGTTTCAGCGCCGAAACCTGGACCAATTTGCTGTCGCTGGTTGGCTACAACCATCCAGCCTACAGCCGGCGGCGTCCGACGCTGGTCATCGTCGAGGACGCCGACGGCGCAGCGATCGCGGCGTTTCGCACGGATCGGGGAGCACTCAGGCTCGCCCACTACCGCGGTCGCGATGAACTCGCACAGCTATGCTGGGAGCAGGGATGCCGCAACGCAATCGTGGTGCAAGAGGGAGCGCTTGAAACCCTGGCAGAGCGCGCCGCAAGCCAAATGCCACTCGCAGGTAGCTATATCCAGCAGTGGCTCGCGGTGTTCGCGGCGCTGCGACGAGCCGAAGACGAGGGAACGATCCACTATTGGCCTCCACGGCCGGCCCTCCCTGTGCCGCGAACCGGTATGGTAGAGCGTGCCATCGATCTCGTCCTACCGCGGGGAACGGCCGCGGTCCTCGCTGCGTGGGAGGCGGGCCGCCTCTGGACCGCGGTGGCCCTGCGACGCCGGGACAGCGAGATCGACACAATCGCTGGACCGGGCACGATCCAGCAGTGGACGGGACCGCTGAGCGGCGACCACCGGCGAGACCACCGCGCGATCCGCCAGGCGGTCGACGCAAACTTGGCCCCCATGCACCTGGGACTCTACGCCCTGCGGCACGACCTCGAACGACTCTTGCGGGCATCGGAGCCGGGCGCCTGGCTGCAAGCAGTCGCCCTGCGTGAGCTAGTGCTCAATCCTGCACCTCCCTACGCAGGCATCGCGCTCGGCGCAGACGCGGCGCGGGCCGTCGCACACACCACCCGGGGCTTCCTGGGAGGCCTGGATCTCTTCGCTCATGTGGAGCCACTCGTGTCCCGGGCGCGCGAACACCTGGGACAGGCCTCCAGCATGACCCACCTGCTCGGTTTCAATCCGCTTGAAAGGTTGGCCGAACGTCTCCAACGCGGAGACCGCGAATGAGGCGCGCGGGCCGATGCGTGCTCCGCGAGGATCGTCCCGCCTCGGGCGGAACCCTCGCACAAAGGGCCTGGTCGAAGCGGAATCACCGCGAACTATGCGATTTCTGGAAAGCACGATGAGCTAGAATTTGACATCTGGGCGCCCGTTCTGTACTTCGTTATCTCACCTATCCGCGCGAGCAGTGGATATCCGTGTAGCGAGCTGGCCACCCGTTCGGTGCGTCGGCTACGCCCAGGCGAGGGGACAACACCGTGCAGAAACTCACACAACGACAGGAAATGGTGCTGCAGTTCATCCAAGCCTCGATCATGGAGCGCGGCTATCCGCCGACGCTGCGAGAAATCGGCAACCATATGGGCATTCGAAGCACCAACGGGGTCAACGACCACCTGCGGGCGCTCGAACGCAAGGGCTATCTCACGCGCGAGGATATGAAGTCCCGAGCCCTGCGGCCCACCAACCCCCCGGTTGCTGCCGCAGGCCAACGGCATGGTGATGCCCATGGCGACACTCTCACCGGCAACCTGGTTGAGATTCCGATCCTTGGCCGAGTCGCGGCTGGCGCCCTCCAGGAAGCCATGGAAAGTTCAGAAGACACCGTGCAGGTCGATCGCGTCCTGATCGGAGGGAGCCAGAACGTGTTTGGTCTCCGGATCAATGGCGAGTCGATGATCGACGCGGGCATCAACAACGGGGACTATGTCTTTGTACGCAAGCAGATCGAGGCCACGCGCGGCGAAATCGTCATCGCGCTGGTAGGGGACGAGGCGACCTGCAAGTACTACTTCCCGGAGACCGACGGGGTCCATCTACGCCCCGCCAACCGGGCCATGACCGATATCGTGATCCCCCGCGGGGATTGGCGTTCCACGCAAATACTCGGCGTGGTGGTCGGCCTCTATCGCAAGTTCAACTAGAGCGCGATAGGCAGAAGGCGATCGAGCTCGATGCGCCCTGGATCGATGGTGGCGCCCAGGGCATAGGCCTCGACACCGGCGGCGAGCGCGGCTCGCAGCGCGCGTCCGTATGCCGGATCGATGTCATCGGCTGGCACAAAGCCGATGCAGTCGCTACGCTGAACCGAGAAGACCATGGCGGCGCGATGCCCGGCCTCGACGGTGGCGACCAGGTCCGCCAAATGCTTCCGACCCCGTTCCGTGACGGCGTCCGGAAACGCAGCCACCCGTCCCTGTGGCCGGTCGTAGACAAGCGTGGTGTTCTTGACCTCGACATAGACGCGGCGGTCACCCACAGGCAACGCTCTCGGGCCGCGCCGAACCGACGGCCAGGAGCCACCGGACGACAGCACCAAGTCGATCCGGCTGCGACCCTCGAGACCGTACTTGACCTCGGGCACGATCCGGTCGTGGTCCGCGAGTTCCGGAATGAGGCCAGCTTCCAGCGCCTCCCGCACGAGGGCGTTGGCGCAGGAAGTGTCCACGCCGACCCAGGAACCATCCAGGCGCACCATCTTCCACGTGTAGCGCAGCTTGCGCGCCGGATTCGCAGCGGGCTCAATGGCTGCGGGCGCCCCCTCGCGCAGGCACCCGCGCAGGCTGCCGGTGTTGGGGCAGTGGGTCACCAACACGCGACCGTCGGGCAGCGCCACATCCGCGAAGAATCGCTTGTAGCGCCGCAAGAAGGTCGTCTGAATCAGAGCGGGTTTGAACTGCATGGAGAGGCTCGCCCGGATATCACACCTATGTCGCGCGGCCTCGCCGGTCCTCGACTTCAAAGTGCCTGCCCCTAGCACGCAGCTGCAGGGCATACCCGGTCGCTAGCCGAAAGGCTCGTAAAGCCGAACCCCTACAGGTTCCGGGCGCGAGTGGGTGAGATTCCGCGAAAACGGGTGATAGCGCACCCGACAGTACCCTTTCCACGACAAAACCCGCGTGGTAGGACACGCGACGCCCGCTGACGCCCGGCGGGGACGCAGGACAACGGGAGAAGGCAATGGGTGACTTGGAAGCATTTCGCGCGGATGTCCGGGCCTGGCTCGAGCAGAACGCGCCCAAATCCCTGCAGGGGCAGTTAGGGCAGGAGTCGGTCTACTGGGGCGGGCGCAACCCCACCACGGCATCGCCCGAGTCAAAGGACTTCTGTGAGATGTGCGCCGAGAAGGGGTGGACCGCGCCGACTTGGCCGAAGGAGTACGGCGGTGGCGGGTTGGGCCAAGCCGAGGAGCGGGTGCTTCAGCAAGAGCTCGCGCGACTCCGGCTGCCCCCGCCGCTCACAGGCTTCGGTTTGCAGATGATTGGCCCCACACTGCTGCAGTTCGGCACCGAAGCCCAGAAGCAGGAACACTTGACGAAGATCACCCGCGGGGAAATCCGCTGGTGCCAAGGGTATTCGGAGCCCAACGCGGGCAGCGACCTGGCCTCGCTGGCGACCGCAGCAGTGCTCGAAGGTGACGAGTACGTGCTCAATGGCCAAAAGATCTGGACCAGTTACGGCGACGTCAGCGACTGGATGTTCGTCCTGGTGCGCACCGACCCGGACGTCAAGAAGCAGAAGGGCATTACGTTTCTGCTCATAGATATGGACCAACCCGGCGTGGAGGTCCGGCCTATCAAGTTGATCAGTGGTTTCTCGCCGTTCTGCGAGACGTTCTTCACCAACGCCCGCGCGAAGACCAAGGACGTGATCAGCGGCGTCAATCAGGGCTGGACCGTCGCCAAGGCATTGCTTGGACACGAGCGCACCATGATCGCCAACGTCTTCGGCAGCGCAGGCGGTCGGGGTCGAAGCCAGGGCGAAAACCCGGCCGTCGCCCTAGCCAAGCGGTATGTCGGTACTGATGAGACCGGTCAGCTGAAGGATCGGGTCCTGCGCGACCAGGTCACGCGGGTCACCATGGACACCCTATCCTTCAATCAGACGGTGCAGCGCAACGCCGACAACATCAAGGCGGGCCACCGGCCAGGCCCCGAGTCGTCGATCTTCAAGGTCTACGGCACCGAGCTCAACCAGCGTCGAGAGGAGCTGATGCTTGCGTTGCGCGGGCCCCAGGCCCTTGGCTGGGAAGGGCCCGGCTTTGAGCCCGCCGAACTGGCCCAGACGCGCTCATGGCTGCGCTCACGCGGCAACACCATCGAGGGCGGCACCAGCGAGGTGCAGCTCAACATCATCGCCAAGCGCGTTCTCGAGCTTCCCGAACAGTAGGAGCCAGCACCATGCAGTTTGCACTTACGGAAGACCAGGCCATGTTGGCCCAGACGGCGACCGCTTTCGTCGCCGAGCACAGCCCTCTGACGCGAATCCGCGCGCTGCGCGACGCAGGTGACGAGCTCTGCTACTCCCCGGCGCTTTTCGGGCAGATGGCGGAACTCGGGTGGACCGCGATACCGTTTGCTGAAGCCGACGGCGGCCTCGCGATGGGCCTCTCGGAGGCTATCATCGTGACCGAAGCGCTGGGTCGCGGCCTGTGTCCGGAGCCAGTTCTTAGCTCGATCATGGGTGGCGCCCAAGCCCTGGCGCTCGCTGGCACCCCGGCTCAAAAGAACACTTGGCTGGCGCCGGCAATCGCAGGGGAAAAGACCATCGCCCTCGCCTACCAAGAGCGGGGCGGGCGCTTTTCCACCGCCGCCGAGGGCACCCGAGCCGAACGGTCCGGGTCCGGCTACAAGCTTGCCGGCGAGAAGACCATCGTACTCGGCGGGGCGGGGGCCGACGTATACGTCGTCAGTGCCCAGCTCGCGGATGGCCTTGGCCTGTTTCTCGTGCCGGCGGGGGCCAGCGGCCTCACGGTGACTCCGCAGAAGCTTGTCGACGGACGTAACGCTGCCGTTCTCGCCCTGTCGGACGTCCAGGTCGGTGAGGACGCATTGGTGGGCACCCCGGGCGGGGGCCTCGAGCTGCTCGATGATGTACTTGATCGGGCCACGGTCGCCCTGTGCGGTGAGATGCTCGGTGGTATGCAAGTGGCCTTCGACATGACGCTCGCGTATCTTAAGGAGCGCAAACAGTTCGACGTCCACATCGGTAGCTTTCAAGGCCTCCAGCATCGCGCCGCAAAGATGTACATCGAGGTCGAACTAGCACGCTCCGCAACCATGGCTGCCGCACGCGCCATCGATGAGCAGAACCCGCAGGCCAAGGCGCTGGTGTCCAACGCCAAGGCTCGCTGCTCCGACGCCTACATCCTGATCGCCAACGAGGCCGTCCAAATGCACGGCGGCATCGGCATGACCGACGAGCACGACATCGGCTTCTTCATCAAGCGCGCCCGCGCGGCGGAGATGACCTACGGCGATGCCGCCTATCACCGCGACCGCTTTGCCCGCCTGAGCGGATACTAGTACAGCCAACCGGACCACGTCCCGCGTCTGGAATCCGAACCGAGGTAACCAACCATGACACCGACCCTGCCCGAACCTTCCGATCACGCCAGGACATTGTACGAAAAGGCTCATCGCTTTTGCCAAGACCAGGCTGGCCCCGCCGAGGCGACCTTTGCCACACAGGTCAACGAGGGCGACCGGTGGCAACCGGTCCCGGTCATGGAGGAGCTCAAAGTCAAGGCACGGGAAGCCGGCCTGTGGAATCTGTTCCTTCCGAACGCACAGGGTGGCGCAGGCCTGACCAACTTGGAGTACGCCCCAGTCGCTGAGCTCCACGGCCGCTATCCACTCGCGTCGGAGGCGATGAATTGCTCAGCTCCGGACACTGGCAATATGGAGACGCTCGAGCGCTATGCAAGCGACGCGCTCAAGGAAAAGTGGCTCAAGCCGCTGTTGACCGGCGAGATTCGTTCAGCCTTCTGCATGACGGAGCCCGACGTAGCGTCCTCCGACGCGACCAACATTCAATCACGCATAGAGCGGGACGGGGACGAGTACGTCATCAATGGACGCAAGTGGTGGTCATCGGGAGCAGGCGACCCGCGCTGCAAGGTCTTTATCTTCATGGGTAAGACCGATCCCAATGCCAGCAAGCACCTGCAGCAGTCCATGATTGTCGTACCACGGGACACCCCTGGGGTCGAAATCAAGCGCGTCCTGACAGTGTTCGGCTACGACCACGCACCCCATGGTCATGCCGAGATCCACTTCAACAACGTCCGCGTCCCGGTGGACAACATTCTGCTAGGCGAAGGGCGTGGTTTCGAGATCGCGCAGGGTCGCCTAGGCCCCGGCCGGATTCATCACTGCATGCGTTCAATCGGCGCAGCCGAAAGGGCACTCGAAGTCACGGTCAAGAGGGCGACAGCGCGGGTCGCATTCGGTAAGGCATTGGCAGACCATGGTGGCGTACGGCAAGAGATCGCCCGCTCTCGTATCGAGATCGACCAAGCGAGAATGATGGTCTTGCACGCTGCCCACATGATGGACACCGTGGGCAACAAGGCCGCGCGTCAAGAAATCGCAGCGATCAAGGTGATCGCTCCGTCGATGGCCTGCCGCGTCATCGATCGTGCGATTCAGATTCACGGAGGCATGGGCGTCTGCCAGGACACGTTCCTCGCCTCCGCCTACGCAAACCAGCGCACGCTCCGATTGGCAGACGGCCCGGACGAGGTTCACATGGACCAGATCGCTCGCCTTGAACTGAGGAAGCATCGATGACGGAGACGACGACCGGCAAGCGTCCGGCTCCGGCTGAAGCCGGCGTCATCCCAGTGCGCGAAGCTCATCGCTTTGACCAGCTCAAACTCGAGAACTACCTGAAAGAGCACCTCTCGGGCTACGAAGGCCCGCTGTCTATTCAGCAGTTCTCGAGTGGCCAGAGCAACCCCACCTTCAAGCTCACCGCAGCCTCGGGGCGCTACGTGCTGCGCAAGAAGCCTCCGGGGAAACTCCTTCCGAGCGCCCATATGATCGAGCGCGAGTATCGGATCTTCACAGCTCTCGCGGACACGGACGTGCCCGTTCCGACTACCCACCTGCTGTGCGAGGACCCGTCTATCATTGGGACGCCGTTCTACGTGATGGACTTCATCGAGGGCCGCGTCTTCTCCGATCACACCCTAAAGGGTATGGAGCCCGCCCAGCGTCGCGCGATCTATGACGATATGAATCGTGTGCTCGCCGCGCTTCACGGGGTGGACTACGTCGCGAAGGGGCTCTCCGATTACGGCAAGCCGGGCAACTACTTCGCCCGCCAGGTCGGCCGCTGGAGCAAGCAATACATCGCGGCCAAAACCGACGAGATCGTTTCGATGGAAAATCTCATGAAGTACCTTCAAGAGAACATTCCTCAGGACGACACGACCTCCATCGTCCACGGCGACTACCAGCTATACAACCTGATGTACCACCCCACGGAGCCCCGGATCCTCGCGGTCCTGGACTGGGAACTGTCCACGCTTGGGCACCCCATGGCGGACCTGGCCTACAACTGCATGAAGTACTATCAGGCCGGCGACATGGCCGGGTTGGTGTTCGGAGGCGAAACCGGGATTCCCACAGAAGACGAGTTCGTCGCGCAGTACTGCCAGCGAACGGGCCGGGCGCGGGTCGAGGACTGGAACTTCTATCTGGCGTTCTCGTTCTTCCGCCTCGCCTCGATCGTGCAAGGGGTCTACAAGCGCGGCCTGGACGGCAACGCCAGCTCCGCCCAGGCGGTCTCCATGCGCGACGTCGTGGTCAAGACGGCCGACACCGGGTGGTCCATCGCAAGCCGATAGGAACTAGGGAAACGCCATTTCGCGGCAGGCCCTTCGGGACTACTCGTACTTGGCCACGATCTTTTCGACGCGACTCAGAAGCTCTCGATCGTAGATGCGACCGACCATGCGGTCACGTAGCTGCTTGCCCGTGGCTTCCCACACCTGCGGGTTCTTGAAGGCGACGCGTTTGAAGCCACGCTTGAGTAGCTTGGCGTACGATTTGGCGTCGTCTATTCGATAGTCGCGCTGGGTGTCAGCTTGTTGCTCGGTACTTAGCTTCACGATCGCCTTCTGCTCCGGCTCGGATAGCTGCTCCCACGTCGGACGACGCACAACGAACGCTCCCTGAACGACGTTCACCGGTGTCGCGGAGATGAACCGCGTGCTGGTATGCCAACGCAGCGCCATTCCGAGCACGGATGAGATCCAGACGGTGTCGATCATGTCGGTCTGAAGGCCGCCATAGACCTCTTTGATGCCGAGGGGCACGCCCGTCACGTCGATCATCCTGTAAAATGCGCGCAGCAAGGGGCTGTCGGGATACAGCCACGGGCGCCCCGTTCGCAGATCGTCAAACGTCTGGATCGGCTTCTTGCTCAGGATCCGGACCTTGCCCGCGTCCCACCAAGCCAGCACCTTGAAGCCATTCCTATACGCCTCCGAACCGAACTCAGGCGTGAGCTCCTTCCTCACAGCATCGACCTGCTTGTAGTTCTGAAACGTGCGCGGCGCCATCAGGACCATGGCCTGACGGACGAACTGGCTAATTATCTGAACCCCCATGGGGGCAGCATCGATCTGCCCCGCGCGTAGCTTGCGTAGAACGGTTTTCTCGTCACCGGCCGACCCGCCATAGTACGTACGGAACTGAACGCGGCCGTCGGTCAGCGCGGCAAGGTCCGCGTTGTAGCGCTTCTCCTGGAGCGTGAACCTCTGGCTGCGTGGGATCATCATCGCAACTTTGACGACCGTCTTGCCGTTGTTTGCGCGCAGCGGGGTGCTGCCTGGTACCGGAACGAGCGCCACCAGAACAAGAACCGCCAACAACATCAAACGCATAGCTTCCTCCTAGCGCGCCCCCGACGAGGCCCCGCGCCGACGCGGCCGGGAGTATAGATCACAACGCCCCCCTGCGATAGGCGCCATCCCGAATGGACTGAGCGATGGACAAGAGGTTCTGAAACGCTCCCAACCGCCAGACGTAGCACCGAGGCCTCCATCTCCGCACACCGTCGGCTCGACCTCTAGCTGGGACGACTCGGTGCCTGAGAAGATTCAAACGTCGGGAAGCCTGCTGGCAAGAGCCCTGGAAGCACGGTGACGTCCCCCCATGACCTCCGGGGGGCAGATTTCCTAGCAAAGGTACCTGGGCCCTTTCCCAGGTTGTGGCGAAGTCACCTTCCTGCAGGTCTAGCCCGCCTCCATCCCCGGGGCACGTGATGCTCGTGCAAGTGATCGGCTTCGCAGGGGTTTCGGTGAAGGAGGGAATACTCGCTGTATTTTTGACTGAGGCGAAAGCGCTGCGGAGTCGAGCGGTTGTGCGAGGGCGCGTGATTCGGTGATGGATGCGGGCTAGCAGGCCCCCATTTGCGCGGGTCGCGGCGCTTCGCTCCGGCTGGGACACGGCGGGGCCGAAAGGGCCCGTCTCGAGGTAGAAACCAACCCGGACCCTTCACGAACGGATGGGCGTACGAGGTGGCGGCATCACGACGGGCCGGCCTGGCAACGCATGACCGTCCGCTCACCTTCGGTCCGCGGCGAGCAACGGGCGCTGTCACAGTCAATGCTCGTGCAGCAGGTCGGGGCTGGCTCTGCCTGATCCGCGTCTACACAAACCGACAGCCAGGAATCTCCGAAGAGACTTCGCACCACACGAAAGTCGCAGCGGCCAGCGTCTGGGCAGTCCGCATCGACCCCGCAGGGCTCCGCGCACGTTCCGGTCTCCGACTGACACATGCCCGACTCGCACACACGCTGGAGCGAAACGAAGCAAGCCTGGCCCGCGGTTCGCCTACCCTCGGCTGCGCCGCAGGCCCAGGCGATCGGGTTGCCAAAGGTCGCGCCACCCGCTACCGAGCACGTCTGGCCGCCCCCGCAATCGAGCCTGCTCTTGCACGGTGCCCTGCAGATGCGCCCGTCGCAAACGCCCGAAGCACACTGACTGCGATCGTTGCACGACGCACCTCCTGCGCGGCGACCGCTTATATGCAGCGGCAAGCAGACGCGAATGCCACCACGGTGAACCACGCACGCGGCATCCACAGGACAGTCCGTGTCGCGACAACAGGCTGTGGCGCATACGCGTTCATCTCCAAGCTCGCGCTCCAACCCAACGGCCCGGGTTTCGATGCAAAAGCCAGGGCCGCATTCGGCGTCCGAAGCGCACGGGCTTCCTATGGAGCGCGGGGCCAGGCAACGGTTGCTCGCTGGATCGCAGTGTAGATCACCCGAGCACGGAACCTCCTGACAGTTCTGCTGTTCGCAGGCCGCACGCTGACCCGTCTCGTCCCGCTCGTCGGTCTGCTGGTCGCAGTCGTTGTCCTTGCCGTCGCAGGCCTCGAAGGCCGGCGCCTCGCTCCGGTCCAACGCTGTGAGCCCCGGACGTACCTCCCGATCCCCGTCGTCGCAATCCCGCAAGGAAGGAGTACCGCCCCCACACCAGGTCACCCCATCACCGTCCAGGTCGTGACCCTCATCGATCATGCCGTCGCAATCGTCGTCATCCCCGTTGCACTTCTCCGCCACATCCTCCAGTCCCTCGTCCACCTCCATGTCGCAATCGTTGTCGCGGCCGTCACACACCTCGACGCCGGACTCGCAGGGCTCGCATGTACCGGAGCGACCACAATGCCAGCCCACCCCCTTGGCGGCACAGGGATCGTCCACCCCCTCACCCACTTCGCATCGATCGACAGAAACGCTCTCGGGCGAGACGAGTACGCTGCAGCAGAGCAACCAGCAGCCGCACCAGACCAGCAAAAGCGCCCGCGCCACACACATAGCGATCGCTTACACCGCCGACCCCCGAGCTGGCAAAGCCCGCCCCGGGTGGAACCGTACGGAGACGAGCGGGCTGTCTACCGAAAAACTTCAGCCAACGGAGGCCACGATCGAGCTCCCCCTCGGCTACTCTCTGCAACGATCCCGCGAGGGACGTGTATCTTGGGAAGGCTGTGCAACGCCGGTCCACCTTTCCGAGCCTCCGCAGGGGCCTTGCCCCGACGATTCACCCTGCTGGCCGCATCTGGCCGGGACCCCGGCGAGTCACCGCCCTTCCCAACCCGAAAGATTTGGCGAGGGTGCCGTCCCTTGGCCAGAGCCGCTACTCGACGAGAGGAGCTAGCGTATCCGGGCGAGCAGGCAGGGGCCCCGCGGCCACCATGGTAGGTGCCACCCTTCTGCTCCTAGCGCACGCGGCCACCGGCTGCACCAGCGGCGTTCGCGGCCAACCGTCCCCGGCCAATCCCAAACCCGGCTCGACCCCGCGACCGGCACTTGTCGACGTTGCCACGGAGCTTCCGGACCCGGATGACAGCTGGGACGCCGGCCCCGATCCGGACGCGGGGCGCGCCGCTGCCGACGCCGGCCCCGAGAGCCCACCGCCGTTGATCAACAAGGTTCCCCTCTACGACCCCAGAGGCGATAGCCTGGAGCCCTTCTACTCTGCCCTCAGGAAGACTTCGGCCGAAGGTGCGCATACGAGAATCGCATTCTTTGGCGCCTCCCACGTGGCCTCCGACATGTTCACGGACGTGGTCCGGCAGCGCCTGCAGGCACGCTTCGGCGATGGCGGCCCGGGTTTCGTTCTGACAGCCAAACCTTGGCGCTGGCATCGCCACGCGCTGGTGAAATATCCGCACACGCGGAACTTCAAGGGTGTGCGGGTGCTCGCTCGCGCGCCCAAGCATGACCGCTACGGCTTGGCCGGGGTCGCCTTGCAGAGCGGCCGCTTGCGCGCGATTAGCAGGATCGCAACCCGTCCGGGCCGCGCGGCCACTGGGGAGGTAGACCGGGTCGAACTGTACTATCTGAAGCAGCCACGCGGCGGTCGCGTACGCGTACTACTCGATGGCAAGGGACTGGCCACGATTCGCACGCGCGATCGGCGCCCTGGACCGGGCTACGAGAGATTCCAGGTGCCCCTCGGACTCCACCAGCTCGAGTTCCGCACCCAAGCAGACGGGCCGGTTCGGTTGTTCGGGGTTGTGTTGGAGCGGTCCGGCGGGGGTGTGGTTCTCGACACGTTGGGCATTCCTGGGTCGCGGGCACGTAACCACTTGTACTGGGAGGAAACACTGTATCGGGCCCACCTGAAACACCGAGCGCCCCACTTGTTCGTGCTCGCCTACGGTACCAACGAAGCGGGAGATGACGACGTTCCCATCGAGGCATACGAGAGCCGGGTGGCCAATGTGCTCGATCGACTGCGCAGCGTGCTCCCGGGCGCGGCATGCCTCTTGGTTGGGCCGTCCGACCGACCGATCAAGAACGAGGAGGACGGTTCCTTTCTCCCGCGCCCGCGTACTGCCCAATTGATCGCAGCGCAGCAGCGACTTGCACAAAAGAAGGGGTGCGCGTTCTACGACGTCGTAGCGTTCATGGGGGGCTCGATGTCCATGCTGCGCTGGAACGAGGCGAAACCGCGCCTCGGAGCACCGGACCACATCCACTTCACCCGTTCGGGCTATGAAGCACTCGGCGAGGCGCTCCACAACGCCATCATGGAGGGTTTCGACGACGACGCCCCGCTCACCGCTACCTCTGAAGGCGGCCTGTCCTCTATTGAGTAGGAACAGCCCCAAGCGAGTCTGCTAGCTAGCGGCGCGCAAGAAACTCAGCGAAGCCCTTGAGCAGCGCTTTGTAGTACAACTTACCTATCACTTCATAGCCCTTGGGAGTCGCGTGGCGGAGATCCGAACCGGCGAGCTGAGGTCGACTCTTGTACCAACGCCTGATCGAGTTCTTGCCGCCCATGGCCTGGTACGCGTTGAAGAACGCGCATCCCTGGGCCTCGGCAACCTCGCGCTGCACGTCAACGATCCGGGGCAGACTCTCGATCGTTATGATCCTGCCACGCTTGTTGCGTCTGCCTTGATCCAGTGGCCCAAACAGCAGACAGTCCATGCCTGGATTGCCCTCGCGCATGGTCTTGACTACCTTGGTAAGTTCCCGAGCGTAGCGATCCATCTGGAGCCACCGGTTCCCTGCCTCATTGCCCCCAAACCCCAAGACAAGCAGGTCCGGATCCCGGTGAGCGAGCTGCGCCGCCATATGACTAGCGTCCGCGTTCAGCAAGCGCTCGGCGCGCGCACCAACGAGACCGAGTGAGTCATAGACGACCCCCGGCCCATCGCGCTCTAGCACGACGCCATAAAGATGGGCGTAGCCACCGCCGCTGGTCCGCAGCTTGAAGCTGTGCGGCCCGTCGGATACCTCCAGAAAGAAGTAGTCGTCCTGTCTCTCGGAATGCCGCGTATCGATCGCGTGGCGACGCCTCCCGTCCACGTAGATACGCACCTTGTTGCCACGCTTGTGGCGTTGAAAATACAGCTCAAAGCGCGACACGCGCTTGCCAATGGCGCCGTCCTTTGAGGTCTCGAACGAGGCGTATTCGCCCGCTTTCGCCCGCGCTTGAACACCCCCGTAACCGTAGTAGCCGTGGCGCAACTGGTCACGCACGAGCGAGAGCATGTTCCAACCGCCGCTGGAACGGTGCCGAATATCGTGGTGGCCGTAGTGCATGTCGCCACGTGAGATCAGAATGAAGCCGTGGCCCGAGTCGCCGAAACGCGTCTGCAGTCGACGACGGGCGGTCCGCGTGATCGCGTCGGCCGCCACCGACGAGTCCCCATAGTGTGCAACACGGGTGATCGCCGCCTCGCGTCGCTGGGCGGTTCGCTCCAGCTTGGAGAAGAAGCGCTCGAGAAAGTGAGGCAACTCGATCTCCTGCGTGATGCCAGCGTACTCCCCGGGATCGATCCGGACGGCTGGCAACGCGTCGTCGGGATCCTTCGCGGGTACCGGGCGTGGCGAAGGCTCCACTGCCGACAGGGAGACCGCCGCCTCTGGTTCGTCAAGCGTCGCCGCCACTGCCGACCCAAGCGTCCGGCCGAGCTCCTCCCTGGAAGCACTCGTCCCGACGAGTCCCGCTTCCGCGAAGCCTGGGAGTTCGATCCGGTCCTGTCCCCGCAGGAACATACGCACCACTGGCGCCCTCTCACCCGCAACCCAGGGGCGAAACTGATCGAGGGTTGGCAGCGCATAGCTCACGGCCGATGCCGCAAGCAGACACACTACGGCCAGCGCAAAGTGGCGTATCCCGGCGTGCGTCTCGGCCGCGGCCGACACGACCGACGAACCCGAAGCGGAAAGCGAACTGTCGGACGATCCGGTCATCAGAACTGGAAGTAGATGTAAGGTACTACGTCTTTGGAGACTACGGTCATCAGACCTGCCCCGACGACCGCGAGCACCACCCCTTGAGCGGGTGCCGGCAATCGGACGAACGAACTCCGAATGTGTTCAAACCACCCGCGGGGGGTGTAGTGCGCGGCGAAACCACCTATCAGCACAGCCCACACCGAGCCACTCACGTGACCCACGCCGAGCGAACCGATGCGCAGTTGCTGAATCACGGCAAGCGCGTTGTCCAGGTCCGCAGCACGAAAGAAAATCCTCGAGAGCACAACGAACTGCATCGTACCGAACACCTTGGCGAACACCACGAGAGGCGGATCGACATGCCCTCGTCCCTTGCCATAGCGGCGCTGTACGAAACGGTGGGCAAGCATGATACCCGCCTGTAGCAAACCGTAGATGACGAAAGTCCAGGCTGCCCCATGCCACAGGCCGATCAAAAACATCGTAAGGCCCAGATTGAAATAGGCGCGTGCAGGGCTACCCCGGGACCCACCAAGCGGAAAGTACAGGTAGTCCCGCAGCCACGACGACAGGGTCATGTGCCAGTGTCGCCAAAACTCGGCCGGGTTGCGCGCCTGGTACGGCCGGTCGAAGTTCTCGGGCAGGTCGAGCCCAAAGAGGGAGGCGGACCCACGCGCGACGTCGGTATAGCCGGAGAAGTCACAATAGATCTGAAGCGTGTAGCCGTAGAGCCCGATCAGGACTTCGGCGGAGGAGTAGGCGCCGGGGTCCTCGAACACCCGGTCGACTAGGTTAACCGCCACATAGTCAGCGAAGAGAACCTTCTTAACCATGCCGGTCGCGATCAGAAACAGTGCGTTCCCCACCGAGCCCGGCGACAGACCCAGCCGACCCTGAAGCTGGGGCAGCAGCTCGCTCGCCCGAACGATTGGTCCCGCGACAAGCTGCGGGAAGAATGTGACAAAGAACGCGAACTGCAGGAAACCCGGCGCAGGCTTGAGCCGTCCTCGGTAGATATCGATCGTGTAGCTAAGCGTCTGGAACGTGTAGAACGAGATACCGACCGGCAAGAGCACGTCGAGATGCGGTGGCTCGAACGCGAACCCGAAGACGCGGGCCACGTCCGCTGAGGCAGACGCGAAGAAGTTGAAGTACTTGAACACCCCCAGCAGGCCCAGGTTGCCGATCAGACTCAGCAGGAGCCACCCCCGCTTGCGAGTGATGGTCGTCGACGCGTGGATGCGTCCCCCCACCGTATAGTCCAGCACGGTCGAGCTGAGGATCAGCACGATGTAGGTCGGATTCCAGGCCATGTAGAAAAGGCAGGAGGCCAGGAATACGAACGCCAAGCGTAGGACCCCTCGGTTGGCGAGTAGCCAAAAGCCACACACCACGCAGACCAGAAACAATACGTAATCGAGAGAGTGAAAATGCATGCGCTTGCGGTACGCGACGTGGCAGGGTTGTAACCGCCCGCGGCCTTCCCTAGCAATGGAGTGCGGCTAGTCGGAACCCTGGAAACGGCCGTCGAGCCTCTGATGCGATAGCCTGCGGATCATGCGAAAGGCACTGCGTTCCGGCAAGGGTAGCGCGTGTCCGTCCCGAAATAGCGTCCAGCCGCGGGCGGGCAAGCCCGCCTGCCGCCGCCTGCGAGCTGCGATACGCGTGGTCTCCGCCTCCTTGGAGGTAGGACCTGGCAGCGCACCGACGCCCGCACATCCGCCTTCGAAAGGGCGGGATGCCTCGCGGCGACGCCTATCTTCCTTGGCTCCGACCTATGCTGAGGGCGTCACTGCAAGTAGTGCTTCGCAGGCAGCGTAGGCCGCACAGCCGCCTGACGCGGTAGCATGAGGCGATCGCTCCAACTCTGTCGACGCCATGCCTGACGCTCGGCGATCGGAAATGGCGTCAGGGCGCGTGCCAGGCCGCGCATGGCCTGCCGCACAGTTCCGTAGTTGCTGGCTGGATGCCAGAATAGGAACCCGTCCGCACCACCACCCCGCGCCCCGCGGATCTGCTCGGTGATGAACTCCGCGTTGTAGTAGTCGGCCCCCGCCGGGAACGCCTGCAGGAAGGGCCGGATGACCGGACCGTAGCCGAGCCGTTCACGCATCAGCTTGACCCCTACGTTGACCAACCTCAAAGCGCGCTTCGGCTTGCCATCACGCATCCAATTGCCCATCCCGTTGACGTAGAGCATCGGCGAAAACACCTCCAGGTGTTGCGCCCAGTCTTCCAGGGACTGGCCAAGACCGGTCTTGTCGCCCGAGCGGAATGCCGTCAGCCCAAACACGTCCACTCCAAGGGGGATACGAACCGCCTGATCGACACGTTTGAGCAATCCCAACAGTACCTCTCGCCGAGGCGTGTCGACGGCCGCCGGAAACGTGGCAAAGGGCGTCGCCTCGTCAACGGGGAAGCGAAAGTAGTCGAACTGGATCTCATCGATCCCAAGAGCCTCTGCTTCCTTTGCCATCCCGAGCACCAAATCGTGGTTGGCTCGGTTGTAGGGATCCAGCCAAGGATTGCGACGGCCGCCGTTGGCCCAGATCCGACCCTTCCTGTTGGGTCGTGCATCGAGCACTGCTCGATCCGGATAGCGCACCGGAAGCTGCGGGTCGCTGAAACACACGATCCGTCCGATGACGTAGATCCCCGCCTGTCGCAGGCTCGCAACCAACGCAGGCATGTCGGAGACAAACCCCCGCTTCTGGGCCTGAAGCTCCGGAATCTCGGAATCCCACATGATACGACCCTGACCGTCCTTCAGGTCGATCACGGCGGCGTTCATGCGTCCCCGCTCAACCGACCGGATGATGCCGTCGGCCCCGAGCCGCCGCATGGTGGGACCGTTGAAGTACAACCCTTGCGCCGTTTGTCCCTTTTCAGAAACAGGATCGACCAGACTGTCGGACACCAAAGGCTCCAGCCATCCGGTGAGCCGGGCCCCCGTTCGGAGAGGCTGTTCGCCCTCCACGGCGGCGGGTGGTAGAAGCAGACTGACCGCCACTGCCATCACACCAAGTGTCCGTAGGGCAGGTGCCCAGCGAAGCCAAAATACCGCTTTCATGCAATACTCCAATATTCATAGAATATCGTACGCTCTCTAAGTGGAGAGCACAAGTACCTGATATAGCTGGCCGTTCGCCCGGCTCGGGAGTTTCCCTGGTGAATTTCTACGGTCACCTGGTGGTGGCGTCTTGGTACCGACCGGGCCCCTTGTTCGGCCTAGGCGCGATGCTCCCGGATTTGGAGTCCATGGCCGGAGCGCGCTTCCAAATCGGAGGGGGCAGGCCGAGCCAAAGCGCCGAAGACCTAGCTGCCGGCGTGAAGCTCCACCACGCGACGGACGCGGCCTTTCACCGCGCACCCGACTTCTGCGAGCTGGTCTCGGGGGGGGTGCGTTCGCTGCAGAGGAGAGGCATCGCCCGGGGGTCGGCTCGCGCCGTGGCGCATGTTGGAATCGAGTTATTGCTAGATGGAGAACTGGCTTCCGACCGGACGCGGGCCAACGGGCTGGCCCCGTACCGTGCGGCGCTGAGGGCCGGCCATGCACTAGCCGAGTCCGGCGGAGCCGGACCCGAAGCCACAACCCGCTTCCCACAGTTGCTCAGTCGCCTGGAGGCCGCCCCCATCCCCCTGGCATATCGTGACCCGAGCTTCGTAGCGCAGCGCCTAGAGCGCATCCTGGCGGACCGCCCTCGCCTTGCCCTACACCCTGGAGACGAGCGGGCCGTGACTGCGTGGCTCACAGATGTGCAACCGGCGGTCAGGGAAACGCGCAGCATTCTGACGACCCACGTGCACGCCGAGCTGGCGTAGCCCCGCTATCTCACCAACTCGCGATCCACTCGCGAGTTGGTGAGATGGCGGGGCTAGCTAGCTGGTAGATTTGCCGCTATGCATGACAACGCTTGGGACTACATCGATGGGCGCTTCCTGCACCCACCCGTGCCGGACGGCGAGGTCGCGCAGCAAGACCCGTCGGATCTCGACTTGGAGCGCCCCCCCCTGCCGTACGCCCACGCCCACGTGGAGGCCGCCGTAACAGCGGCTAGGGCCGCCCAGCCGGGCTTCGCGCGCCTTGGGCACGACGCGCGGGCGGAACTGCTCACCCGCTACAAGGCGGAAGTCAAAGCACACCGCGACGCCATCGCCCAAACCATCTCACAGGAGGTCGGCAAGCCCCTGTGGGAGGCGCGCACCGAGGCGGATGCGCTGGCCACCAAAGTTGACCTGTGCCTAGGGCCGGGCGCCGCGTTCACAGCGACCGAAGACATCCCTAGCCTGCCTGGTCAGATCCGCCATCGACCGCTGGGCGTCGTGGCGGTCGTAGGCCCCTTCAACTTCCCGGGCCACTTGCCGAACGGGCAGATCTTGCCGGCACTGCTTGCCGGCAACACGGTGGTCCACAAACCCAGCGAACGGACCCCGGGAACCGCTCGCTGGATCGCCGTGTGCCTGGAGCGAGCCGGCCTGCCCAAGGGCGTGTTCAACGTGGTGCAAGGTCCGGGTCCGATCGGATCGGCTCTGTGCGCCCACCGGGATGTCGACGGCGTGCTCTTCACGGGCTCGGCGCGCGTGGGCCGAGTCCTGGTCGCCGGCAACCTCGACCGGCTGGACCGTCTGATCGCGCTTGAGCTGGGCGGTAAGAACGCCAGTATCGCCCTGCAGGACTGTCACTTGGAGGCGACCGCCCGCGCGGTCGCTTTCTCCGCCTATGTCACTGCCGGCCAGCGCTGCACCGCCACCAGCCGGCTGATCGTGCAACGCGCGATCGCCGAGCCACTGTGCGAACGCATTGCCGAGCTGGCCCAGGGCCTGCGCATAGGTCACCCCGCCCAGCCCGACACGTTCATGGGCCCCCTTATCAGCGAGCAAGCGCGCACGCACTTGTGGAAGGCCCAAGCCGCCGCGCGCAGCGAATACGAAGAGCGTGTCGCGGGCGGACAGGCTCAGGTTCCAGGCCGCCGCGGCTACTACGTCAAGCCAGCACTCCGGGTCGCCCGAACGGCCCATACCCACCTTGCAGGCTACAGCGACGAGGAACTGTTTGGTCCTGACCTGGCGGTGTACGTGGTCGACGACCTGGACGAGGCCGTGGCTGTAGCCAATGCGAGCCGCTTCGGCCTAGCCGCCTCCATCTTCACCAACGAGCGAAGCGCGTTCGAACACGTCGCCGAAGGACTCAGGGTCGGCCTGGTCTCGTGGAATCGCCCCTCCGCAGGAGCGAGCGGCAGATTGCCGTTTGGCGGCGTCGGCGAGAGTGGAAATCTGCGTGCAGCCGGTATTCACGCAGGCCTGTGCTGCACTTTTCCGCTTTCGGTACTATTGGAGCCGGCGGGGGGACCTGGCCCCGCCAGCTGGCCGGGCTTCCCAGCATAAAAAAGAGACTCCGGACTCGGAAAACCAACGCGCACCCGCCGACCCATAGTTACAGGGTCGCGACAGGCGCCCGGATCACCGATTTCGGAGGATTCCATGAGAGCTATTCCCGTCACCAGTCCTCGCAGGCGACCGCGCCAGGCACGAGCCCAGGCCACCGTGGAAGCGATTGTGAAGGCGACCGCCAGGGTACTGATCGAAGAGGGGTACGATCGCGCCAGCACCAACCGCATCGCACAGGCTGCCGGCGTGAGCATCGGGAGCCTCTACCAATACTTCCCGAGCAAGGAAGCGCTGGTCGCCGCGTTGGTTGAGGAGCATCTCTCAAAGATGACGCGGGTCCTATCGCAGGCCCTCGAAGGTGCCAAATCGCCCAGCCTACCCGACAATGCGTCAGTGATGGTAGCAGGCCTGGTCTCAGCCTATCGCGTCGATCCACGGCTGCACCACGTGCTGTGTCAGGAAGTCCCGAAGATCGGCGAACTCCGGAAGATCTACGAGTTCGAGGAACGGCTCGCGACCCTGGCACGCAGCTACCTGCGCGGGCTGCAACACACGATCCGGCACACGGACCTCGATCGGGCCATTTTCCTGCTGGTTCACGCAATACCGAGTGTGATCCGCGCGGCTGTCGACGCGGACCCCGAGGGCAACGACGACGCCCGCTTGGTAGACGACGTAACCGACATGGTCCTCTGCTATCTGATGGTCGACCCTCCAGCACACCGGTCGACAAACGGGCAGACGGCCCCGATGGCAAGCGCTGTGGCCGCCACAGTCTGAATCGCAATCCCCCCTAGACAGTATGGAGCCGGATCAAGCTGGACACCGGCACTGATGTCGCAGCGGATTCTGCGCGCACTCTCGGTGGAAAATGATCGTGTCACTTCTGACTGACCGGCATTGCCCCTGGCCCGGGTCGAGGGGCCGCTCAAGGCAGCCCCCACCACTGCCCCTTCCGCGAGCCGTCGCGCGCGCTCGGGGGCGGTCCTTTCGAAGGTAGTTCGAAAGCGGTGTAGCCCGCCAGGGCTACCTCAACGCTGACGAATCAGGCGACTACGACTCCAACCGCGACCGTGAGTAGGGCGCATGGAATGCGGTGCGCCGAATCGATCGAGTTGTTCGTGTCGCATTCGATGCCGGGCACGCCCGGTCGACGATAGGCGCCTGTACTACGAAAGCCCGCCGAAACGGGTTCGGACCTCGGGGGAGGTGCACCATCTGCCCCGCCTCGCGGCGGCCACATCGGGTTCGTGTGCTCGTCAAGAGGGGGCTCAACCTCGACCGGGCCCGCGCGTCAGCCATCGAAGCGACATAAACACTTGTTTCAATTTTTCTTGCGATCGCTACAGTGAGCTGTCAGAGTGCTTGCTATGGGCAGCACGGCTGACCGAATTCTGGCAGAAGCTACCCGACTGTTCGCGCAACGAGGGTACGAAGGCACCTCGGTAAGGGCCATCTGCGAGGCCGCCGGCGCCAATGTGAACGCCGTGAGTTACCACTTCGGCAGCAAGCAGGCCCTGTACACGACCGTGATCGAACGCTTTGGTGGCAAGAATCTCGAGAGCGCCAAGCGAATCCTGGGCAGACCCCCGAAGGATCTCTCGGACTTCGAGTCCCGATTGCTGCTGTTCGCGGAAGAGCTCCTCGGTACGTATCTCGCCCATCCCGAGCCGTTGATCATCTGCTTCAACGAATGGCAGCAAAGCTTTCGCCACTGTGACGGCAAGGCCACGACCGAGAGTCTTCTGGAACAGACCAACGTGTTGGTCGCATTCCTACGCGCGGCTCAGCGACGCCGTATTCTGAGACCGGGCCTGGATCTCGAGATCATCGCGGGAGCGCTCCTGGAGCGCCTGATGAACCAGGTGCGCTACGCGAATGCGATTCACTTGATCTACGACGTCTCGATTCGGGAGCAGACCTATCGAAGACACTGGACCGAACGAACGATCGATCTGCTCCTCCACGGAGCGGTCCGAAAGGCACAGGACTAGCGATGCACGCACACACGCACAACCCACTTCCAGAGGAACGCGGCCATTCGCCAGAACCCGAGTGCTGCTGTATGGTTCTCGGCAAAGCTCAAGAAGAAGTCCGCCTGGCGCAGATCGCGCCCGATGTGTGGAGCCTTCTTACATTGCATGGCGCGGGAAACTCGCGCTTCGCGCCGCGTCTGCCCAACCGCATGCTGGCATTTCGGCTGAGGGATGGCACCGGCAAGCAGTGTCTTGTCCTCCTGAACACGGTCTGGCCCGATCATGAAACCGATCAACCGTTCGAGGCAATTCGAACCCTGAGCAGGACGCTAGACGCACCTGTGCGGTTCGTCCTGAACCCTGGACCAGAGCACCATCTGTCACTAGCCGCCTACGCTCGAGCATTTCCCGAGGCACGGGTCTGCGTGGCAGAGGGCCGCCTACAACGCGAGAATCCCGCCCTGTGTGCAATGGACAACGTGGAACTCATGGCCGTCGGTGACGCCCTGCCGGAACTTTCCAGGCAGGGCCTGCATGTCCATGTCTGGGATGGCTTCATGGAACAATCGCTGGCCAACCGGGCGCAGTTTCGCTTTGGTGCGAGACGCGGAACCGCCGAACCTACGGTCTTCTGGCACGAGGCTAGCGGCATCTTTGTCAACGGCGGTCACGGGTGGTTCTACTGGGCCGAGGGCGACAAGCAGCCTTGGCTCATTCGTAGACTGCTCAAACCCCGTGAGGGCGCAATCGTCTGGTCGCCAGTACACTACTCGGTGCACGATCCCAAACGCTGTATCGCGAGCGCGCAGCGGATTCTCGACTGGCGCTTCGAACACCTTGTCGATCTACATGCAGGAGCCGACAAGCCCATCAAGGGACGAGCGCACGAGATGGCTGAGGAACTGATCCGCCCCATGCTTGATGAAGACTGGGACTCGCTACCCTTCCCAGTCGAGCCCCTGGAGATTCCAGAAGGCAAAGTGACCGGAGGAGATTGGAAGAGCTACCGCTAGCCCGCATCCATCACCAAGGCACGTGATGATCGTGCAAGTGATCGGCTTCGC
>JAPPOR010000579.1:0-4879 GCA_028817905.1 Myxococcales bacterium
CTGCGGCAGACCCTCGCACCCAATGCACTTCACGTTGGGAACGGAAGCCACTAGCTAGCTCACCGAACGGATAGCAGCGCCGCGTATCTATCCGCCCCGCTTCAACTCGCATGGTCATCGACGCCGCATCGCGGGCCGTGCAGCGGTACGGTTGCCAAGCACAACAAGTGAGACGATGTGACGTTGATGAATCATCGGTCGAGGCCCGGACTACTCACCAAACCACTTGAAATGGTGCGCAAGGGCTTGAGGGCACAGGCACGTGCTTGCGCTGCAAGCACCGCTTCGGATCGGCACCGGGCGTGTATTGGCCATGCGCACTGGCATGCAACCAACCCACCTTTGAAGCGATACGCAGCCGCCATCCGACAGAACGCTGCGCGCTCTCAAGCAAGGCAGACTCGGAACGAACATTCATCCGGCCACCGGGCGTGGTCTAAGAGGCCAGCGCGCGCTACCATCGGCAGTGACATTGCGCACCTGCTAAGCGCTGTGCAAACGTAGGCGCATACGCGAACGAGACCTGCGAACGCAACGAGTTGGCTGAGGGAGTGCGTTGACGACTTCTCGCCAAGACAAGCTTCGTGGTTCGTTCTCACCGTGGCACCCGCTGTCATGCCAACCCGCGATCCCACAAAGTCTATCCTTGGTGTCGTCTCGTTCGCGATGATCCTCGGCGCCGCTCTCTTGAATGGCTGCCAAAACGCGGACCACGCACCTGCGGAAGCCGCCTCGCCCCAAAGTGGTACCGCCGGTGCCGACCCCGGCCCCACCACGGGCGACGCCGCGAGCCCTCCGAACTCGGAGGTGCAGCTCGATGCCACACACGGTGCGGATGGCGAGCCACGACTCGCCACCGGGTTAGATGACCAAGAGGAGCCTGACGCAAGCGACCCTCCCGAAGCAGATGCCCCAGCTGCGAACGACCGTGACACAATTGCCGAACCCGGCGGCGCTCCGATTGCCGACCCCGATCCTGCTCCCATGGATGCCATCGCCCCAGTCCCAGACTCAGACGCCAGCGGACCCGACAGCGCCGGTGCCGACGATGGAAGCAGGGGCGATATCCCCGGACAGCCGTCACTGGGCTGCGAACAACCCCGTGTGGCGACGGCGCTGTATCCTGGCGGGCAGGTCGTAGATCCTCAGCCGGCCAACGCACCCTCCAGCTGCGGGATGCACACGCAAGTGCGCGCCCCCTCGAATGCCACGCTCCAGGTCACAAAGGAGGGCACTGTGATCTTCGCCCCCGCGGGCACCGGCGTTGCTCGGTCGGAGGATCATGGGGCCAGCTGGCAAACACCCATCGCGGACGCCCCTCCCGAGGGGGGACAGCTCGAGTGGGCCCATCCCTGGATCACCCGCGACCCCGACACCAACAAGCTGTTTTACACCACCTATCATAGCCTAGTCGGCACATGCGGCGACGGCACGGGCCACCACTACTGGACCTCCACGGATGACGGCCAGACCTGGCGGCAGCACCCGGGCGGGGTCGGCTGCGACTCCTGGGACTGGGGCAAGATCACCGTCGGTCCCCCCGCAACGCAAGAAAGCCGGGAGGCTTTGGCGAGGGCCGGCTACCCCAATCTCGTCTACTTCTGCGCGGGCGGTGGTCTTTGGGCGGTGGGACCACAGCACTACTGCTTCCGCTCGACGGATGGCGGCGAGACCTTCACACGCACCCAGGGCAGCCCCACCGATGCCTGGGAACCCGAGAGCGATCTGACCGGCTTTCCCAACGCCGGCGCCATCGGACCCGATGGGACCTTTTACAAAGTCTTTGGTTCGTTTGAAGGCGTCACAGTAGCCATTAGTGATGACGAAGGCGATTCCTGGCGCCACCTGCGAGTACCAGATTCGGAACTGGCCCAGGTCCCCGGGATCAACTGGCTGGCCAGCAATGTGGCCACCGATAGCGATGGCAACGTCTACGTGGCGTGGGTAGACGACCGTGATCTGCTGCCCTACGTGGTCATCTCCACCGACCGGGCGCAGACCTGGTCCGAGCGGATCATGGTGGCCCCACCGGGGGTACGCACCGCAACCAATATCAACCTGGCGGCCTTTGAGCCCGGCTTCATCGCGATTAACTACTACGGAAGCCCGGACGCCGGCTGGCACAAGGGAGACGGCTATCTGGTCAACGATGGCAGGCGCTACCATGGCTACGTCGTGACGAGCACCGACCTCTTCGCCGACCGACCCATGCTGTGGAGCACGACCGCCAATGACCCGGCCGAGCCGACACTCCTGGGCATCAGCGTCGCCAATAGCGAGTATCTCGGTCCGCCCGTCCTGGCGCCTGATGGCTCGATCTGGGCAGGCTTCCTGCACGAAACAGGCGGCCTTGCGGCACGCGTCGCGCCCCTTCCCCAGTCACCTGGGGACAGGAACGGACCACGAGGGAATGCCGATGGCGTCCCGGTTCGCCTGCCGGAGCTGGACCGCCAGCCGCGTGCGCGCAGAACACCCTCACGCAGGGAGTGACACACGTTGTGCACCGAGGGGCGCCACCGTCGCGGTTCCTGCGAAAGTGGCGGCTGATGTCACACACACGGTAAGGGTACAATGCTCTGGTTGTCATTCAGCGCTCGTTGTAGCGTTGAATAGACAACGCCGAAATGAGCGACTCGAAGCACGCGAGCGAAGCAATAGACGATGCCGAGTGGCCAGCGGCCCCACAACGCATTGCCAACCGCTACGCTATCGGGGTCCTGCTAGGCCGCGGCGGAATGGGTTCTGTGTACCGCGTCCACGACAGCGCTACGGGGGATGCTTGCGCACTGAAGCGCTTGGAGACCACGCGAGGATCGAGCGTCGAGCTCTTCGAGCGGGAATACCACACCCTCAAGCAGCTGGCCCACCCACGCGTGGTACGCGCCCTGGACTACGGAATCGACGCCGGAAAACCCTACTACACCATGGAGTTGCTCGACGGTGGGGACCTTCGCCAGCACGTCCCGATCCCGTGGAAGCGCGCGTGCGCCATCGCCTACGAGGTCTGCTCGGTACTGGCGTTACTGCATTCGCGCGAGCTGGTCCACCGGGACATCTCCCCCCGCAACATCCAACTGACAAGCGACGGCAAAGCCAAGCTGATCGACTTTGGACTGTTGTCCCCCATGGGGCCGTCCCAGATTGCGGTGGGTACACCACCCTACGTAGCCCCAGAGGTGATCAACGGCTCGAGCCTAGACGGGCGTAGCGATCTCTTCTCGCTGGGGTGCACGCTCTACTACGCACTGACCAAGGTCACGGCGTTCCCGGCCAAGCGGTTGGCCGATCTGCAAACCGCCTGGCGGCATACACCCGCGCGTGTCTCGGTGTTCGCACCCGAGGTGCCAGCCGCGCTCGAGCGCCTACTGGTCGAGCTCATGCGCATGGACATGGACTCGCGACCCCGCAGCGCGGCCGAGGTGATGGACCGGCTGCGACCCCTACTCGCAGAAGCTCCTGACGAGCTTCTCACCGTCGCCCAGGCGCACCTGAGTGCGCCGGCGCTGGTCGCTCGCAAGGTCGAGCGTGTGAGCGTCCGCCGGCAAGTCATGCGTGCGGCGCGCGGACGCGGCGGCGGGCTCTTGATCAAGGGCGCACCGGGCACGGGCCGCTCGCGCGTACTGGACCTGTTTTCGGTAGAAGCCAGATTGCTGGGTGGGATCGCAGCCCGCGCGGGCGCCGGCGAGGCGGCTGCCGGCCCATTCGGTGCCGCCAACGCGTGGCTGCAGCAAATCGCCGAGCAGGCTGGCAGTCAGGCGTTCACTGAATGGGCAGAAACGCCCGGCGTGCTCGCCACGCTGTTTGAAGAGGGCGAGGACGGCCCAGGGCTCAGGTTGCGCGACCTGACCCGGCTACGGATCCCGCACGCCACACTGCAGGCACTCTTGCGCGATTTGCTTCTGGCAATCTCCAAGAAGCGTCTTGTTGCGATCGCACTGGACGATTTTGAAGGCGTCGACGAAGCTTCCGGCGCACTGCTCGCAGCGCTCGCGCTGGAATCGCCAGAGTCGCACTTCGCCTACGCAGTGACCTCGGTCGAAGACCCGCTCGAAACGCCCGCCATGAAAGCGCTGGCTGAATGTGCGCGCCCGCTCCCGCTGTCACCCCTTTCGAGCGCCGACACGCTACAGCTACTGCGCACTGTCTTCGGCGATGTGGCCAACCTTCAGGCAACCAACGAAACCCTCTACCGCCTCTCGGGGGGTCGTCCGCGTGAGTGCATGCAACTCGCTCAGCATCTCGTCGATGCGGGCACGATCGCGTACGAGAGCGGCACATGGCGCTTGCCCGAGCGGATCGAGACCGGTGGCCTGCCACAGAGCATGGAGGCGCGGCTTGCGGCCGAGGTCCAGCAGCTGTCCCCGCTCGCTCTGAAGATCGCCGAGGCACTGGCTCTATGCATCGGCGCGCATCTATCTCGGTCGCAGTTGATCGACCTGCTAGACGCAGACGCGGTCGACTGCGACTTCGCCACCGACGAGCTACGCCGCACTCGCCTGCTGGCGGGCGGTCCCTCAGGCTACACGCTGGATCGGGGCGCGAAGGAGTTACTAGCTCGAACAGACCCCGGTCGACTGGCCACCCTACACGACCGCCTTTCAGCGTTGTACGCCAAGGCCCGGGCACCCCAAATCGTGATCGCCCATCACGGTCTTCGGGGTCTCGACCCGGAAGGCTACGTACGGAAGTTGCTGTCCGGTTGGCGCGACGCGGCTGCCGGCGAGCGCACGAGCAGGGCGCTGGACATGGGCATTGAGGCAATCGGAGCGAACGCAACGGCCGAAGTCATCCTGCTGGCCGACCAACTGGCCGCCCGCGCCGACCTCGAGATCGGTCGGCGCTTCGTGCTCTGGCAAATGCTGGGGGGGCTCGTGCCAAG
>JAPPOR010000579.1:5242-6793 GCA_028817905.1 Myxococcales bacterium
GGGCTTTTTCGAGAATTCCCTGCAGATCGCCAGAGACCAAGGCGCAACCATCGACGCGTTGCCCCCCGCTGAAGCGAGCGCCATGGGCAAGGTCCGAGCCGAGGTCTGGCTGCATCAGCGGCTCCTCGAGATTCTGCTCGGGGTCGACATCGAGAGCCACGAGGAACAGAAGCTGGCGACTCCGACCCATCGTGCCTACGCGGCGCAGCTCGAGCGGTGGGCGGCCCTCTATCGAGGCGCCTGGGGCGAGGCCGAGCGACACCGCAAGCGCGCCGAACTGATAGCGCTCCAACACGGCGTCACGGCCGTGTTCACCTCCCTGGCCTCCGAGTTGCTCGTTCAGGCGGACATCGGCAACCTGGCGGGCCTGCGCTCGGTTCGCGAGCGCCTCCAGCGGCGAGCTACGGTCGAGCGCTGCTGGCTGCCGTTCAAGCTCCTGTCCGATGTCTACTATCATGAACTGCGCGGCGAAGCCCCCCGCGCCCTGCGTGCGGTGGAGCTGCTGCGGGAGTATGAGCTAAGCACGACGGTTCGCTCACCCAGCCTGCTGTCCGCGACCCGCGTCGAAGTGGAGCTCCTGACGGCCGCAGGGCAGCCCCGACAGGCCCGCGAACGAGCCAAACAAGTACTCGCCACCTTCTATCCCGGTGAGCCACCGCCGCAGGCCATGCGATCGCTGTCCTGCGGCCTGGCCCTCGCGGACGCCGCCCTGGGAGATTTCGCCCAGGCCCGCCGACGCATCGAGAAGGTCATCGAGCGACACCGGCAGCTTGGCGTTTCCGGGCTGCTTCGGGGCATCCCCTACGAATACCTCGCACGCGTGGCACTTCAGGAGGGCGACCGCGAAGCTTTTGACGCCGCCGCCCTGGCGGTCAAGAACGCCTACCGCCTGGATACGCAGTCGTTGCTGGCGGGTCGCTACCGCCGGTTGTTCGAGGAAGCCGAGCTGGCGGGCTTCAGCGCCCAACGTGCGTCCCTTGGCTACGACGACGGTGACGGCGCCGCACCCAGCGCCGTACAACTCTCGCAGCTCACCTCCTTGGGCACCACCGATAGCCTGGAGCTCACCTCCTTGGGCACCACCGATAGCCTGGAACTTCCGCAGGAAGGCTTGTCGTTGTTGTGCCAAGCATCGGGGGCCGGGGCCAACGGTTGGCTATATCTGCTGACGCAAGATGGGCTGGTGCTTTCGGCGGCGACACGCGCGCCGGACGATGCGGAAGCGTTGGCCGCCCTCGCCCAGTCGTGCCTGGACCTGGAACTGAACGACAACGCATGCACGCAAGCCGCACAGGGCCTCACCCAGGATGAAGCGGCCGAAACCGGAGCGTCAGGAGACAACCCCCCGGGGCGCCACAAGCTCCAGGCACTGCCCCTGTCCGCCGCCCACGAGGGCCGCGTTCAGGTCGTGGGCGTCGCCTTCCTGACTGGCGAGCACGCCTACGAGCTTGGACCGCTGGCCCACGAGCTAGCCAAGCATCTTATCGCCTCGGGGACCTACCACCCGAAAGAAGCCGCGTAGCCAGGCGCGACCCGCGGATTGGGGTCGGG
>JAPPOR010000901.1 GCA_028817905.1 Myxococcales bacterium
GGATGCGGGCTAGGCGGCTCATGGAGCGGAGTCCTTGCAGGCAGCGAGGACCCGCGCGGTATGGGGCGATCCGGAGAAGCGTGCGACGAAGCGCTTGGCCGCTCGGCGGGCAGCCGCCCGCCGGCCGACCTCGCACAGGGAAAGGACACGTTCGGCTTCCCGTTCCTCCGCCATCACCCCGTGCGGAAAGCGCCGGCCATGGGCGCGTAGCAGGGTCATGGCCTGGCGATGGTTGCCGCGGCGGGAGGCCGCCTGGGCCGCGGTCATCAATTTCATCTCCGCTGCCAGGCTCGATGTGCTCCGCGCTCCCATGCGACGGCGCTTGCGCTTGGCCACGGTTGAAGAAGGCGAGGCCGCTTCACTTGCTGCGGGCTGAGCGGTGATTGGAGGCGAATGCGGTGCGGGTTCCGCGGCCGCGACAGGCGAAGGTGCAGCGGTGACCACGGTCCCACGCTTCGGGGGATCCGATGGGGTCGCCGTGGAACCGGTTGCCTCGGCAGCTGGTTCCTCGATGGTTGCGCCGCGGGCGGGGGTTTCGTGCGGTGGGGCTTCGCGCCTCGTGAGCCCATAGAACGCTCCGGCTACGACCAACAGAACGCCTCCGGCCAGCGCGATCTTGGTCGCGCTGGCCCAGCTGGCGGGGGTGCTGGTGGCGCCAGCGCCCTCGGGGCTCGATCCCACTTCCGTGCCGGTCTGCGCTGCGTCGGCGCTCGGAGCTGTCGGAGCGATCCGGCTATGAACCGCTTGCCAGACGCGCGCCTCTACCTCAGCGGGAGGGCGACCATCCGCTCGATACAGTTCCAGCATACGCTGTAGGTCGTGGGGGCGTTCACTCATCCGACGGCCCTCGCTTCGCGAGCCCGCAGGCGTGCTCCAGCTCGTTCGAAGTGCTCGCGGGCCAACCGAAGGCGCGAGTACACGGTGTTCACCTTGGCACCCAGGGCTGCCGCGGCTTCGGGCGCGCTCAGGCCTTCGATTTCCATCATCACGAACACGTCACGCAGATCGTCCGGCAAGTTTGCGAGAAAGTCTTCCATGAACACCACCGCGCGTTTGCGTTCGAGGGCGGCGTCGGGGGGAATGGATGCGGTCGGCGGCGGGGCGGCCAGGGAGCGTCGGTGGGCGCGCGCCAGGCCCCGTCGCTGGGTCAAGGCGATGCGCCGACACATGCCCCAGAGCCAGCTCCGGATCGGCGTTTGTCCATCGTAGTCATCGAGTCGCCGGTGCAGGGTCACGAAGACCTCCTGGGCCGCGTCTTCCGCAGCCGCCTCGGGCACGCCAAAGTGAAGGAGCGTGCGCCACACGTAGGCAAAATGGGTGTCGTAGAGCGCACGGAAGATCTCGGTTTCATCGGCTTTTTCCGGAACCAGGCCACCGCATTGTGGCCGTGCCTCGCGAACCATCCCTCTAGAACCCTCGTGTGTTCCCGGGGCACACCTCAAGTCCACCACGGTCGCAGTCGCTCGCGCGGTGGCCTCTTCGACGTGCTCCATTCTTTCTTGGTCGGATCGGGGCAATCCCGTCAGTCAAAATTCGCCTCCAATCCCACCGACCCCAGGAATCCCACCGCCCGGGCCCGGTGGAGCTCCTGCATGCGATCCCCCTGGCTTACGCTGAAGCGGGGCCAGACCACTGGAATGACAGGGGCAATCTGGATGCGGACGGCAAAGCGCTCGGATAGGGGCCGCACCAGTAGTGGGCCCGCGACCACCGCACCGTACAGTGCGGTGTCGTCCTGTCCGGCGCTGAACTCGCCTGCGTGGCCACGCACCAGGCCGAGCTCGAAGCCCGCACAGGCCCCGACCGCGTTGGTGAAGCCCGCTGCCAAAGCGCACGCATGGAGGAAGCCGCCCACGTAGTCGAAGGTGGCCTCTGCCGCGGGATCGGTGGCGAGTCCCGCGGCCTGCGGCGGGCTGTATTCAAGTCCAACCTCAAAGCGCAGGGAGGTTCCCGCGAGCAACGCGGCCTGTGCGCCTAGCGCCGGGCGCAAGGAGGGTAGGGGGCGAGACACCAGCCGCAGTTGCAGCCCGGCGGCCCACGTGACCTCAAGGGGCGGCGATGGCGCCGGGACCGGGCTCATGTCGGCGTCGTCTTCGCTCGTCTCGCGTGCGGGCGGTTGGGAGGCGGGCGCATCCGGGGCGCTCGACGAGTCCCGCGTCCGTGGCCCTGTGCCAGGGTCGCCCGGCGCCGCATGTGTGGAGTTCGTGTCCGGTGTGTGCGCAGCTTCCGCGTTTGGCCCATCGTGGCCACGCGTCGCACGCGCGAGCTCCTCGTCGGTCAGGGGTGCGTCCGCGGGCTGTACGTCCGGTTCGATCGCTTGGGCCATGATGAACGCAACCGCATCCGCTACCAGTACGCAGTCCCGGTCCGAAAGGGTGCGCGTCCGCTGTCCATGGGGAGACACGACCGTGACCTCGGCGGATACCCCCTGTGCCGCGGTGCTGGTCAGATGTACGACGAAGCGCAGTCCGGCACCCTGTTCGCGCAACCAGGTCTCGCCAAGATAGCGCGTCACTCGGTCCAAGACCCAGGCGCGTGCGGGACATCGGGACGGGGCCTGCCACTGCAACGGTGGGCTCCCTTGCGCACATGCGTCGGGGGCGATCGCGAGAAACCACGCGACCGCCCCTACCCAAGCAAGCAGTTCAAGAGCTGAGGGTGTGCGCCCCATTCACTCCCATTGTCCAACAGTCGGGCTCTGGGAGAAAGCCAAGCGGCTCGCATCCTTCGTCCCGCACGTGCGCGGGACTGGTGGTCACGGCCGGATACGTAGTGGCAGGAGCGGCGGGGGAAAGGGCACACCGGCCCTTTCCCTCGGGCTGCTCAGGCGCATTCCTCCTTGCACAGGGTCTCGAGTTCCTCGAAGCAGGCATCCACGTTGTCGACCCCGTCGCACTCATGCTCAAGCTCGTCGATGCAGTGCTCGAGCGCATCAGCCGAGCACGCCTCTTCGGTGCCTTCTTCGGTGCCCTCCTCGGTGCCTTCCTCGGTGCCCTCACACTCGTGGCCCCAGGTGCTTGCGCAGTGCTCTCGTAGCTCCGCCTTGCAGGTCACGAGGTCGTCTACCTCGGCGCACTCGTGGCTCAGCTCCTCCAGGCACTCGTGGATGACCCGCTCCAGACAAGCCGGTTCGGTCTTCTCCTCTTCGCCCTTGCCTTCACCTTCGCCTTCGCCTTCGCCTTCGTCCTTGGGCTCGCCCTCGTGGACTTCACACTCGTGGGCAAGCTCCGCGTTGCAGTGCTTGCGCAGGGTTTCGGCGCAGGCTTCGTCGTCCTCGGCCTCCTCGCACTCGTGGGCTAGGTCTTCGACGCAGTGAGCGACCACCTCGTGCAGGCATTCGCCGTCGATCTTGGACTCCTTGTCGTGCTGGGCCTCCGATCCGTCGTGCTTTTCAGCGTCGCCCTTTTCGTGGTCGCCCTCGGCGTCGTCGCCCTTTTCGTGGTCAGCCTTGGCTTCCTCCCAATCCTTGTCGCTGTGCTCGGAGCCATCGTCACCGCCGTGCTCCCCATCTTCCTTCGTGGCGGTGGTTTGGCTGTCCCCCTTGGAGCCATCGGCTTCGCCGTTCGTGCCGGCTTCTTCTTTGCCCTGCCGACCATCCTTGCCCAACTCCAGGCCGCTTCCGCCCACGTCCTCGTCTGCCGTGGTGTCCACCACGCATGCTCCGGCGAACAGCAGGGCCGTGCTCGCGAGGAGGGTCAGCATTCGGTTGTATCGGTTCTCAGTACACATACTTACAGTCTCCCAGGGATTGATGGAGTCCGCTTCCCACCGGGCTCTGTCCGGAGCGCCGCAGGCCCCAAGCAATGGCGCGATGGCCGACTGGCCGTCGCAAGCAATGTTGTCGTGAGTTCGCCGCGCGCCTCCGGTTCCGTCATGGAAAACGCTCTTCGGTTCAAATATCCCGGATGAGGCGCCGAAACCTCAGGCGAAATTTCGTTCGGCCAGTGTGGCAGCAGCCCCAGGTTGCGCGCCTGGTTGGACGTTCGCCGTGGTCGTGTCGGGGAGGCGTCACCGCAATGCCTACATGCGTGCCGGGTCGCCAACACGTCGGCCCATGGGCGCAAGTGCTGGACGCCCGCGTGCTACTCTTTTGCGCATGATGCGTGCGTGCTTGCTTGTCGCTCTTTTGCTTGTGAGTCCTTTCAGTGCATGCAGTTCAGGGTCGGAGGAGGATGCGAACGAGGCCACCTGCGATGACGCGCGTAAGGCGCCCATTCACAACCAGTGCATCGGAGGCGCCTGGCATCGTTCGGGGTACGAGGATCCGATCGAAGCGTGCGGTGATTGTCACGGCAACGACGGGGACCTCGATGGGACGCTCCTGGCGATCGGCTGTACGGACTGCCATCAGACGGTTCCCCATACGAACCTGACGGCACCGATCGATGTCTCGTCGACCGGCGATGGGGGCATGGGAGCACCCGATGACCCCGGCGCCCCCGCGGGCCAGACGCCACATCCGGGTCCGTGCACGGCCACTTCCGGCGCAAGCGTGAGGAGCTACACCTATCGCGACGACGGTCAGATGCAGATGTGCGAGGACGATCGGAACGGCGACGGTGAGCCCGATGCGACGTTGACCCGAGCCTATGATGCCCAGGGTCAGTGGATCTCTCAGCGCAACGAGACACAGTTTGGGGTTCAGATCACCACGCGCGCCTACGATGCGGAGGGGCGCCTCATTCGTTCGGAAACCGTCGACGCGGACGGCACCACGGACCGCCTGGTGGAGTACACCTATGACGCCGCGGGGCGCATCCTCACGGAGAACAAGACGCTGGGCGTCTATCGCTACGAGAGTGCCTATACGTATGCTGACGGGCGCGTGGTACAGGCGGTCAACACCAGCTGTAGCCCGGGTTTCGGCGATCCCCTGGCTCCCACCTCCTCGGACGAAGTCTGTACGACGGGTCGGATCAGCTATCGCTACGATGACCACACACCGGTCGGTGAGGCATTCCAGGAGCGACTGGGTACGCGCCTGACGGGCAACGCCTTGAGCGAGACACACAGCGCCGATGAAGGCAACCGCCCTGACCGCGTGTACACCTACGCCTGGACCTACGACGGCAGCGACCGACCTACTGCCGTGATGGTGACGGACGACATGGGTACCATGCAGGAGGACTCGAGCTTCGGCTACGATGACTTCGGGAACGTGTTGATGGAGAGGCGCACGGGGCCGTGGCCTGAGGTCATCATGGAGCACGTGACCACCCACACCTACGACGAGCACGGCAACGAACTCATGCGCTCGGTCGACCGCACCTTGGACGGCACCCCAGAAACCGTCACGACCTATACCTACGAGTGCTGGTAGACGCTTTGGCTCAGTCGTAGATACGCACCTGTAGCAAGCCGGAGATGCCTCCCGTGCCGTACTCGCTACGAAGGCGGCCCGATAGGGGGGGCTTGCCCCACGGAAGGTAGCCGCTGGCGATGAGCGTGACCGTATCCGAGTAGAGATACGTGAGCATGGGCGCCACCAGCCCGGAGCCGTCCGTTGGGTTCACGAGCACCGACAGGGACGAGGACACCGCCAGGTCCAGGTCGTAGCTGCCCACGACGGCGGCCACGTGACGGCCAAGGATCTGGCTATCGCCCCGGGCCAGACGGGCCTGGAAGTCCGGGTCGATGAGGCGCGTCGGGTCGCGTTCCAGGTCCTGTAGGCCAAAGCCGCTGTAGTGATACTCGGCGAGCAGTCGGAGTCCTAGGCCGACATCGAACTGATAGGACCCGCCCGCCACAAACTTCGCGACCCAGCGTTGGCTCCCCAGCCATCCCCCGTCGACGCCGCGCCCATCGGTGTAAAACCAAGCGCTTTCGGCATGGATTTCTGCGTCGGCGAGAATCGCCGACCCGGTGGCTCCCAATAGAAGGTCCTGTGCCCGTTTACCGATCAGCAGCTCCGCGTCTACCTCATCCGCATAGCCGCGCACCCGCGCGAGCAAGGCGCCGTCCCGTAGGTCCCGTTCGGCGGCGGCTAGCGCGCCCGCGGACACATGCTCGCCGAGCCCGAGCTCGGCCTTGACCGCGTCCACACCCCGACGCCACTCGCGATCCACTTCCAGCGGCGAAAACGGCGAGAGTACGTCGACCGCCGAAAACAGTGCGCCCCGCCCAAGCCCGATCGCCTGGCGGCCGATTGTCAGCTCCACCGGCGAAAGATGCAGCGCCACCCAGGCTCGGTCGAGTTCGTGCTGGTGGATGGCGTGGGCCTCCTCGATGAGCGGTTGGTCGATGGGCCGAAAGCGAAACGGGGGCCGTGTGGTCGGTGGCAATAGGGAAGCCCCTGCAAGCCCGGCCGGATCCGAGGTCAGGCGTGCGCGGTGCTCGTAGCTCACGCGGGCATCGACATGGGGTCCCAGGACCGCGGCGAGCGACAGCCGCAGCCTCAGGAGCGCTGTTTCCGTGGTGCGCTCGGGAAACAGCACCGGGTCGTCGGGCGCGTGGGACAGCAGCCAGGTGGACTTCAGGGCGGAGTCGAGGGAGACCACATGGGAGAGGTCTTCGCTCTCCCACAGCTCGCGAGCGCTGACCGGCGCGGGTCCTGCAGCCAGAGCGAACAGCGCGCCCAGCGTCCACAGCGCCGGGGCCCAAGACGGCGCGCATGGGACTCTAGCCAGCATCCATCACCAAGGCACGTGATGATCGTGCAAGTGATAGGCTTCGCAGGGCTTTCGGTGAAAGAGGCAATACTAGACCGTATTTTCGACTGAAGCGAAAGCCCCGCGGAGTCGAGCAGTTGTGCGAGGGCGCGTGATTTGGTGATGGATGCGGGCTAGG
>JAPPOR010000859.1 GCA_028817905.1 Myxococcales bacterium
AGGGGTCAGCGACATGCAGGTTCGAGACCAGATCTACATCAATGGCGAGTGGGTGAAGCCCGCCCAGAGCAGCCGACTCATCGACGTGGTGCACGCGGGCACCGGCGAACCCTTCGCCCGGGCCGTCGCAGCGGGCCCCGAAGACGTGGACCGCGCGGTGAAAGCGGCACGCGCCGCGTTCGACGGCTGGTCACAGCAGCCGCTGGAGGAGCGCTGTGCACTGCTCGACAAGCTGCAGGCCGGGCTGGCCGCACGCTCGCAAGAAATCGCCACGGCGGTCGCTCAAGAGGTCGGCATGCCTCTAAAGCAGGCAACCATGGTGCAAGCCGGTTACCCGGCCATGCTGGCGGGCATGTCGGCGGGCCAGGCGCGCAGTTATACGTGGGAGGAGCCGGTCGGCGACTCGCTTCTGGTGCACGAACCGATCGGTGTGGTTGGCTGCATTACTCCCTGGAACTACCCGCTGCTGCAGGTGATGCAGAAGATCGGGCCCGCACTGGCGGCAGGCTGCACGATCGTGCTCAAGCCGAGCGAGGTAGCACCCCTGTCGGCGTTCATCTTGGCCGAGGTCATCGACGGCCTGGACGTTCCAGCGGGGGTGTTCAACCTCGTCAGTGGCGATGGTCCCACCGTCGGCGAGGCCCTGGCGGCCCACCCCGATGTCGACATGGTGTCCTTCACCGGCTCGACGCGCGCGGGCAAGCGCGTGACCGAACTGGCAGCCCAGACCATCAAGCGGGTGGCGCTCGAGCTCGGCGGAAAGAGCCCCAGCATCATCCTGGAGGATGCAGACCTGGACAAGGCCGTCGCGGGCAGCATGCGCTCCTGCTACATGAACTCCGGCCAGACCTGTATCGCGCAGACGCGCATGTTGGTGCCACGCAAGCTGATGTCCAAGGTCAGCGAGTTGGCCAAGGCGCGCGCCGAGTCACTCAAGGTGGGCGACCCGTTGGCAGAAGACACACGCCTGGGCCCGCTGGCCAGCGCGGCGCAGCTGGAGCGCGTGCGCAACTACATCGTCAAGGGCATCGAGGAGGGCGCCGAACTGGTCACGGGCGGGGCAGAACCGCCCGAGGGCCTCGACCGGGGCTTCTTCGTCAAGCCAACCGTCTTCACCAACGTGAAGAACAACATGACGATCGCCCAGGAGGAGATCTTCGGCCCAGTGCTGAGCATCATCCCCTACGACGACGAAGACGAGGCGGTCCGCATCGCCAACGACACGGTCTACGGTCTGTCGGGGGCTGTGTGGTCGGGCAACGTCGACAAGGCCAAGGCCATCGCCCGGCGGCTGCGAACCGGTCAGGTGGTCGTCAACGGCGGCCGCGGCGCACCCGGAATGCCCTTCGGCGGCTACAAGCAGTCGGGCAATGGACGCGAGGCGGGCAAGGCCGGGCTGGAGGAATTCCTCGAGATCAAGGCGCTGCAGCTTTGATTGGTTGCGGCTCGGGGGCTTCGGCCGAAGCGAAATCCTCGAGCCGCTCTCCGGGACGGGCCATGAACACGATGGTCCGAACGCTATTCCCGACCTGACCGAACTCAACGACGTAGTCGAGATCGGGACTGTAGGCGCTCTCGGCGTAGCGGCCTGCCTCCTGGGGCGTCGGCCAGAGCAGCTCTACCCGACAGGTGGTCGTGCGACAGTCCACGTCCTGGACCGCTTCGGCATCCATCTCCGCTGCGTTGGCCGTTTCGAGAACATACTCACGCGTCGCCTCGGTCCACGTCGGGTCGAACGTTTCCCCTTGCCAGCGTTGTGCCAGCAGCCGCAGGCGCCCCTGACCCGAACGGAACACCGGCTGTTTCGGCGGATCCGGTGAGCGCTCCGGGCCTGTCAGGTCGAACCTAGAGCCGGCGGTGTCGCCTCCCGTGGCGGGCCCACCCCGCTCGTCCTGGCCCATCGCGGGTCGCCGAGCGCGCTGCGACAGCGCAGGGCTCCCGGCTGAACCAGGGGAAACAGCCGACCGGGATCGGGCATCCCGTTCCTCAGGTGGCCGAGCCGTTGGAGCGACAGGGGCAAGGTCACTGGCTCCGGATGCTTCGGACCGTCGAGACGGCTCTGACGCGGGAACCGGCCGGCGCCGAACTGGGAGTGTGCTCATTGGCCTGGAATCGGCTCGCTTCACTGCCACCCCAACACCCTCATCCGAGTGTGCCTCCGTATCCGGCACCGCTCGATCCCACACCCGGTCCCACACCAGGGAATAGGCGGCCACGCCAGCCACTAGCAGGCCCAGGAACAGGCGATGGGACGCACTCCCGGGTGGAGGCCACCTCGATGCGCCGTGCTTTGGCGGTCGAACATGCATGGTGTCTCCGACAACACCCCGCGCCCGGGCCGGTCATACCCGGGCACGGGGCGAACCATCAATTGCCCTGGGCGAGGAAGCAGTCGAGGCCAGACATTCCATTCGGGCCCCGGTGATGACGCGGTTCGATGACCTCCACCAGAAAGCAGGACGTCGACTCGCTCCGAAAGGGGTTTGCCACACGCTGCGTCTTACCGTTCGTCCACGTCCTCATGGTCACTCGGTGGGGCAGAAACAGCGCGCGGGTCTCGAAGAAACAGTTGGGATTCACAGAAAATATCCTGCGTGGATCCGATCCGGAGATCGACGAAGCACCCACGTTGTTCGGGGTCCCATCATTGCAGAAGGCTGTGCTTCCAACGCCGGCTGAGGGGCCCGACGGGAACCTCCTGCCAAACTCCGCCGTGGCACTGCCCGTGAGGGCGACCATGCATGCGACAAACATCCCCCCAATCGCCAGGTTGCTCTTCGCTCTCCTATGTAGCTTGTTCACGTGCTTTCTCCTTGTCTCGTTCGTTGATCGATTGCGAACACCGAGCGCGCAAACGCAAGCCCCGTGCCACCCCCCAGGCACCGAGGCCAACGCCCCCTTCGTTGCCCCTCGAGGCTCGGGCATGAGCCTCTGCTGAGCCTCAAGTGAGGTTTTCCGGCACTCGCTGCACAGCATCCACGACCCGCACTCGCCAGTACGCCGGCGATACCTGGCCATGCGTACGTGGCACGCATGTTGCTGCTCGAGCGATGGGCGCACAGCGATGGGCGCACAGCGCCGAGTGACGCGAGACCAACACGATGAAAACCGCCCTAGCACCCAACCGCCAGAACTTACCATCTCGCTCCCTTGTCAGACTCGCGCTGAGCCTCCTGCTGAGCCTCGGCGCTTCGCTTGGCCTTGGCTGCAGAGGTTCCGAGCGGAACGCCGCTCCGTCGGTTTCCCCCGCGACCGCACCCCGAACCGCCCATGTGACGAGCGAGCCGTACCCGAAAGCCACCTAGCGCCTGGCCCCCGACCGCCTGGAAGAGGTGGCCCTGCGTGTCTCCCACATCCTCATCCTTCACGAGCAGTCCAGGCCGGAAGACGCTGGCAACCTCCGCCTCGCAGGCTGGAGGCCGGATGCGCCTTCCACGCGCACGCGCCAGGCGGCCCGACAACTCGCACTCGAGGTCGCCCGCAAAGCCCATCGCGCTCCCGAGACGTTCGCCAACTTGGCACGAAAGTACTCGGAAGACCGCGTCACCGCACCCGCGGGAGGCTGCTTCGGAACCTGGTCGGCCCCCCTGATACCCGCCCTTTTCCTGGACGCGCTGGCGACCCTGCAACCCGGGCAGGTGTCACGTGTCATTGACGGCCCGCTGGGCTTTCACATCCTCAAGCTCGAACAACCCACGGAGGAAGTCCGGCTCTCAGCCCGCCAGATCGTCATCGCCTACGACGGCGTCGCAAACATGGCGAAGTACCGCCGCGGTCGCGACCGCAGTCGCTCGCGGGCACAGGCCAAGGCACTCTCCGAGGCCCTGGTGGTCCAACTAAGAGAACACCCGGACGCATTCGAGTCGCTTGCCAAGCGGCACTCGGACCACATGAGCGGAGAGGTCGGTGGGGACATCGGGGTCTGGTCGACCCACCACGCCTATCTCTACAGCCGAGAGCTCGAGGCCGCCTCGCGCCTTCCGGTTCGCGGCATCTCCGTACCGCTCGACGGTCCGTTCGGCTTCACTGTTGTCCAGCGAACCCCCCTACGCGAGCGCGAACCGCTGGCGACGACGTTCATCCGCGTGGCCTACAGCGACGAGTCGTCGCTTCTGCCAAGCCGCACAGAGGCCCGAAAGCTCATCGATGAGCTGCATGCACAGCTCGTCGCAGATCCTTCTCGCTTTGCTGACCTTCAGCAAGCGCACTGCTGCGGCCACGTTCAACAGTGGGTCGACGGTCAAGACATGTTCGGCATGGCCCCTCACGTCCAGCGCTTGAAGATCGGGGAGTTCTCACCCGCGCCGGTGGAGGGCTACGGCGACACCTTCGAAATCTTCAAGCGCGTCGCTCCAAAGCCCACGGAGCCTCGCCCCAAGTTGAAATTTCGGCTGCCGTCTCCCTACTCGCCCGACCTGGAACTGCTGGCCCGCAACGCCATGGGAGGTCCGGGTGTGGCCGAGTACCTTGGCTCCCTGGCAGCACGGGCAAACGGGATGGACTCGCTTAGCGAAGTCCAGAGCGCGGCGTTGCAGCGTGTCCTATCCGAGCTGTCTTCAGGCCTGCAGGCACCCGAAGAGAGCGCACGGGTCGCGGCCCTGCGCAAGGCACGCGTCCGACTCGGCGAGGAACTCGGGCCAGGTCTCTCTCAGGCAGTCGAACAATCGATCGCTTCGGTCATCGCCTCAGAAATGATGGAGAACTAGAGACGCGCCGATGGCATCGTGGGACACGCTCCTTTTGGCCCTGGTGGCCCCAGCTGCGGGCGCTGCGAAGACGCAGCTCGTGCTGCTGGTAACGCGGGCAGTGCCCCTCGCCGTGTATTCCGCAAGTGCGAGCCGCTTCGGAACCCGAACGCGCCTGCTCACCATGACGCTGTTCGCTGTCGCCGCCTTGGGCGCCGAGCGGTTCAGCCCCGGAACCCTAGAGATGGTAGGAAGAACCGTTGCGGGCATGGCCTACTACGCGCTGACGGCAACCCTGGTGTACCACCTGCAGCCGACCTTGACCGAGGCCCGCGTGGGCGGCTTGATGCGGCTGGTCCTCGCCTTCACGCTGTTTCTGCTGCTCCCTGCCCTGGTGTTGCCAAGTTTCATCCTGCCCCTCGGGGTCCTGGTACTCGGGTGGGACTTCGCGCTGTCAGCCTACAGCTATTGGAAGGATAGCCAGTGGGAAGGCACGCGCCCCTCCCTGGGCGAATGCCTGTTCTTTATGCTTGTCAACCCGACCCTTGTGTATCCGGACCGAGGGCAGTGGGAGCGACGTCCGCGGCCAGACCTAGGGGGTGGCCTGCGACTGCTCGTCGGCCTCACGATGATGACGGGCGGTTCGCTGCTCGTGGCCGGCTACCCCATCGCCGCCCGCGCCGTGCAGGCAGCAGGCGTACCCCAGCTGGCGCGCTTCGGCATCTCGGGCGTGCTCTTCTTCTTCGCGACCTATTGGCTCGCTGCCGGTCTCGCGCATATCCACATCGGATTGTTCCGGCAAGTGGGCTACTGGCTGCCGGAGTGCTATCGGTGCCCACTGCTGGCCACGGGTCCGGCGGATTTCTGGCGCCGCTGGAACATCTACGTGATGACCTGGGCCAGGCGGTACCTGTTCGACCCCTTGGTCCTGTGGCTTGTCCGCCTTCGCCGTCGCCTCTGGCCTTCCGCCACGCCCGGTGCGGTGCAAGCCGCGGCCGTCGTGCTGACTTTCGTCAGCATGGGCGTGTTGCACGACCTCTATACCTTCGTGGAAACGAAAGCAGCGGGCGCCACGGCCACCGCACTCTTTTCATTCAGCGCTGTCATCATCCTGATATGGGAGGTGACGGCTCGCCACGTGCGCCGTCACCAGCCTGCAGGAAAGCGGGTGGGGCCGACCAGGGGTCTGTTCGCGCGCGCCTACTTCGGGTTGGGCTTGATCGCGGCATCGGGCGCCATGAGCATGCTATGAACCGATCTGTCACGGCGGGACCCGCAACCATTGGGGCGGCCCTCGAACGCATCAAGCGGGTCCGTTCGCGGGGTTTCGTCTTCGTCGACCACCGGATAAACGAGGAGGCGCTTTCTTTCGCAGACCTCTACAGCGCCTCATCGCGCATGGGTCGCTGCCTGCTTGCACGTGGCCTGTTTCCCGGAGACCGGGTCGCCCTCATTATCCCCGAAGCCAAGGAGTTCGTCCTTGCCTTCCTGGGCGCTATCTCGGCCGGACTGATTCCCGTTCCGCTGTTCCCTCCCCTGACGGGCAAGCTGCGCATCCATGAAGAGCGAACCGCCGCAATCCTCTCGTCCTGCGAAGCCCGCTGCATCCTACTCCCGCACGCCTTGCTCGCGTCGCTCCCGCGTCTCGCCAAAGCTGCCTGCGATCGAGGCGCGGTGGCGCTCGAAGCGCTAGCATCAGATGACCCCGGCAGGGACCCAGCGCCCGGACGACAACCCGCGCGTCCCCAGGACCCCTGCTTTCTGCAATACACGTCGGGCTCTACAGGAGACCCCAAGGGCGTGATCGTGACCCATCACAACCTGGTCGCAAACATCGAAGCGATCGCGAAGGCTGTGCAACTGCGACCTGGCCGGGAGGTGTGCGTGTCCTGGCTTCCCCTGTGCCACGATATGGGCCTCATTGGGTTTGTGCTGCTGCCGCTCGTACTCCAGTGCAGGGCGGTGTTCATCCCAACACTCGGTTTCATGACGCGTCCAGCGAGCTGGATGAAGACCGTTCACCTACACCGGGGAACCGCCACGTTCGCACCGAACTTCGCCTTCGATCTGGCAGCCCGCCGCGCCAAGGGTATTGAA
>JAPPOR010000366.1 GCA_028817905.1 Myxococcales bacterium
ATACCGAGGCGGTGTCGGCGCCCATGGCAGCCCCGCCGTCCCCTGCCCCCATCCGGACGGGTTCCGACGAGCCCGATGATTATTCGGACGAGACAGACACGCACGCTGAAGGGGAGGAGCCCGACTATCCTCAGCTGATACCGGGCGGTCGACTCATGACCGGCGCCGAGCTCGTACGGACCCATCCGCGGAGCGAGCAACTCGACCGCGACAGCCGGCAGCCGTTCTTTCTGCAGCAGGCGCGGGTCAAACTGCGCGCGGTTCTGCACAAGCGCGTGCGGCTGACCCTAAGCGCCGACCTCGACTCCGGCCGCCCGGTGCGGTCCGCCTTCGTCCAAGTCCGGTTCAAGCGCGCCTTTCAGGTGCGTTTCGGCCGCTTCAAACGGCCCATCTCACGCACCGAGCTCACCAGCATCGGCAGGCTCCCATTCAACCAGCGCGGCATCTACAACGAGCGGATGATCGAGCGAGTCGGATGGGGCGACCGGGCGCTCGGACTGATGGTGAGGGGAAAGTTCAAACGGCCCAAGCTCAACTACTACGCCGCGATCATGAACCCGGGGCGGAACATCGGGCTGGGCTTCCTCGAACAGACGCGCGGCGTCGACGTGCTCGGGCGCGTTGAATTCCGGCCATTCAAGGGTCTGTGGTTGGCCGTCAACGGCGGACACAAGATCATGGAGCCGTTCCCGGACGGTCCCAACTTGGGTCTCAGTGGGGTGGGCGCGGACGCCCAGCTCAAGCTCGGCCGGTTCAGGCTCACGCTGGAGACGCTCGCGGGACAGAATCCCTTCGCCCCCGAACCACCGGATTCGGAGGACCGCACGCCCTGGGCGATGAATGTCCTGGGATACGGAACCTACATGTTTGATCTAGGCGGCGATTTCGCACTGCAACCCACCCTGCTCGGCGAGTGGTTCGACACGGACCTCGAAGTGTCTCAGGATGAAGCCTTGCGCTTGCAGGCGGGGTGCAACCTGCTGTGGCGAGAGGAGACGGTGCGCCTGATGCCCCAGGTCACCTTCTACCTGCCGCTTGGCAACGTCCGTGGACGCTCCTACGTCCAATCCGAGAGCTATACTCTAGTGGTGTCGGTAGAAATATGAGTACGACGGCTGAATCCGACAGGGCCCTGGGCTGGATGCCCTCGAACCGCCGTGGCGGCCTGATCGCCTTTGAAGGGGTGGACGGTGCCGGCAAGAGCACGGCCCTGCTCGGGGTGGCAGAGGCGCTGCGCGCCCGCGGGCACCGCGTGTACCTGCCGCGCGCCGGCAAGGAGCACGCGTCCCGCAGCACACGCATGATCCGCAACCTCACGCGCGACCGCCGCAACCTGGACCTCTCGCCTCACGCGGAGCTGATGCTGTACGCGGCGCGCGAGGCCCAAGTGCTGCAAGAACTGGTGCGACCGGCGCTGGACCGGGGTGAGCTCGTATTGACGGATCGCTCGCTGCTCACCCCGATTGTGCTGGGACGGGCGCGGGGGTTGTCCCCTCAGGTGTGCGAACAGGTGACATCGGTCGCCGCCCAGGGCCTGCAGCCCGATATGACCCTGGTCTTCGATGTTCATCCGCGCACCAGCAGGCTGCGCAAGCGCATCGGGCGCATCCTATCGGACGAGGAAACCGAAGGAGGTCGCAAGGGCCTGGCGGGCTCGGCCTTCAAGGAGCGCGTTCGGAATCTATATCTGGACATCGCAGCCGCAGACGGCCATCCGGTGTTTCACGTCGAGCGCGCCTCCCCCGAAACCCTGCAGGCGCGGGTCCTGCGCGTCATCGAGCACGGTCCACAGACAGACGCGGGCGAAACCGAAGCGGATCGACAACCGATCTGGCTCGGACCCGAGGACTGGACCCTCGCCGAAGCGCTTGCAAGCATGCCACTGCGTCCTGCGCTGTTCCTCAGCAATGGTTTGATCGCCGCGCGCGAGTTGCGGGCGCGCGCTGCCAGCGAAGGGGAGACCCGGCTCGCTGCCTGGGCCCTCGACCCGGAAGACCCGCTGCGGGAAGAGCTTGTCGAGGCAGAACCCCGCTACGTCCTGCGTGGCCAGGGCCGCCGACCGTGGGAAGGCCCTACCGACCTGCGTAACCGCGTCCTAGGACGCGTGCCGGAAGCCGCGATCGCCGCCCTCAGGCATCAGGATGCGCCGGACACCGACGCCCTGCGGCAGCGGCACGCGGACAGCTACCCCGACGCCGTGCTCGCGAGCCTCGCTGGCCGCGAAGACCCTGTCGCCGAAGCGCTCCGCCAGCGATGTTGGAAGCCGGGCAGTGACCGCGGTCGCGCCGCCAGCCTGGCGTTTTGCCAGAGTGAAGAAGCCTGGAAACGCCGGGAGAAACTTTTCGCCAAGCATCCAGTACTGGGCCTGTCGACCCTACGCGGTGTGAGTGACCCGCGGGCGGACGCCTACCTCGAGCGCTACCTGGACACCGCTCCCAAACACGTGCTGGCTGCCCTCGGCGGACGCAGCGACGCCCACGCCCACGCGCTCAGGGACACGCTGTTCGAAACCGGACGAGAAGTGATCGACAGCGTGCGAGGACAGACAGACCCCCAGGCCTGGGACCTGCGCGAGCGAGGTCTGGAACGCTGGCCGTCGACGGTCGTGCACAGTCTCTTGGGAGTCGACGACCCCCGGGTAGACAGCCTGTTGGGACGCTGCCGCGCGCAGGCTCCAGGTGATGTGCACGTGCTACGCCGCATCTGCGCCCTATCGGAACGGGGGCAGTGGCCCGACTGGGCAACCAGGCGAAGAATTTTCGACAGCGACGACGAATAACGTGCATGCATCAGCACACGCGAATGGTGAACGGGACGTGACCACGAAGACTGACAACAAGACACAGACACATTCCATTCGGCGCACAGCCCGCTTTCCCGACCTGCGATGTTCACGGCAACTGGCGGTGACCGCCGCGCTCGCGGCGTGGGTCTGCGCGGGCTGCGACCAGGCGGATCCTGCCGAGATCGTCCCGGACAAGCCGGATCGGCAGGCTACGGATGGGGGCGGAGCTGGGAACAAGAGCGAAAACGGCGAAAACGGCGATGCCACCATGCCGGACGAGCCGACCACCGCGGAGCTGATCTACCCGCTGGTGCCCGGATCCCGCTGGGTGTATCAGCACCGCGGAGGCAGTCGGCCATGGGACGAGGAGGTCGAGCTCGTTGAGGAAACGCGCGACGGGGAACCGGCGCTGGTGCTCAAGGACACCCCCGGACCCAACGGCACACGCAACGAGAGCGTCTTGGCGGTCAAAGGGACGACCGCCTACCGAGTGAAGAAGGAGCAGTTCATCGGCGACGCCCTGTTGGCAACCGTGGAATATGATCCGGGCTTCGTGCGCGGCGACCAGGCCTGGACCCAACAGTCGGTCGGCTTCGAGGAAACGCCGACCTATCGCCGACGTGAGTGGGACTCCGATGGCGTGCTCACGCGGGACGCCGACCGCGCGCACATCTTCAGAGTCGAAAGCCTCGACGAAACCGTTTCGGTCCCCGCAGGGGAATTCGACGGTTGCCTGCGCGTCCACCGGGTGCGCGACCGAGCCGTGGGCACCGATCCGGGCGACGGAGATGACAAGCGCTTTTGGTACTGCCCGGGGGTAGGCAAGGTGCGCGAAGAAAACGATGTCGACGGAAGCACGGAGGAACTGGTTTCCTGCGAGGTTCCGGGGGGCGCGTGCCCGTAGGCCGGGACGCAGCCCTGACGGCGGCTCGCGAGGAGCACAAGTACCTCCTGCGCGGGCGCCACGTGCCGGCGCTGATCCGCGCGCTGGAGGGCGAGCTGCAGGAACATCACCACGACGCGGATAGTCCGCTGCTGTCACCGATGACGCAGCACTTCACCACCACGGTCTACTTCGATACCCATAGCCGCAAACTGTTTCGTGCCGCGCTGCATTCGCCCGAACACATCAAGCTACGCGCACGGGAGTACTATGATCTGATGCCGCTGGCTGAGGTGGCGGTCGATGAACGCGAGATGCTCCGGAGTCAGCCGATTCTATGGCTCGAGCTCAAGCGGCGGCGCGGAGATCACTCGGACAAGCGTCGCCTCGGTGTGCCGAAACGCCGGCTGGCTGCCTTCTTGAGCGCGCCGGCCGTCGATCCAGAACTGCAGGAGATCCAGCGGCGAACCTATGGACCGCAGGGCGACCAGGTCATCGAAGACGTCCTCACCTTCCTTGCGAGCTTCGACGAGCAGCTGGGTCCGAGCTGCATAGTGAACTATCGGCGCCGAGCGTTTCAGAATGACGAAGGGACCGTGCGGGTCACCGTGGACCATGACCTGGCGACCTTCGCGCCGCAGGCCGCCCTGCTCGCAGACGCAGCGCCGCTCACACGCACTCGCCTGGGGCCCCCCGCCCAGCTGCGAAGGGACGCGGTCATCGAGGTCAAGCACCTGGGGCAGGGGCCGACTTGGCTCACCGAGCTGATCGGTGAACTCGGCTCAAAACGTACCAATTTCAGCAAGTTCGTGATGGCATCGGCGGCCCTGGGGGGCACACCCGACGGCCAGCACAGCGAAGAGTCGGCGCGCTGAAGCACCACCTCGGCGGGGACCAACGGATGGCCGATGCGCACGTGCCAAGGTCGTGACATTTTCGTGACGACAAGCGGGCCCCCGGACGATAGGCTTGATAGGATGTTGGGCGTTGGACTTGCGGCGGGGCGCAGCCGCAGCGGGTGGGCCTCGCTGGGCCTGTCGATGCTAGTTCCGATGCTAGCAGCGCTGGCCCTGGCCCTCGTCCCCGAACCGGGCGTTTGCCAAGTTTCGGAACCTCCCCAGGCGGCCTCCGAACAGACGCCCACCGATGCCAAGAAACTTTCGATCCGGTGGCTGCAGCCTGTTGAGCTGCGGCCGGGCGCAGCCCTCATCGTGCACGCTGAGGGCCTGCAGCCGGGGGCGAGCGTGGAGGCGCGGCTGTCGGGGGCGTTCGGCAAGCGCGAGGTCCCCGTGCTGCGTCGCGAACGCGATCGGGTTGCTATCCGCGTACCCCACGACCTACCTGCGGGCGCCGTCAAACTGCGCATCTACCAGGGCGAGCGCAAGAGCAAGCCGCGGCTCGCCCAAGTACGCGAGCCAGCCACGCTCGACCGCATGCGCGACGCGATTGGAGGCCTGGCCGTGTTTCTACTCGGCCTGACCCTGGTCAGCCGAGCGTTCCGAAACTACGCCGGCCAGAGTCTGCGCACGCAGCTCGCACGCCTCACCCAGAACGGAGCCCGCTGCCTAAGCCTCGGCACGCTGGTCGGTGGCCTGACCCAAGCGACGACCTCGAGCGCAGGGATTCTGCTGGGGATGCTGGGCGCGCGCCTGCTATCGCAGCGCGCGGCGCTCCATCTACTGCTGGGAATTCAAGTCGGTGCCGCCACGGCAGGCGCCTTCCTGCCGCTATTCGCCAGCCGGCAAGGACTGTGGGTGGTGACGCTCGGGGGCTTGCTTTCGCTGATAGCCCGCAACCGCAAGACCGAAGCACTCGGGCGCATCGTGCTCGGATGCGGTCTGATGCTGGTTGGTCTCTCCTTCCTGCAGTCTGGCATCCGGCCGCTGGTCGCCGAGCCGGAGATCCTTCCCTATCTCCAGATCGTGTCCGGGGAAGGGGTGGTCCCCGCCGCAGCAGGCGTAGCCGTAGGAGCCCTGCTGGCGGCACTGTTGCAGGGACCGGGACCGGCCTTCGCAGTGGTGCTCAGTCTCACACAGTCGACTACCCTGCTATCACTGTCTGACGGCTTGACGATGCTGGCAGGAACGCCCTTGGGCGCCACCCTAGGGACACTCGTGCTGGGGGCCCCTGCCGGGGCAGCGGGCCGGCGACTGGCCGTGGGCCACGTGCTGCTCGGTATTTCCATGTTCGCCATCATGCTCGTGGGGATCCCGGTCTGGACCCATATCGCCGAAGCGCTCGTCGGCGGCGACGCCGCCCGGGTGGTGTACGGAGAAAACGCCCTGCGCCCCGAGATGGCGGGACACCTGGGCGCCGCATTCATTGTGGCGCAGGCCGCAGCAGCCGTCGGTTGCCTACCCCTACGGGACCCACTCGACCGACTGTGCCAGCGGATCTCGAAGGAGCGTGTGCCCGCGGCCGCGGCCGGTGCGGAGCTTCAACCGGACCTCATCGAGGTGCTTGGCGCCTGCCGCTCGGCGGTCCTGGCGCTCGGCGAGGTGGTGGCCACCCGCGAGCGTGGCCCGGCCGTCCAGGCCGAAACAGCCATCGCACGCGCCCGCTCAGCTGTAAGCGGACTGCTCACATCGCTCGAGCGGCGACCCGCGGAACCGGCGATCGACCTTGCAACCATCACGGCCTGCCTGCACCTGGCGACGGCGACCGACGGCGCGCTACGCGTGGCCGAGCGGGCGTTGGAGCTGGACCTGGCCACGGACGAGCAGGGCGCCCAACACCTGGCTCGCGTGCAAAGCCTGCTGGTTGAGGGGATGGAAGCGTTGGTGGCCCATGTCAGCGGACTGCAACCACTGTCATTGGAAGAAGTGCAGGCCCGGGAGATTCGACTCAACGCCCTCGAGGCCGAAGCCCGCAGCGCTACCGGTCGCGGAGAGAGCCTCTCGAACCGCCTGTGGCTCAGCGAGCTTTCCTCTGCATGCGAAGCGGTCGGCAATCACATCTACCGCCTGGGAACCGCCCTAGCGAGCACCCCTTTCCACTCGCAGCGCCCCTAGTAGGGTGCATTCCTGAAAACAACCTGCTGACGAAGTCAGCTTCCACCCCGAGCCCTCTATGAGGCGGGTCAAGGGCATTTGCGATGTTTGAGTCTTGTTC
>JAPPOR010000335.1 GCA_028817905.1 Myxococcales bacterium
GGGTCCGGGCAGTACATTTCAATGCCTGAAGGGAGGCGCTCCGGGCGTTAACCATCTCATGGGACTGTCCGAGAGCTCGAAGGCAAGCCGCTTCCCCCGCCTCCCCCGTTGCGAGGAGGCGGGGGAGGCACTTTCTGTCCCGCGTAGACGGCTAGGGCGTGCCGGCCGGCGGGCCGCATGCGGGGGGTGCCGGGGCATGCGAGCGGAGTGGATCGGGTCAGCGACCCGTATCGCGGCCACCCGCGTCGCTGTGTGTACCGCCTGGGCCCTGTGGACCGCTTGCGGCGAGGGGCCACCCAGTCCGGATACAGGCGCGCAGATGGGCAATGGGGTGCGCATGGTCGTAGACACTGCGGGCGTTTCCGGTGGAGTGGCGGAGAGCGACCGGGCAGGGGAGGCCATGCCCACGCCCAAGGATGGATCGAACAGATCGAACGGGGCGCGCGGCGGGACCGGCGAGACCGGACCGAGCATGCCCGACACGCCAATGAGCACCGGTCCTGGGAGTGACTCAAGTCCTGTCGCTGGCCAGGGAGCGGTCGGTGACCAGGGTATGGTCGGTGACCAGGGCCCAGCCGAAGAGCCCGAGGTTGTTTGCGAAGAGGCGAGTGCCAGCGGTCGGCAGGGTGGTTCGGGGGCGCCGAGTGGACTACCGCTTCTGGACGTGGTGCTCGCACCGCACCGCAACGGCGAGGTGGTCGACTACGTGGATGTCCGCTTGACGATCGAAGAACCGAACGCCCCCGCGAACAGGTCGCTCTTGCGCTTGCCCATGGTGTTTGCCGGCGTCGACAGCGCCCGCTATGACAGCGCCGACATCAGCGTCGAGGATGCGATGGGCGACTTGCCGCTCTCTCATATCGACGATCCGGAGGATCCGACCAACTTTATCTACTTCCGGCGCTTTGTCCCCGGCCGGGCCACGCGAGGCGACGTTACCGTCCGATATCGAGCGCCGACACAGGCGTTCGTTCCCGTGCTTGGTTCAGGGCCCCCCTTCGATCTGCGAGCGGAAGGAGGCGGACTGGCCGGCGCGGGCGTGAGTTTTCTGGCACTGCCGGACAGGACGACCGTCTATCGTATCAGCCTCCACTGGGACTTGGCCGCCATGCCCGCAAACTCGAGGGGTGTGTTCAGTCGGGGTGAGGGCGATGTCGAACTGGCCGGTCCGGCTGAGCTTCTGGCGTACTCATTCTATCTCGCGGGGCCGGTCTCGAGCTATCCGGACTGTCCAGGGGGCCCATTTCAAGCGTTTTGGTTGAGCACTCCACCGTTCGACGTACAGGAAGTTGTGCGCTGGACCGATCAAGCGTACCGCGCGATCTCCACGTTCTTTCGCAACCCGGACAAGTCATACTTCGTCTTCTTCCGGCACAACGAAGGCGGTGCGATAGGCGGAGCCGCGCTATCCGACTCCTTCATGGTTGGCTACGGGGACGCGCCCGCACCGACACCCGAACGGCTGCGGCATATGCTCGCGCACGAGATCGTTCACAACTTTCCGGCCGCCTTCGGCGATTCGGCATCCAGGTGGTACGGCGAAGGCATGGCCGAACACTACAGCGCTGCCATCACGCTGCGTGCAGGGCTCATCAGTCCGGACGAGTTCCTTGCGGGCTTGAATGCGAAGGCCCTCAGCTACTACGCGAATCCGCTGCGTGAGCTGCCAAGTCGCGAGGTGGCCGCGCGCTTCTGGAAGGACACCCGCGTCCGCAACATTCCCTACGATAGAGGCGCGCTGTATCTCGCGAGCGTCGATGCCGCCGTACGGGCGGGCTCCGGGGGGATGCGCTCGCTGGACGACCTGACCTTTGCGATGCTCGATCGCCTGCAGAGTGGCCGGTCCTACGACAGTGCGGCCTGGCTGGCGCTCGTGGGTAGCGAGCTGGGGCCCCAGGGGCGCGCCCAGTACGAAGCGATGATAGCCGGCGAGGTGCTCGAACTGCCGAGCGACGCATACGGCCCCTGTTTCCGCAGTGAGCCCACGAGCTATCCACAGTTCGAGCTTGGTTTCGATGCCGCTGTGCTGGCGGAGATGCCGCGCATCGTTACCGGGGTCGTGCCCGGCTCGAACGCCGAGATGGCTGGCCTGCGTACAGGTGACGAGATTACGGCACCTGTTGTACTCGAGGGTGTGCTCAAGGATCCGGAGCGCCCGCTGACGCTCAAGGTGCGCCGAGCCAACGCCGATCTCGAGATCCGCTACGTGCCGCGAGGAGACCCCGTGAGCGGCCAGCGCTGGACCCGTGTGGCGGGCGTGCCAGACAGCGACTGTGCTTTGTGATGGCTAGCTTTCCTTCGTGGGGCATCTGCCCCACAAGGTGGTATGGCATCGTACGCTGGTTTGGTCGGTGTGGACGACGAGGATGTTGTACCATGATAGGGCTATGGCCAATGATCCTGTGGATGTGCTGATCGTGGGGGCCGGCGCCTCCGGGGCCGCCTTCGCGTGGAGCCTGGCCGAAACCCGCATGAACATCCTGTGCCTGGATCAGGGCGGCTGGATGAAGCCGAGCGACTATCCGAGCAACCACCTTGACTACGAGGTTCGCGGCTTTCGCGAGTTTTCGAGCGACCCGAATGTACGCAAGCTTCCGGTCGACTATCCGATCAACGCCGCCGAGTCCCCCATCGCTCCGCTCATGTTCAACGCCGTCGGCGGTAGTACCATTCTGTGGGCTGCCCACTTTCCCCGCCTGGAGCCCGACGACTTCCGGGTCCGCACTAGCGACGGTGTGGCGGACGATTGGCCGATCGACTTCGACACCCTTGCCCCCTTTTTCGATGTCAACGATCGGATGATGGGAGTCTCGGGCCTGTCCGGCAATCCGGCGAGCCCGCCTCGCTGTCCGCCGATGCCGCCGCTTCCCCTCGGTAAGGTGGGCAATGTGCTAGCGCGCGGTTTCGAGCAGCTGGGCTGGCATTGGTGGCCCTCGGACGCGGCGATCGCCAGCCAGGAGTACGAAGGGCGCGCGCCCTGCATCAATCTCAGCCCATGTACGACCGGCTGCGCCCAGGGGGCCAAGGCGAGTACGGACATCACCTATTGGCCGTTGGCCCAGCGCCGTGGTGTCCGGATCCGCACCGGTTGCCGCGTGCGAGAGGTGACGCTGCGCCCGGATGGCATGGCCGACGGTGTGCTTTACTACGACGCCGACGGCAATCTGCAACAGCAGAAAGCCGAGATCGTGGTGCTTGCATGCAACGGCGTGGGTACACCGCGGCTGCTGCTGAACTCAGTGTCCAGTCAGCATCCCAATGGGCTGTCCAATCGCAGTGACCAGGTGGGCCGCAACCTCATGTTTCACCCGGTGGGCGTCACACTCGGCATCTTTGAAGAAGAGCTGGGCCACCACGGACCGGTTGGTTGCTGTCTGCACAGCCACGAGTTCTACGACAGCGATCCTTCCCGCGGCTTTGTGCGCGGATACAGTTTCGAGGCCATGCGAGGGCTTGGTCCCGTCATGGCCGCGGTGATGGGCATGCAACGTGGGCACGTGGGCTGGGGCAAGCGGCACCACGAGCGCTACAGGCGGCTCTACAATCACGTGGCCGCGCTGCTTACCATCACGGAAGACCTTCCCGACCCCGACAACAGGGTCACGCTGGACCCGGATCTGAAGGACGGAAGCGGCATCCCGGCTCCCAAAGTTACCTATTCGCTAAGCGAGAACACCCGGAAGATCCTGGCTCACGGGAAGGACCGTGCCACCGAGGTCTTGCGCGCGGCGGGCGCAACCGAAGTTAGCGCCCAGGAACTGATGCCGAGTGCCGGCTGGCACCTGTTGGGCACCGCGCGCATGGGAACGGACCCGGAGACCTCGGTGGTCAACGAATGGGGGCGCAGCCACGACGTCAAGAACCTCTTCGTGATCGACGGGAGTGTCTTCGTGACTGCGGGCGCTGTGAACCCCACCGCGACGATCCAGGCCGTGGCGCTCTACATCGCGGACGCCATCAAACAGAGAATCGATACCCTATTCGACTGAGCCATGACCGAGCATGCACCCGATCCGCTCGCCGACGATGCGTTCCTCGAGGCCCTCCTCGACACCTTGATCCCTCCGGAGGGCCCGATGCCCGGTGCAGGGTCACTCGGTCTGTCTGAGGACATCCGCACGGGCGTGGTGGCCAACACAGTGCTCGCCGCACCCGTCTCGGCTGCGCTATCGGCGCTACGAACGCGCGCACTCGAGCGCGAACCCGGAGGCTTTTCGGCGCTCACCCAGGATGCCCGCGAGCAGCTGCTTTCGTCCCTCATGGACGAACAGCCCGCGCTGGGCATCTTCCAGCTGTTTGTGTTCGCCGGCTACTATCACAACGCGAAGGTGCTACAGGCCCTTGGCTTGCCAGGCGTGCCGCCGTTTCCACGCGGCCACACCATCGAGGAAACCGATCCCGCACTCCTTTCGAAGCTCGCTTCCCGGCGGAGGTAGGGCGGCGCAAGGTCGAACAGCGATTCGTCAAGGCGTAGCGACGAGTCAGCTGCCCTCGCCAGGCGCTTGAGCTGCTAAGGGTGATGCTGTGGCGATCCCGTTGCTGAGGCTCCTGGTCCGGGACATACTGGCGCATGTCCGAGCCACAAACCACATCGGCCTTTCGTGACCTGCACGCTTCCGGGTGCTTCGTGCTGCCCAACCCCTGGGACGTGGGAAGCGCGGTGTACCTCGCGCACCTGGGTTTCAAGGCTCTCGCGACCAGCTCCGCCGGGTTTGCGTTTTCCCGGGGCCGCCCCGACGCACTTTCTGCTTTGGGACTTGATGAGGTGCTGGCACACGCACGCGAGATCGTCGCGGCCACGCCCCTTCCGGTGAGCGTAGACTTTCAGCATGGCTACGCGGACACTCCTGAGGGCATCGCGGCAAACGTGGCTCGCTGTCTCGCGACCGGCTGCGCCGGACTGTCGATTGAAGACGCCAGCGGAGATGAACGGGCACCACTGTACGAGCGCGCCCTTTCGATAGAGCGCGTGCAGGCCGCGCGTGCCGCGCTCGATGAAGCCGGTTCTGACGCGGTGCTGACCGCGCGTTGCGAAGCATGGCTCGTGGGTGACGAGAGCCCCCAGAGTACAGCCATCGATCGCCTGGTCGCCTTTGCCGACGCGGGCGCGGATTGCCTCTTTGCTCCGGGCGTGCGAGACGCGGCGACGATTTCGGCTATCGTCCATGCGGTGGCGCCGCGACCCGTCAACGTCCTGATGTCGGCACCCGCGTCGGGGCTTTCCGTCCAGGCCTTAGCGGAATTGGGCGTGCGGCGGATATCGGTGGGCTCGGCGCTGGCCCGCAAGGCATGGTCGGCGTTCATGCGAGCAGCCCGGCAGCTCATGATGGAAGGGAGCTTCGATGCCCTCGAGGACGCTGCACCCTTCTCAGAGCTCAACCGGGTCCTGTCCGGGCGATAGGGTCGAGGCAGGGGAGTCGGGCGCGAGCGGGGACCAGAAAAAGGGCGCTGAACGAACTATCCGAGCGCGACGGATCCATTCGGTCGCGACATCCGTATGGGGGTGGGGTGCAGCACTGCCCTCGGACACAGCCGCTATGCCAAGGACCTCGCTCTTCGAACGCGTGCGTGATGGGGAACTGCGCCCACAGCATGACCCTCCGGTGTCGGACGCTCGACCTACGTTGGGGCCGCCGCCACCTCCCCAGTTAGCTCGGCGGTTGGAAGCATACCGTGATGCGACTGCGCCGCTGGTGGTGGCTCGGGAGCGCCCGCTCACCGACGCTTCGGTGAGGCTCTTCAGCAACGACTACCTGTCTCTCGACCGGCATCCTAGAGTGACTTCAGCGATCGTCGCGGCCCTGGAGTCTTCGGGGGATTCGCTTTGGATGTCCAGCGTCTTTTTCGCAGGGGACACTCCCCACAGGCAGCTGGAAGCGCGCCTGGCCGCGTTTCTCGGAACCCAGGACGTACTGCTGACTCAGTCCGGGTACTGCGCAAACGCGGGCTTGGTGCAGGCTATCACCGGCCGAAACACCCAGGTCTATATCGATCGCTACGCGCACGCGTCGCTCTGGCAAGGTGCCCTTGGGGCTGGAAGCCGTTTGCGGCGCTTTCGGCACAACGACGTCGGGGCCTTGGAGCAGCGCATCCGCGCGTTCGGTCCAGGGGTGGTGCTGGTCGATTCGGTATACAGCCAGGATGGCAGCATCTGCCCGCTGGTCGAGCTGGTGGAGGTGGCATCGCGCGGTGGGTGCCTGATCGTGGTCGACGAGTCCCATGCGCTGGGCACGCACGGGCCCATGGGGGAGGGTTTGGTACCTCAGCTGGGGTTGCAGGAGCGTGTCCATGTTCGCACCGCCAGCCTGGCCAAGGCCTTCATCACGCGTGCCGGTCTCATCGCCGGATCCCGGGAGCTGATGACCTATCTGAAGTACAACTCGTACCCAGCGATCTTCAGCTCAGCCCTCATGGACCATGATGTCGCTGGGTTGGAAGCGGTGCTCGATCTGGTTGCTGTCGCGCATGACCGTCGCAGCCGGGTACGGCGCAACACGGCCTATCTGCGGACGGGTCTCAGTCAACTGGGCTTCGACGTGAGCGCTGGTCGCGCCCAGATCATTGCCCTCAAGGGAGGTCCCATGAGGGAGACGATTCGGTTGCGGCGCGCCCTCGAAGTCCAGGGGGTCTTTGGGGCTGGCTTCTGCGAACCCGCGACGCCCCGCAATGATTCCCTCCTGCGCCTATCGATCAACGCCTCCCTGGGCCAGGCCGAACTGGACCGGGTCCTTGGGGCTTGTCGGGATGTCGCGTCCCACACGGCCGGCGGCGGGT
>JAPPOR010000069.1 GCA_028817905.1 Myxococcales bacterium
GCGACGAAAGGCGTGTGAAGTCGAAGAGCAAGCGAGGCGATGCAGAGTTCATGAACAATCCGGGCTAGCCCACCTTGGATTTCGCCCGCCCGCGACGCGCTCCATGCAGCTCGCGAATATCCGACACCAAAGGAATGGCCACCCCTAGCTGCTCGCCGACAAAGGCACGCAAGGGATTCACGTGTTCTGGCTCGATCCACTCGCTCGCCAGGTCTTCAATAACGTGATGGGTGGCCTTGAGCTCTCCGGCTCGGTAGTGTCGTACGACCGGATGGAGAAACGCGCTGTCGTCCGCGTGTCCGACGTCGGTGCGGACGACACGCCCGGCTTGGTTGAAGGGATCCGTCAGCTTGTTCTTCCCGTACTCGAGGGTCACAGCAAAGCACTCGGAGCCGTAAATCTCTGGGTGCTCGAGCGCGTACTCGAGTGGTAGCTCCTGGAGATAGGTGGCACCGCCTTCGCGGTGGATCTGCACGACGTCGCAGAAGAAGCCGAATTGCTGCCACAGGGCCGAACTCGTGTTGATGCGCTCGAGCATGGCCCGGCTAAGCGCGTCGGCGGTGGGCTCGACCGGCTGGCCAGGCCAGGCAATGCCGCGGTCCTGCTTCTCCAGCATGTGGAACAGGGCCTTGCTGTTGTAGCGAAAGCCGTGGATGAAGGCAGAACTTGTCCGCTTGTAGTCGCGGGCCTGGGTGAGGGTCCCCGCAAAGTGGACACCGGTCAGGTTGGTCGATTCCCAGCTTGCACTCATCGATGGCAGGCGCCCGCAGCTGCGCATCTCCGGCCAGCAGTCGGCCTCGAAGAACGAAGGATCGAAGCGAAAGCCCGTGCAGTTCAGCACCCTGTCATAGGTCAGATCCTCGACTTCCGTGTTGTGCACATAGCGCATGCGCGCAACGTATGCGCTGCCTTCCCGACGAATGTGATCGACGTGGGCATCCAGCACGGCGTTCTGGATCTTGAGCTGATACGTGTCGAGGAGGTTGTTGTTCACTGCCCTCAGGTGACCAACGAAGTGCGACCGCCACGCGAACTCTACGGGCTGGGGGCTCACTAGATGAATGGATCTGGCCGTCGACACGAGACTGTCAGCGGTCTCGAAGGCCGAATTCCCCTTGCCAAGAATGAGCACTCTCTGATCGATATAGTCGCTCGGTTCAGTGGACATCTCGGTGTACGGCTCTGATAGCTCGATGCCATCGACCGTGGGGATGTGCGGCTGCGTAAATCCGCTTGCGATGATCAGCCTGCGAGCCCGAATGCGCTTGCCATCCTGAGCGGTTAGCTCGTAGCCCTCATGGCCATGCTCACCTTTGCCTTGGCCGGCGCTTCCGTGGGAAAGCCGCGAGATCGAAACGATGCGTGTTTGAAATAGGACCCGCAGGGCATGACGGCGCGCGAAATCGTCGATGTACCGCGCTAGAGAGCCGGCGTCGGGGAAGTATTCTCGGCTGTACGCCGAAAAGGGTACATCATCCTCAGGCCCGAGAAGTGAGTTCCAATCCCACCTCAGTTGCCGCTCCCGATCTGAACAACCCGTGTAAAGCTTGTTCACACTCAATAGCTTGCGGTGTCGCGGGTGACGGCGAAAGAACGCCCCACACGAGCTTTCCGCCTCGACGATCACGTAGTCGCGTTGCGCTTGCTGGAGATAGTAGCCGAGTTGTACTCCGGCCGGTCCGCCTCCGATGATGACGTAGTCCCGAACTACTAGATTGCCGTCGTCTGACACTCTTCACCTCGCTGCTCAGAGGGTGTCACGCTTACAGCGGTGCGAGGCCCTCATACGTAGGAACTAGCTTCAGGGCGGCCACATGTCTAGGGCCAAAGAGCTCGACTGCGATTTCCATCAGCCCTTGAACAAGATCAAGAACCGTCAAAAGGAGCATTTTGTGTGTTCTTCAAGCGTACAGAGCGGCGCTCCTGAGCTATCCACAATGTGCATCGCGTGTGCTGTGAGTTCTTGCGTTGGGCCTCTTTGTCACCTTGTAGGGTGACAAGTGAGAGCCAAATCTGCCTGTGGGGATGGTTCGCCTTGCTAACCCCGCGCGTCTATGCAAGAGACCTCCGCGTCCATGGGTGCGCGCGATCGGGGTTGAGCCAATGATTTGCCTCTGGTTCGTGAACCTCGTCGCTATGGCTCATTCTGCATGACATCCTGGCCGTTCCTGCACTGTAGGTGTTGTGTGCACAGTCAGTGGATATTGGCTACCAATGGGCTCAGGGCTCTTCGTCGTGGAGCGCATCGCCCGAAGCCACGATCACTCGTCCCAGCCCAGAACGGCTCGACACCGCAGCCCGCATATCTCAGCAACACGTGTGATGATCGCGCAAGCGATCGAGTTCACGGGGTTTCGGTGAAGGAGGGCGGTCGTACGAGGGCGCGCGAGCTGGTGATGGATGCGAGCAAGTTGTCAAAAAGCGGCTTTTCGGCTTGACGATCTGCACCCGCGACCGCGGAAGCGGCACCACCCGCGGAAACTGGCACCGGTGAGGGTACACACGGCGGCTTCGTAGAGGATCACGTGGCGAACGGGCGAGCTGTTTATCACGAGCCCGGCTTGGTCGTGTGATGGCTCTGGGGCTGGTCTGCTTTGAGCAGGCTCTTGATGGCGTGGCGGAAGCGGTCGCCGGCTTCATGCTCGCGTATCGTGGGAGACTTTCCTAGCAGGGCTTCTCGCAGGCGATACAGCGCGTGTCCGCCAATCCACGCGACGTCGGTCGCAGCTGCGTAGAGCGGCCCGTAGCTCTTGCGAAAAAAACGGGTGCGGGACTCGTGCCAATACGGCGGCAGGCGTCGTGCACGCTGGTTTGGGTCGGAGACGCCGGTGCTCTGTCCCTCCAAATGGATCACGCGGCTCTCGGGAACGTACATGATGCCCCATCCGTTTTGCTTGGCCCGGAAGCACAGGTCCACCTCTTCATAGTAGAGGAAGTACGCCTCGTCCATCAGGCCCGTGTCCCGCAGCATCTCACGGCGGACCATGAAGCTAGCGCCGGACAGCCAGTCGGCGGAAGCAGGGCCCTCCGGGACCGGTCGTGCGACCAGGTAGTCCTTGAGCAACCTCGAGATGGGGCCCGTACGCAGTCCATCGTCGAGTTCGCTTGCAATCGTGGGAAACCGAAAGACGGAGTCGGCGACCGTTCCGTCCGGTTCGAGCAGGCGCGAACCGGCGATGCCCACCTGTGGATGGGACTCCATATGGTCAATGAGGGCGCCGAGGGCGCCCGGTTGCACCACTGTGTCCGGGTTGAGCAGGAGATAGTAGTCGGGCGGGTGATCGCCTTGCTCAGCACGGCGAATCGCGGCGTTGTTGCCGTACGCGAATCCGCCGTTCCTGGTCTGCGGCAGGAGGTCGCACCAGTCGTAACCGCGACGCGAGATGTGCTTGTCGATGACCTCGACGTCGTTTTCTCCGGCCGGGTTGTCGACTACGCTCACTCGCGTATTGCCACGCGCGCGAACCTCCGCGTCCAGGGAGTCTAGGCAGTCGCACACCAGGCGGGCAGCTCGGTAGTTCACGATGATGACAAGCAGGGAGGGCGTAGGTTCCGGTCCCCTGCGCACCTGCCTGGCGAGATACCCGTTGACCGTCGTGGATAGAGCATCCACATGGGGTTCCTGGAGCATGCTCGCGTGACCACCGGGTACATCGACGACCTCAAGGGGTCCGCGGCATACCCGACTCCAGCCGAGATCGTCTTCGGAGTATAGGTGCCGGTAGGCGATGTCGGCCTCTTGGACGTCGTCGGTGGCTCGCACGACCAGCACGGGAGTCCTCCGCAAGGGCGGTGGAAAGTGTGACTCCGCTGCAAGGTCGTAGATCTGCCGAACCGTCCAGGCCGGTAGCGAGTCAGGCCAGCGCTCACCGCGTGCCGATAGTACACTGAGTAGGCGGAACAGGCTTTGTTCCTGCAGGCGCTCGATCCGGTGCCGCGTTTCGTAGCCAGCGGCTGCCGAGATCTTGGCGCCGGCTTCGCTTAGGAGCTCGAACGGTGAGGCGTCTGCGGACCGAAACACCTCGGTGAAGCGTTGCCAGCGCTTGCTGGCCACGACGCCGGTTCGCTCGGTGGCGCCGGGGGCAGCCGCATCCAGGACTAGCACGCCGCCAACTTCGTGTCCCTCGGCTTCCAGTAGCCGCGCTACCTCGACTGCTAGCGTGCCCCCAGCGCACATGCCACCGAGGTAGTACGGGCCGTCCGGCTGGATCTCCTGGATGATCTCCATGTAGTGGCGCGCCATGCGCTCGATGGTGGTGTGCGCCAGCGGTAGCCCACGCGCGGCGAGCGGCGGAATGCCGTAGACCCGCATGCCCGGCCGGATGCGCTGTGCCAGGTTGCGGTACAAGAGGACTTCGCCATCGCCGTCGTGAATCAGGAACAGGCCGGGTGTTTCCGCGTCACCGGGGCGCAGGGCAATGGCCGATGAGGCTTGCGGGCGGGCGACCCCGCCAATCTGCTGGGCCAGCGCTCGCACGGTGCGCGCGGACAGGACCGTGGTCAGTGGCAGCTTGGCGCCCCAGGTTCGCTCGATCGCGGCAAATAGCGGCACGGACAGCAGCGAGGTTCCGCCGAGTTCGAAGTAGTCGTCGGTGGCACCTACGGCTTCGAGCCCGAGCAGCTGACAGAATAGCTCGCACAGAGCCTGCTCGGTCGGGCCCTGGGGTGGCTCGATGGGTCCGGACAGCGGCCGCACGCGGACCGACGCTTGTGCCAACCGCGCGTTGAGCCGGTTCGGGTCTTCGAGCAATGAGGCCAACTCTCCGTACGCCGCAGCATGTGGCTGCGGGGTGCTCGAGCTTGTCGCCTTGCCTTGGCGCTTGCCTTTGGCGGCCTCGACCACCGCCTTAGGGTCGTGTCCGGGCCGATGCTCGAGCTGGGCCAGCGCTTCGGCATCCCAGACGAAGCGCTCGCCTTCGGCCCCCGCGTCGCCGGCTTGGCGGCTGCTCCCGTCGATGCTTTCCAGAAACGCGCGCATGGGCTCGTTCTTCGCGGTGTTCCGGAAGGGTACAATGAGGCGCGATAGGCCTTGCTCACGTGCATGCTGGGCTGCTTCTCTGAGCATCGCGTGTTCGACCCCACGTCCTAGCACCCGGCAGCTGAGTAGAAACGTCTCGACTTCGATCGCGTCGCCTTCCGTGCGTAGGAATAGGACGCCTACCAGGCCGTAGTCGCCGAAGCGGTCGCGGACGCGCTGGCGCAGGATGCGCACGCCAGAGCTTCGCAGATCGGCAATCTCTTCCTCGCTGCGCCGAACGGTGGTCGCGTTGAACTGGTTGGTGCGCTGAGTCAGCTGGGACACGCGTGCCCATTCGTCCCCGTCGGGCTCTCCGGACTCGACCTCGAGCTCCAGCCCCGCTAGAAACGCGTCAATGCCACCCGCGGACTGCTCGAACTGCTTGCGTTCGGCGTTCTGGCGGTACATTTGGGTCCGTGCGCGGTCCTCGTCGGTCACCTTTACGCGGTCAAACATCCACAGGTGTTCCACCCAGCCGGCCAGCGAATTGTCGGTGGGAACCTGGAGTGTCAACACTTGGGGCAGCATCGCGCTGACCTGACCGCACTCGACAGGGTTGTCATCGAGGAACACGAAGCTATCTAGGCCCAGGTTGAGCTCCTCGGCGAGCTCTTGCAGGTTCTGCACTTTCGGCTGCCAGTTGACCCGCTGCGCCACGAGGTGCTCGGGCCTCAGGGGAAAGTCCGGCCGGCCTTCGAAGGCGGCCGCAACATCCTGCTCGACGTTCTTGCTGCATAGCGCGACCAGGACGCCCTGCTCGACTAGGCTCGCCGCCCAGCGTTGGAGGGTTGCGTGGCCAGCTTCGAGTCGAAGCCCCTCGACGCCGTCCTCCCCGACCACACCGCCCCAGAGCGTGTTGTCGCAATCCAGTACGAGCACCTTGCGCGGGGCCACCCGTAGGGCGTGAACGCGGCGCATGGTCAGCGCCGATAGGCGCGCGAAGGCTGGTTCGGAAAACGGAATGTGGGCCAGGCGATCCTGTTCAGGGTCGACGGCGGCATGCCCACCGAGGGATTCCAGATCCAGCGCTAGGAACGTCAGGCCCGGCTGGTCGTTGATCGCGGCGCGAAACGGATCGATCGCGTGGGCGTACGGCCCTGGGGTGAAGTCCGCTGCGGGTGCTTCGACTACCACTAGGGGCGCGGGCGCCCGCCCTGCGAACGCGCAAAGCGCGGAGGCCAGCTCCTGCAGGGTCTTGGCAAGGTGCGCGGCACGGTCGGCTTCGCCGGTGTCACGGGGCAGGTCGCGAAGGTAGTCGGCGTAGCGCAGAAAGACGAGGTTGACGCCCGCCTGGTTGCGAGCGAACTCGCTCGTCGGGTCCAGCAACTGTTGGAAGACCTGCTGGTAGGGTGCAAAGCGTACCGACAGCCGCAGCCCCACGAGCTCGCAACAGAGTGTCAGGGCTGCTTCAGCGGGCTCAAGCGTGAACGTGCCGGCCACCACCAAGGGTGGATGCTCCGTATCGACGTGAGCCTCCGCATCTGCGCTGCTACCAGCCTCGGCGGCTCTCTCGGCCGGCTTCGCCTCTCCTGTGGCCTCGGCGTCGGGCTCGGTGCCGGTCGGATCCTGTGGGTCCTGGCCGCCGGCATCTGCACTGGTTGAAGTCGTCGTCACAAGCCCTCCGAATCGACCCGGATCATCCCGTGCTAGCTGGGTCCCTGCAACCCCGGAATGCCGGTCAGGCGTATCCCTAGCCCGGATCGTTCACGACTTCGACGCCGCCTCGCTTGTCCTTCGACTCCACAGGACTTTCGCCG
>JAPPOR010000502.1 GCA_028817905.1 Myxococcales bacterium
GCATCCATCACCAAGGCACGTGATGCTCGTGCAAGTGATCGGCTTCGCAGGGCTCTCGGTGAAGGAGGGAATACTTCGCTGTAGAGTCGAGCAGTCGTGCAAGGGCGCGTGATTTGGTGATGGACGCGGGCTAGTGTTCAAATCGGCGCCGGTACTCGAGGGGCGTGACGCCCAGCCCGCGTCGAAACGCGCGATGCATGGTGGCGACGTTGCGGAAGCCGCACATCGTCGCTATCTCCTGGACCTGGAGACTCGAGCTTTCCAGCGCGTCGCGAGCAGCCTCGAGGCGCAGTTTGGTGACCCAGGCGGCGGGCGTCACCCCGACCTGATCGGTGAACACACGCGCAAAGTTGCGCTCGCTCATGCCGGCGCGCCTTGCGAGCACGTGGACGGATAGATCTGAAGAAAGATTTGTGCGTGCCCATGGGGCCAGGGATCGCAGGGGCTCGTGGCTGGCCGCTTGAACCGCGAGCGGCGCGCTGAACTGGGCCTGTCCGCCCGGTCTCCGCAGGTACATCACAAGCCATCGCGCCACCTCTAGGGCGAGCTCTGCACCGTGGTCCATTTCCACCAGCGCCAGGGCCAGATCCATCCCTGCCGTGACCCCGGCCGAGGTCCAAATGGGCCCGTCGTTTACATAGATCGCACTGGCTTCCACTTTGCAGCTCGGGTGTCGCTGTTGCAGCAATTCGCATCCGGCCCAATGGGTGACGGCCCTTCTTCCATCGAGCAGGCCGGCTGCGCCGAGCAGGAACGCGCCGCCACAGACTCCGACTACGCGGTCGGTGCGCTTGGCGAGGCGGCGGAGATCCTTCGCCAGCGACAGCGCCGCTTGGGCGACGCCCTCTCCCCCTGGCACAACCAGCAAGTCGAGCGGTCCGCGCAGCCGCTTGACCGATCGGGATGCGAGTACCTCCAGACCGCCGACGGTGCGTACAGGCCCGGCGTGCTCGGCCGCTAGCATCACCTCGTAGCCTTCGTCCTTGGGCAGGCGTTGTGAGGCCATCGTCAAGACGTTGGCGGGGCCTGCCATGTCGAGCATTTCCATGCCGTCGTAGCAGAGAAACACGGCCCGACGCATGCGTGGCGCGGGTGCGTGGGATCCGGAGTCATACCTGGTCTTGGCGGGAATCGTCATGTCTATGTCATACCGCCAAGGGCAACGCATTGGTAGAGCCCTTGGCATAGAGATGGGAGGGCTCCATGGGAATCGCAAAGGATTTGTGCACTCTAATCATTTCGACGTGGGGTAGGGGCGGGGTGTCCCTTGGGCTTGCCGCGTCTATCGTTGGGTGCGTCGCGCTGCCTCCAAACGATGAGCCAGAAGAGCACGTGTGGAGGGTGGGGGCCGCCGCGCTTTCGGGCACGGTTGCCAGTGGTCCCGTCGTTGAGACGCCTTCCGGCATCTTTCCGGCGGCTAGCTACGTCGGAAAGAGTCGCGACGGCGTGAATGCGTTTCGGGGCATTCGCTTTGCCAAGGCGCCGACCGGCAAGCTGCGGTGGGCTCCACCCGCTCCTTCGGACGCGCCGACGACCACCGGCCCGCTGGATGCATCCACCTTTGGCCGTTCATGCCCACAGGTGGAGTCTCCGTTTGGCGAAGCCAGCACCGACGAGGACTGTCTATTTCTCAATGTGTTTGCTCCTGCAGAACAGCTCAGCGATTCCATGCCGGTCATGGTCTTTTTGCATGGTGGTGCGCAGATCGTCGGTACTTCGAGCTTCTACTACCCTGCTGACTTGGTGACGGAGGGCAACGTGATCGTGGTCACGCTGAACTATCGGATGGGTCTGCTCGGGTATATGGCCAGCCCCGAACTCAGCCGGGGTTCGGAGGCAGGCGTGTCGGGAAACTACGCTCTGCTCGATCAGCTCTTGGCGCTGCGGTGGGTGCAACAAAACATCAACGCTTTTGGGGGAGATCCGCGCAGGGTGACCCTCGTTGGGCAATCCGCTGGTGCCTTCAACATATGCGGCATGCTCGCTGCCCCAGCGGCTGGTCCGCTCTTCAGCGGCGCGATCCTACAGTCGGGGCCCTGCGCGCTGCTACCACTTCCCGAGCTTTCAGCCGCGGACCGGTGCAGAGTATACTCGCACGTTCTCGTGCCAGAGAGAGACCGACGCGGAAACGCTAGCGTGTCTACGGGCGCTTTCCCCCCAGCAGATTCTGGACAAGCAGTTGTCGATCTCAGACCTCGTGGTGGACACGAGTGCGTTGTCGACCCACGTGCCCAACGTGGATGGCGATCTCGTTCCCTACCAACCGCTGCTTGCACTTGCGTTCGGGTTATTTAATCGGGTGCCGGTGATGATCGGGGTCAACCGTGACGAGGGAACCATACTTTCTGCCCTGGCATTCGATCTGGCCGGTGAGCCTCTCACCGCCGATGGGTACCCGGAACAAGTCGAGCAGCTGGCTGCCATGCTCGCTTCCCAGCTCGGGCTGGACGCGCAGCTGGCCACCCAACGGATCCTGGCCGAATACCCACTGAGCGACTACGAAAGCCCTGGTCAGGCGTTTGCGACCGTGTCCGGCGATGCCTCATTCGCATGTCCGACTGTCATCACCGCCCAGATCTTCTCCCTGACGGTTCCCACCTACTTCTATGAGTTTGCCGACCGCAATGCTCCGATGCCGCTGGTTCCACCGACCAGCATTCCCTATGGGGCGGCGCACGCAAGTGAGTTGCTGTACCTCTTCACCCCCGATGAATCTCAGGTCGATCAGTTCACGCTGACGCAAGAGCAACAACGCCTCGCTACTACAATGCGGGGCTACTGGACACGCTTCGCAACGGCAGGCGCCCCCAGCTCGCCGTGGTCCCGTGATCCCTACTTCCGCCGGTACTCGCTGCTAACCAACTACGTGCACGCTCTCACCACCCCGGCGCCCACCCGCCAACGCACCTTCCTGGAGGACCACCACTGCTCCTTCTGGACCCAGCTACTGATGGGAGGCTAGGGACAGGCCCTAGTCCCCTTGACTCGCGGCGCATCGCAGCAAGGACCACCTCGACCGAACTTGACTCAAGTGCTCACGATCACCTCGGTCAAGGGGACTCGCTACAGGCCGCGCAGGGCTTCGGGGCGTAGCGGTATGTCGCCAGTCAGGGCACGATCGATGACTTGGACGATCCGCTGGCCATCCTGTGGAAGTCGGCCGGACAGGGGCAGGTAGTTCGAGGCGTGGTTCGTGCGGAACACTGCGTCGCTCGGTCTGGCTTCGCCGACGATCGTCCGCAATTCTTTTAGGAGTTGGGGGACCGCGGGTAGCTGGAACCGCTGCTTGCGGGTAAGTCGGTCGATCGGAGTGTCGGGGATCACGGTCAGCGTCAGGGCCGAGACGAAGGCCGGGTCCATTTCCGTGATGAGCGCTGCGGAGCCTTTCGCGTGGGCTTCGCTGCGTTCGACCCCACCCGCCCCCAACAGAAAGATCGCCGAAAGCCTGATGTCCGCCGCATGTGCGCGCCTGGCAGCCTCCACGTGGTCTGCGAAGTTCGCGCCCTTGGCGATGCGCTTGAACGTGGCGTCGTCGCCCGTTTCCGGCCCGATGTACAGCTGGCGCAACCCCAGTGCGCGCAGGTGTGCGAGCTCTTGAATGGACTTTTCCTTCAGGTTCATCGCCGTGGCGTAGGCGCTGACGCGCCGCAGGTTTGGGAACGCCGAGCGGCAGGCTGCGAGGATCGCCTCCCACGATTGCATGTCGAGGACCAGGGCGTCGCCGTCGGCCACGAACACCTTCTCGACCTGCGCTCCTAGGCGGAGGCCAGCCTCGCGGACATCCTCGAGCGTCTCGTCTAGGGTCCGCACCCTGAAGCTCTTGTCGGTGTACATCGCGCAGTAGGTGCAGTGGTTCCAGGAGCAACCGATCGTCGCCTGCAGGATGTAGGCATCGTGCTCGCTGGGTGGGCGGTAGATACTTCCTTCGTAGCGCATGGGTCAAACTCTGGCGGCAACCGGCGCGTGGGTCAACCGGGGTGTGGTAGGGCCCGCAACGTCTCCGGGTCGCACAGGTCATTCGCCGGGGCAGGAGCCCGGGGATGGGTTGCAGGCTGCGTGCTCGCCGAGCTCGTCCGAGGAACTGTACAGGCCAAACAGGCTGCACCGCTCGCCGGAGCTTCCGATCAGGACACTGGCGTCGCCGTCGTTGAGGTAGTCACACTGAAAGTGGAGTGGGGTATATGCAGCAATCGGTCTGGGCGCGTCGAACTCGCAACGCCATGGCTCGTGGGAGACGGTCTTGCAGGGCCCAGGGTCGGTCCGATCCCACAGGGACTCTCCGGAGTAGGTCACGCGATAGTCTTCGATCAGGTGGGTCGGGCGGAAGAGCCTTCGCAGCTCGACATGCTCCTGGAAGATGCAGGCGGCGCACAGGGATTTCCGATCCCTGGGAAGCAGTTCCAGCGGCTCCATTTGATTGATCTCGAAGGCGAAGGTTCGGGTGACGATGTCTGGTTCGTCTCGCTGGCACGTCAAGGTGAGGTCGATGCCTGCATCGCGCTCGTACCCGCCCACGTAGTGCAACTCGATCATCACCCGATGTCGCAGGTCGACGACCAGCGGAGCGTCCTCGAAATTCCACGGGGATGCCTCGCCGCCATTCGCCAGTAGCGGCCCCGAGGCGAGCAGCGGTGCCGATAGCCGCCAGGCTTCCAATGACCCACAGTCATGTGCCTGCAGGCCATCGGGGTAGTCCGTGCGATTCAGGACGTCCTGGCTGGCAAGTCGCACGTCGAGGTGATGGCTGGGGACACCGACCACCGACGCCAGGCTGGTGACGTAGATGCTTTCGGCAGCGTCGGCCCACGGTGATGCCAGCGAGTCCAGCGAGTAGATCCAGCACAGCCGCGTATCCCCACTGACCTTGAAACCCGGGATCGGGAACTGCTTGTAGCAGTCCGGTGGGGGGAGTGTCAGTGTCTGGCCGAGGTCTGGGCACCCCTGTTCGGGACAGGCGTGCCCCACGATCTGGGATTGGCCGCACGCCAGGATGACGATCAGGCACACGGGCGCGAGGGACGCCCGAGTGCCTATGCTAGGGCCCATCGTTTCCTTCTGGGCGGGTGCCGAGCAGCTCCTGCAGGCGAGGCCCATGGCCCGAGCCAGGATAGGCGGACATGAACCGCCGACCGCGTACTCGCGCTTGGGTGCGCCGATCCAGCGCGATGAGCGCTTCGATCGCGATCATCTCCCGCTCCTGGGCGAAGGTTCCGCGGCGGTAGCGGCGGGCATGCGTGCGCGCAAGCGAAAGCGCGCGTGCCGGATGGGCTGCAAGCGCCTGCTGGGCGCGCGACAGCAGGCTCAGTTCGGCTTGCGGATCGGGCTTGGTGGCTGAGGCCGAGCGCGAGGCGCGCATAGGTTGTCGCGACGAGCGTTTGTGCTCCCCGTCGGCATGTGTCTCGGGCTCCTTGTCCGCTGGGAGCGCGATTCCCAGAGGAAATCGTTGAGCCATGGCGGGCCTGTCGTTACTGGTGGCGTCTGGGTTCTGATGCGGCCCATTCGCCGGCGCTCTGGCCGAGGCCGGTGCCGGTTGTGGTGCCCTCGCCGGTTCCCTGGTCGGTGGAATCGGTGGTTCGGCGTCGCCGCTGTTCGAGGCCACCGTCGCCTGGTAGATGCCGAAGGTCAGGGCGCCGGCGACCACGGTCGCGAGCGTCACCTTGGTGGCGCCCGCGGAAAGCGGGGCGCTGTTCCCCATGCCGGATGGGCTGGCCGGGGCTGCGGACTGCGCCTGCCGTGCCCGCACGAGCTCGGACAACGCGGGCTGCTGCAGCCGGGCGGCCAGGCCGTCCGCGATCCGGGCCAACTGCGCATGGTCCGACGCCCGGGTCGTGTCCGCTTTCAAGAGCGCTTCGAAGCCTGCCGGTGGCGCGTCGGGCCCCGTGACCCCCGCTTGGTCCAGCCATCTGGTGGGATCGCTCGAGTCCTTTGGTCTCATAGGGATGACTCCTGGGCCGCGAGCCGGTTCATGTGCTGCCTCATCAGGTCGCGCGCTGCGTGCAGGCGCGAGTAGCACGTGTGCAAGGGCGCCTCCACGGTCGCAGCCACTTCTTTCATGGTCATTTCTTCGAGCTCGTAGAGCACAAAGACCTCGCGTTTGTCGGGGTCCAAGCGCTCGAGCAGGGCGCCCAGGACCTGTCGTTGTTCGAGCTGTTCGAAGGCGCGGTCACTCTGGCCAGCGTTGGGACCGCCGGGCCGGTCGCCGGCCGGGATTTCGTCTCGCACCGAACGCCGCCTGCGGTGACCCATCGCTTTGCGCGCCGCGATCCCACAGATCCACGTCTTGATCGACGAGTCGCCGCGAAAGTCGGCCCAGCGGCGGTACACGACGACGAAGACCTCCTGTGCCAGGTCCTCGAGATCGGCCTCAGCTACGCCCATGCGGCGCAGCACGCGGACCACGGTGGCGCTATGCTCGCAGAACAGCTGCGCGAATGCGTGTGTGCTGGGTGCCTGGGTGGTCCGGGCCGTCCGGGTCACCGCGACCGGCCCCGCGAGTTCCAGAAATTCCACGTGCGTGCCACCTCTCATTCCACCCAGCCTGTCACGCGTTTACGACGCTGTCCCGCTCCCGGCGCGCAGGTTTCCGGCAGGCGGGTGCGACAATTCGCCGCGTCCGCATCCTAGGTGCACCCAGATCCCCGCAATTGTCATCGAAAGGTGCCGCCGGCACGCTTCCCGGATTAGGGCCTGTCCCTATCTTCGTTTTCGCGGCTTTCCGAGCGCGGCGGGGCCGGATGCAAGGACGCTTCGCGCAGGCATACTGTCT
>JAPPOR010000934.1 GCA_028817905.1 Myxococcales bacterium
CGACGCACAGCCCAGCGGTGCGCTGCGTGGCGCAGCAAGGGACAGCCGCGCGCCCGGGGTCCATCCGGAGCGCTCTCTTGACGATATTTGGCCGAGACACATTGTCAGTAGCCCCGCTGCTGGGCATGTGGGAGCCCCGACGGACAGGATTTTGGCGCGATCCATCCAGGTCCGGGTGCTACCTGTGAAACGGCCAGGGGAACGGCTGTGACGCGTGCTTGAGTGGATTGCTTTGCATGTCGCTCGGCTTGTATGCGTGCAGTTGGAGGCCGAGGTGTACATGCGTCCCACTTCTTGCCTGCTCGCAGCTGCAATGCTGCTGTGCGGGTGCACCCAGAGCGAGTCCACCGAGGGCAGCACCAACTCCCGTGTCGATGAAGCTCAAACGGCCACGACTGGGACGAGTGCAGACCAGGGACAGTTGGACGGTGGCCAAGCGTCCGAAGCCTCCGTCGACACGGATCCGGTGGTTGAGGGCGGGACTGCGATGGAACCGCCACAGGGCATGGACCGCGCCGGCGCGTCCGCGCCTCAGAGTCCCTCGGTGGGCGACGTTCCATCGGCGGGTGGGCCAGGGTCGGCAGCGCCTGCTATCCCGGCCCCTGCCGAGTCTCCAGCAGGGTCTTCGGAGAACCGGGATTCTCCGAACGCGCCCAACACGGCGGTTCCATCCGATGGGCGCCCCAGCATGGGGGAGACGCCCCTGCCGTGCTCGGTTCAACGAGTGCTGCGTGCGTCATGTCAGGGCTGCCACGCCCGTGATCCGGGCCAGCTCGCGCCCATGGCCCTGGTGACGCGCGAGGACCTTCTCGCACCCGCGATCAGCGATCCAGGTTTGCGCGTTGTCGACCTGGTCGGGACGCGCGTGCAGAGCGCAGAGGCGCCGATGCCGCCGGCCAGTAGTCGGCCGCTAACCGAGGATGAGCGAGCCGGGCTCATCGAGCTCGCGCAGGGCATTCCGACCGCGACCGAAGGATGCGAAGACCCTGCCGACGGCGGCATGCGAACCCCCGAAGCGCCCGATGCGAGCGAGATCGATCAATGCTATCGCTTCGTTGCCCATGATCGGGAGGTCGAGGGCGACGAGACCCCGTTCAGCGCGCCGCCAGGCGAGTACTATGGCTGCTTCTTCTTCGACATCCCCTGGGACGACGGGGCCCAGGCGATCGCTTTCCGGTCGCTCGACACGGCCATCACTCATCATTGGGCCTTGGCGGACACGGTACAGGAGTTTGCGCCCGGCGCGATCGTCCGGGACGCACCCAACTGCGGGCTGGGCGCACAGCATCTGCTGGCGGTGTACGGGATCAACCAACAAAAGGAGCTCAACTTCCCCGAAGGTGTGGGCCTCGAGCTACCGGGCCCGAGCTCGGGCCGCGGCGTCCTGCTGGGTGTTCACTACTTCAATCAAGGATCGGCTACGACCGATCAGGCGGGTGTTGAGGTTTGCACTGCCAAGGAAAAGCGGAAGAACACGGCCACCGTCTCGCTGCTCGGCAGCGAGCTCTTCTTGCTCCCCCCGGCCATGGAAACGACGATAGAGGGCTACTGCACGCCGAACGCGGATGGCGACATCCACGTCTTTCGTTCGTTTCCGCATATGCACGCCCGCGGGGTTTCGTTTGAGTCCGTGGTGGAACGCGCTGGCGGGAGCGAGGAGGTGATCCTGGACATCGCGTACGACTTCAACAACCAGATCATGTACGAGACGCCGTTCGTCTTGCATGCGGGGGATCGCATCCGCACCGCCTGCCATTTCGTGAACGATACGGAGCGGCTGATCCGGGTAGGCGACCTGGAGGGAGACGAAATGTGCGCGAACTTCGTCTATGCGTGGCCCGCCCATGCCCTGCAAGACGGAAGTCGAGCGCTGAGCGGTGCGGCGGACACGTGCTTGCGCTAGCAGAGGTTGACAACCGCCTAGGGCGTTTCTCAGCACCCTGCTACCGGGGGCGCCGGCGGTGTAGCAGCAGATAGGCGCCACAGGCGAGCAGAGGTGCCATGGGGTGGTGGGTCGAAGGCCTGGCCATACGACACCCGCAGTCCGATGCCGCCGGGCCAGACGCGTGCGGCGAGGTCGCCTGGGCCGCGTTGATGGAGCGGGTACCTGCGGTCGGTTGGTCGAGCTCCTCGGGTCCGCTGCCAGCCCATGCGGGCAAGTCGCCTCGCTTGGGGTCCGTGGTTTGTTTTGGGTCCAGTGATGCGCCTTCGGTTCCGCTCGAGGCCTGCGTCGATGTCGGGTCCGGATCGGGTTCGGGCGTCGCCGGGGGCATCGCTTCGTCGGGGCCTGGCGTCTCCTGCTCGGACGGCTCTTGCTGCGCTGGCTCGGGTGCTTCCGGGGAGGGCGGGCGTTCGTCCACATTCGGCGTGTCATCGTCCTGGTTCGTGTCGCCTTCCCGGGCGTCCTCGGGGAGTCCGGTCTCGAAAGCGCCCAGGTCGGGCGCGCTGCCGGCGAACGGAAGGTCCTGGTCCTCGCCCCGATCCACCAGGTTGCTTTCGTCTTTCAGGCGCGCGAGTGGGACCTTCGGCAGGCTGAAATCGGGCTCGCGGGGCGCCGTCGCCTGGGACTTGTCCATGCTTCGAAAGTCGTCCTTCGTCGGGTCGACCGAAAGCGACCAGGAGTTGAACTCGTCACTTCCCCCCGTGAAGTTGGTGATCGGGACGCCTGCCGGCACCGCGAGGTTGTTGCGCAGCAGGTGTGTCGACACCCCGCCCGTCACCCGCATGTCGAAGTTGGCGGGGTTGTCGAACGCCGTGTTGTGGATGAAGTCGAGGCCGCCCGGGTGGTGGTTTGCGTAGAAGCCCTGTGCGCGGTTGTCGAAGGCCACACTAAAGCGCACCACGTGGCGTGGCACGCCCGTGGCAGGGATCCTCGGTGGATAGCCGAACCCCCCAGATTTGAAGCCTGCGCCGTTCCCGGATGGCCGATTGGTCTCAGGCACGTACCCATTGCGGAAGGCCCAGGAGTGCTCCACCAAGCACGTCCCCGGGGAATTGATGAAGTCAAAGCCGTCGTCGCTGTTTTCGTACGCACGGCAACCACGTAGCACGTTGTTGCCACCGGTCGAGTGGCAGCCGAAGCCATCCGCGTTCTCGCCGTCTTCCAGGGGATCGTAGTTGTGGTGAGAGTCGCAGTTGAGGACACGGTTGTCAGAGCCACTCGTGATGAAAACTCCGGGGGCCTCGCAGTGATGCACGTTGAGGCCTTCCAGGACGTTGTGATCCCCCCGCGCACGTACTCCCCACGAGTCCCCGACGATCAGCTGGCGCACGCGCGTGACTTCCAATCCGCGTAGGTGGATCCAGTTGCTCCGAATGTCGAGCCCCGTTACGCGCGCCTGGGGCGCGACCTCAGACAGGTCGAAGACGGGCACCTCGCCGGGGTACGCGAAGTAGCGGATCGGGCGGTCGGGCTGACCGCTCTTGGTAAACGCAACGCCGACGGTGCGGCGGGTGCCGCTAAAGCGATAGGCGCCCCCGCGGATGTACACTGTATCCCCGGGGCTGGCCTGGGCTTCGGCCCGTTCGACGGTGGCGAAGGGCGACGCTTCTGTCCCAGCCGCGTCGTCGCTGCCAGTCGTGGCTACAAAGAATTCCTCGGCCAGGACACGGTTTGGAAGCCAGAGTCCCATGATGGGAAGCGCCCACAGAAGGCGGGCGGCACCCCCGTTGCGGCGCATAGTCATACTCTGGACTAGTACATCGGGCTGCCGGGTCCGGGTCATCTTTCCCGGGTGGCCGTCACGGAACTCGAGAAAACCAAGTCTTTTTAGGCGCAGCACCTGGTCGCCTGGCGCCGGAAGTGGGTCCGGACTAGGCCGGAAGTTCGGGGTGGGCCACGATTTCAGGGCGCTTTCAGGTCCCTCACCGTTGCAGCCAGGATCCGGTTTCCGACGGATGCGATCCGGTCGTACTATGCTGGGAGGATGCGCGGGGTCTTCGGTCGTGTGCCCGTTTGGTGTGCGGGAATGTGCTGGGTTGCCGCCCTGGGTGGCTGCGGTGCCTCCGTGCATGGTGAGGTTGATGGGGACGAAGCTGGAGCCGGCCTCGAAGATTCGCAGGTGGCGGGCCGCGCCGGTGCGCCCGGTGCGCGGACAGATGGGCCCGCGGCGCAGAGCCTCGAGCGTCCGGTGCCTTTGGCTGATGCGCCGATCCGTTCACCGGAGGATGGCCGTGGAGGCAGCTGGAGATACCCTGTTTCACTCGAAGGGCTCGGCACGGGGCCGTGTCGTGAACGCACTGGCCAGCAGATCGTCGATCAGATCATGGCCGAGGTCCCGCGACTTTCGGGGTTCAGCGAGTTGCTGGTTGTCAGTCCTGAGGGCGCTATCAGTGCTGGCAGCGGCCAACCCGTGGAAGGTTCCACAACGGACCCTGAGGGGAAGGCGGAGGCGAGACGCCACCTGGTGCTTGTCAGCGACGGCGCGTTTGGTGTCGTGTTCTATCGAGGCCTGGACTGTCCAGTGGGCATGTGCGATCGGGGTGAGTTCATCTATTTCATGACGGATGGGACCTGTCAGCCGCAACAGGTGGGTGCCTACACGGCTGTTGCAGGTGATGGGTGTCTCATGCCGAGCGGCCGGCCGCGGTGGGGATGGCCGCGCCCCCTTGATCCTTGGGACGATTGCACAACTGACTTTTCACCTCAGGACATCTCTGGCTCATATGCGGGGCTTTCCTTGGGCAAGGTGAAGGTGTGCGAGGGCGACCTCGAACTGGACGCAAGCGGATCGGTCCCGATGCTAGACGTAACGTTGACGATCGATCAGGGCGCAGACCTTGCGACCGCCGTTGTCAGCCTTCAAGACACGGGAAGCGCCTGGATCGATGGAATCTCGATCGACGCCGAGGTCAGCCGCAAGTGGGTCCACGCGCGCTATGAAGAGGTCATCGACGGCGAGTGCCCCGTGCTCCGGCGTCACACACTTGACGTGGACATGGGTGCTGGATGGCGAGGTCGATACAGCCCCCTGTTCGGGCTCTTTATGGTGGAGGAGACCCGCGCTCCGGGGTGCAGTCCATCCACACCGGTTTGCCTACACGTCCTGCAGGGGCACCTGCGACCAGCCCTCTAGCCCGGAATAGTCCGGGCTAGGCCAGTGCGACATGACGTTACTGCGTGCTGCGCGAGCTTACAGGTGTCCGAAGGCGTGCTCAGGCGCCGACACCTTGGTAATCTGTTGTAGATGGGTGCTATCACCCTAACATCGACGCGAAGTCCCTAGTGGACCGACGTCGCTGCGCAGCCAGCGCTCGGGGGATAGAAACCGCGCGTCTGGTCAGCACCAACCACGCCGCGTCCAACGGACGCTGGCGCAACGTGGCGATTTGCCTTGGGCGCGAGCCTCCGGACGCGGCCGCAGCCCAGGACTACCGCAACAATATTGAAGAGCTGGTCGCCGCCCATCCAGGGCAGGTTGGGCTGATTACGGTGGTTCGAGACGCCTCCACGCCGACCCCGGACGGGCGCGCCGCGGTTACGACCATGTTCCGGGAGTTGTGGCCGCACCTCAGCTGCGTCGCGTTTGTCTTGGAGGGGAGTGGCTTCGCCGCCGCGGCCCAGCGCGGCATCCTTTCCGGAATCCTGTTGGCGACGGGCCTGGGCAATCGGATGAAGATCTTTTCCGACGTCGAGGATGCCACCGACTGGATGGCGCCCCATCTGGTTCCTTCGCCCGCCGGGACCGACCCGAGTCTCTTGGCACCCACCCTGGCAGATGTGGTGCACACGTTCTGCGAGCGCTACTCGCACCCGCACTTCTAGCTAGCTAGCTAGTCTGAGCAACCGCCTGACAGTGAAATCGGTACTCCACGCGTGAGTCGCCCCGCGAGTACCCCTGGAGAATCTCCGTTCGAACAGGCGCGGAGCCGATCAGCTCCAGACCCCGGGAAACCCAACCGCATGCCGAATACTCGAGGTAGGTGTGCGGGCAGGGCACCTCCTCGATGCAATAGCGCATGACGTCTTCCTGCCAGGTTCCCACCGCGCGACCCCGCGAGTAGTACAGCTTCCAGGCGGTGCCAACTGCTTGCGCGAATGCGGCCCTGTCCCGGTTTCTCACCAGGTTCTTGTAGGGGCCCGAGAGTGCGAAGTCCGCTGACTGTTGACCGAACTGCCAGTAGGCCCACTCGTCTCCCGCGTAGAATCGCTCGAGCACGGCCTCGGTAAACGCCATCCACGGAGACATGGGTATCCGGGTCGAGGCGAGAATGGGCCGCGCGAATACCCGGTGGGTGCGTGCCAGTTCGTCGATCAGTGCATCGAGCTGTGGTTTGCCGAAGCTTTCCTCGAGAAGACTTCGTCGGGAGAGAAAGCCGGTCCCCTTGATGGTCATCTCCTCTTCCGCAGAGGATTCCCTGGTCGCTTGGGTTGCAGTTGCCTTCCCTTCCTTCGCGGGTGGCTTGCCCGACATCCTTTCGCGCAACGGATGCCGCTTGAACAGGAGTGAGTGCCCACAGGTCTTACATGTAAACGCGGTTGGGCGGCACTCGGCGCCACAGTTTGGGCAATCTACAGACACGCGACCTCCCATGTTACCACGCGAGCAAGGGTGGGGTGCGGCACTATTCCGCGGGTCTGGCAGGTCGCTGGGGTCGACCTGCTTCGCTCGCCATCTCGTGCTTCCTACAGGGCGTCGACGAGCGGATTGCACGTAGGCTTGAGGTACGCCCACGCGTGCGCGAAGTCACCTGATCCTCCGAGACGCCCGGTTGCCGCGATGTGGCTCCTTCGACAGAGCTCCCGCCTTGTCTCCCGCGGG
>JAPPOR010000397.1:0-20190 GCA_028817905.1 Myxococcales bacterium
CTGCGGAGTCGAGCAGTTGTGCGAGGGCGCGTGATTTGGTGATGGATGCGGGCTAACGAGTTAGAGGAGCCCCTCTTGCTCGGCCATGCGGCGCAGCTCGGCCTTGACCCGCTCGAAGCGTTTGCGCAGGCGCGCGGCCTCGCGTTCGAGCTCAGCGTCCGGTACGCCGTGCGGATCGCCAAGCATCACCATGGCCGCGTCACGAAAGGACAGCTGGCGGTTGACACGCAGCACGAGCAACAGCTGGTCCTCGGGCGCGAGCTGTTCCCGCAGCTCACCCATGCGGCTCTTGACCTCGGTCTGCAGGTAGCGATGGGTTCGACTGCGCACGTGGGCGACAAGCTGGGAAAGCTGCCCGTGCTGACTCAAGGACAGATTGCGCTCGCGCCGGCGGTGGGGCGCACGGGCGTAGCGACTGGCCACGTGGGTGGCCACCGTGTACGCCCAGGTCTTCACGCGGCTGCGAAACTCGAACCTGGGCAGGCTCGCCCAGAGGTCCTCGGCGAGCAGCGCAAAGGCCTCGTCGGCGGCCGAACGGTCACCCAGCCGGAACACGAGAAACGACATCAGGTCGTCGCCGTAGCAGCGCAACAGGGCTGTGACAGCATCGCCGTAGTTGCCAGCATCACAGGCCACACGGATATCCGCATCGACCTCGGACTCGACGGGCCGCCGAGCGGCTTGTGAGGGCTTCGAGGGCGGATCGACCGTCGGGCCGGGAGTGTCGCGGGTGAACGAGCTTGGGGTCATCATCGCAGGACGCGGGAGATCCCGCATTCGATTAGGGGCCGCCCGTACCGCTTTGTGACTCACAAAGTGTCCCTGCCACCGATCAAAACCGTACGACCCACCGGGCGCCGCGCGCCGTGGGTGCCACGGATGGGGCACGCGGGCCCCCCTGCTCGTGGAGCAGAAACCACACCACCGCGACCGTGCCCGCAGCAATCGACAATCCCAGAGTCACGTGATGGGAAGTTTGCAGGGTTCGCCAGGATGCTAGATCCGCATCGCTACAGCCGTCCTGCTCGCTCCGGCAACGGGTCCGCAGGGAGTCAAAGGAGCTATCACTGGCGAACCACAGCACCGCGGAAGCGATCCCCAAGCTCACGGCAGCGCCGCCGGCGACCCAGACACCCGGGTGCGCCAGCGGACCAGCCGACCCGTCCTCGGGATCGGCAACGGGCGCAAGCGCGCCCGGGCGCGCAGGCCCGATCGCATTCGCGGCCGAAGCCGTAGCCTCGGGAAGTGGGGCGAGGTTCAGAAGCAGCCCGGACGCTTCACCCCCAGCGATGGTGACGGCTTGGCGTTGGTCGTGATGGCCACTGGCACGGGCCAAGACCGTGTGTTGGCCCGCGGGGAGCAGCAGGGCAAAGCAGGTCTCGTGGGAAGATTCATCAGCGGTTTCCAGCGGTTCCTTCGCCCTACCCCGGTCATCGCCGCAAGCACCCGCTGGCGCGCTGTAAGACAGACTGGGGTCCTTCCCGTCGATCAAGAGCTCCGCGTCGCGCGGCTGGACAATGACGCGCAAACGTCCCACAAACATCCTCGTTCGTTCGATGAGCGCCTCGACCTGCCCGCGTCGACTCGCCGACAGGGGCCGCCGCGGATCGGACAGCGCGTTTCCAAGTTCGTGAAGCGCCGTGGGATAGTCTCGAAGCTCGAAAGCCGTCATGCCGAGCGAGCGGTACGTCCGCGCACTGGGCCAGATCCCGTGGGCCTTTCGAAACAGCGCGCGGGCCTCGGGCCATCGGCGCGCGTCGAACTCCGCGATGGCCTCGCGGACCACCGTCTCGTACTTCGCGCGGGCCTTCGGTGACGGCTGCCAGTCGGAAGCGCCACCCGAAGCCACCGGAACGGCGGGCACCGGTTCCGCAACCGCCACTGGCATGACCAGGGCGGCACGTGCAACCAGCCAAGCGAACGCGCACCCGGCGGCGCGGGCATACCTCCGACGCCAGCCCCGACGCCAGTCCCGACGCCAGTCTCGGATAGCGGCCGACGCCGCCGGGTCGGTCGCGCCTACGAAATGCGGTGCAATCGCGATACCTCCACCACTGCCTCGGGCCGCCCCCCCCTATAGCCCAACGTGCGACGTTTTGATAGCTTGCTCGCCATTCCGATGAGCAGGCGTTCCGGAGCAGGCGGGCCGAGCCAATCATCCGCGGGCACGGATGACCTCGGCGAGTCATCCGCGGGCACGGATGATAGTGTGGCGGGCTACGAGTCGTGGCTCGAACAGGCCGCGTACATCCCGCATGTACCGGCATCTGCACGGCTTCCTTCGCCCGGCCAGGTCGTCTCAAAGAAGTACCGGATCGAAGCGGAGCTCGGACGCGGGGGGATGGGCGCGGTCTACCGCGCGCGGCACGTGCTCAGTGGCAAGCTCGTCGCACTCAAGTGGATGTTGCGGCCCGTGACGGGCAAGCGCGACGCCCGTCGCATCATGCGGGAAGCCCAGGCAACGGCACGCATCACCCATCCCAACGTCGTCGACGTGTACGACGTCGGCCGCGAGGGCGAGGCGAGCTACCTGGTGATGGAGCTTCTCTATGGTGAATCCCTGCGCGAGCGCCTGCGGCGGGGACCCCTCAGTGTGGCCGACGCCGTCACAAGCGTCCTGCCCGCCATGCAAGGCGTAGCGGCGGCCCACCAGAAGGGCGTGGTGCACCGCGACCTCAAGCCCGACAACATCTTCCTCTGCGAACCGGGCGAAGGGGCTGCCCAGGCCAAGGTGCTGGATTTCGGCGTCGCTGCGCTTGGGCGGGCCCAGGGCGATGGCCAGGCAACCTTGACCAACGAGGGCGCAATCGTCGGAACGCCTGCGTACATGTCGCCGGAACAGCTGCGCGATCCGCGCAGTGCGGATGCCCGGTCGGACGTCTACGCATTCGGCGTCGTACTCTACGAGGCCGTCACCGGACGCCTCCCGTTCGAAGCGGATGCGTACAGCTCGCTCGTGCTCGCGGTTTGCCGCGATGACCCGACGCCGCCGCGTGCCCATCGCCCCAGCCTCCCGTGCGCTTTCGAAGACGTCGTGCTCGCCGCGCTGGACAAAGACCCCGAGCACCGCACAGGGAGCGTTCCAGCGCTGATCGACGCCCTACTGCCGTTCACGGGCGGTTCCGCCACCGAGTCCACCGAGGCGGGTGAAGGACGCGTGGCCGCGGTGACCGAGCCCGCCGTAAGCCCTGCCGAACCCACGCCACCCTGGCTGCGTCGGACGACTAGGAATCGCCTTGCGCTGACCGCGGCGGTCGCGGTGGCTGCGTGCACCGCCGGAGCATGGTCCTGGAGGCACGTGCATGCGGCGAAGGGCACGCCGGCATCCGCGGCTACGACGCCGGCGGGCCGCCTGGACCCGCCGAGCTACACAGACTCGCACTTCGACCTGGCGCTCGCGCCGGCCAAGCCCGTGCCGGTGCTCATGGGGACGCAGGTGGACGAGGCGCCCCCAGTCGCGGCCGCAGCCACAGGCATGTTCGAACACGACCGGCCGCAGAGCGAGGCACTTGACCCGCCGCGTGGTGCGGCGCCGACCGCCGCGAGCATTGCCACGCCACCCGCTGGACGGGCCGCAACCCGGCCTCCGCGGCCCAGGCGCAAGATTGCTCGCCCTGCGCGGAGCCAGGCACCGGCGACCGGCCCCGGACGCTCCGGTTCGATCGTCTTCGAGGACATGTAGTCACAGTGCCCGAACAACCGTCAGCAGCGAACCGCTGCGCGAACTTCGCAAGGGTTGCATTCATCTTGCAGCGCCCGCCAACGCAACCATCGCAGAGAGGACGGGCTCGCCGAGGATCTACGCGAGCGCTGGGCGAAGCGCACTGGATGGCCCTGGTGGGTCCGGTGGTCGCACAGGTGCTCGTCGGGTTCGTCGGCTGCAGCCATGACCCGGACCAGCTTGTGCTTACAGGGGGCGGAGCCCGCGCTTCCGAGCCGATGGTCGATGCGTTCCCAGACCACGGCCGCCTCAGCTATACCGACCGCCCCGCGTGCCTGAGCTGTTTTCGAGAGCGCTGCCAACCCGAGGCAGACAAATGCGGCGAGGCGCCGGAATGTGCCACCGGTGTCGACTGTTTGCGTGACTGCCAACAGCCCACCTGCTTCGTGCGATGCTACGCCAAACAGCAAGCGGTCGATCCGGCCCCGCTGGCCATTGGCTACAGCCCGAAATGGGGCGCGATGGAGTTGTGCCGTGACGACCGCTGCTCCGGACCCTGCGAGCACACGGTCGATCACTATGGCTGTATCGGCGAGTACGACTGGGCGGACGGGCTCACGGGCCACGAGGGGCAGGCGACCCTGCACGTGCGGATCGCGGACCTCGAGACGCTCAAACCCTACCCCGACCTCGACGTCGCGGTCTGCTCGGGCGATCCGGTCGAGCCCTGCAGCGGGTTCGACCGGGCAGCAACCAACGCTGAAGGACGCGCCACGCTCAGCTACCCGGTTGGCGTGCCAGGCAGCGTCCGCAACTATCTGACCGTGCGTGATCCAAGCGAACGGGTGATCCCGATGATCCTCTACGCGCCCCGTGGCCTGTTCGTGCCGGAAGTTCACTACCCGATGCTCACCACGACAGCGGAGAACGATGGCTTCGCACCCTATCGGGACTGGGACAAGAACCGTTACGGCGCGCTGATGCTGGTGGCGCTCTACTGCGACGGGAGCTTCGCGCCCGATTGGTCCTTTGAGTTCGAGGGGTCCGACGAAGAGGGCCACCCATTCCGGGACGGTCCGAACGCCGCGCCAGGGATCTCCCGCGCGGGCATCGGGTTCGCCACCAACATAGACCCCGGCCAGCGCATGCTGGTCGTGCACCGCGTGGATACGGGCGAAACCATCGCTCGGCGTAGCGTACGCATCGAAGCCGGCACCAGTACCCTCGTCTGGGTGCTGCCACCGGACCGCGTCGAGCAGGCCGCCCTCGACCGGCCCTGACGCCTCTAGCCCGCATTCTCACCAAATCACCGTGCTCCGGGATTTTGTTCTGGGGAGCTGGATCCAAACCTGCACTGACCTCGTATATGCGGGCCAAGGGTGCGTGATGTCACGCGATGCGGGGAGGCAAGTTCAGTGTCTCAAGATCGGGTTTTCATCGTCGGGTGGGGCGCACTGAGCATGTTTGCCTGCGTTGATGTTCCAGCCTCTCCTGGCGACGCAGCAGGGGTGGAGCTCGGCCGCGCCCCTGACGCGGCAGAGCTGGTTCAGGATCCGGGCCCAAGCGCGCGGCCGCTCAACAGATCGCTCGTGCCGCAGCTCCGACGGGTCTCGACCCGAGACGATGCAGGATCGTATCAACCCGTGGTCGATGCCGGATCTGGGATGTCGCCCGCGGCACCCCCCAACCGGAACACCGGGACTGGCAGCCAGGGCGGCGAGGCGCGTAGGGACGCCGCCGTCGAGACCGGCGGCGGCTGGGACGGGGGCCTTAGACCGGTCGCAGCGGGAGGGTCCGTCCCCAACGCTCCGAACGACGGTGGACCGGTTGGCGCCCAGCCCAACCACACTACGCCCGCATCACCCAGTGCCGGACCGTCTCAGCAGGCTGCGTGCGCCGACTCAGCTCGCCGGTGCGGCGGCACAGATAAGAAAACGCCGGAGGTCTGCGACTCGGGAGGCGTGTGGCTAAGGCTGACCCCATGCCGGTACCTCTGCGACGGCGGACGGTGCGCGGGCGAATGCCAACCGGGCGCGAGGCAATGCCGCGGCCCGACGCCGGAACGGTGCGGCGACGACGCCCGCTGGCGGTCCGAAGACTCGTGCTCGTTCGTATGTCGGTCGGGCACGTGCGAAGGGGAATGCGTACCCGGCAAGCGGCGTTGTCGCGGCTCGGCTCCCGAGGTATGCGGAAACAACGGCCGCTGGCAAACGCTCTCGCCATGCTCGTCCGTGTGCCAGGCGGGGTCGTGCGTAGGGGACTGCATGCCGGGCGCACGCCGCTGTACAGGCGCTACGCCCGAGGTGTGCGGAAACAACGGCCGTTGGAAACCGACCACACGGTGCGCGTTCCTGTGTCGGACTGGGTCATGTACCGGGGAGTGCACGCCGGGCGCGCGGCGCTGCAGGGGAGCAGCGCTGGAGGTGTGTGAAGACGACGGATACTGGAGAGACAAGCGGCAGTGCCCGTCCATATGCAGCGCCGGCTATTGCACCGGACAATGCACCCCCGGAGCCCGCCGCTGCGTTGGGACAACCCCGGAGCGGTGCACGGACAATGGTCAATGGCAATCGGACAAAGCTTGCCCCTACCTCTGCCAGTCCGGATCCTGCACCGGGGAATGTACACCCGGCGCCCGCCAATGCTCTGGCAAGACGCCCCTCGTTTGCACACACGCTGGGCAATGGAAGTCCGACAAGGCCTGCCCCTACCTGTGCCAGTCCGGATCCTGCACCGGGGAGTGCGCACCGGGCGCCCGCCAATGCTCCGGCAAGACGCCCCTACTGTGCGGACACACCGGCCGCTGGCAGGCGCAGCCGGCCTGCCCCTACGCGTGCCAATCCGGCTCGTGCGCCGGGGAGTGCACCCCAGGCGACCAACGCTGCAACACCCCCTATGTGCAACGCTGCGATGTGAGTGGCGCATGGGTCACCGAAGTCATTTGCCACTTCGCGTGCCTGGAGGACGGCACGTGTCTTGAGTGAGCCCGTCCAGCGCCGCGAGCTGGGCGCGTGTCTTCCAGCAGGCCGCGAAAAGGAACTGGAACACGTGCTCTCTTCTGGGGTCCCTCGCCAGCTCCGATCATTCGCGAGCGCGAAGCGCTCGTGAATCATCCGGGCTAGCCCGCATCCATCACCAAGGCACGCGATGATCGTGCAAGTGATCGGCTTCGCAGGGCTTTCGGTGAAGGAGGGAATACTCGCTGTATTTTCGACTGAGGCGAAAGCCCTGCGGAGTCGAGCAGTTGTGCGAGCGCGCGTGATTTGGTGATGGATGCGGGCTAGGAGTCCCTACCTGCAAAGCTTGGCGAACCGGAGCTCGGCACGCTGGTCGAGCAGAAGTTCTCGAGCCCGCTGCCTATGACCTCCCGTTTCGATGTGGTCTGCCAAAGCCAGACGGGCACGCGCCTCGTCGTAGGGCATACCGAGCTCGAGGCTGCGACGCAGGCTAGCTTCATAGTGCGCGACGGCGCGGTCCGGCTTTCTGTTGGCCTCTGCCAGATAGCCGTACAACAAGTAGTAGCGGGGCTCGGCCAGGGGAAAGACCTTCGCCAACTGCCTAATGCTTCCGAGCGCGGCAGATGCTAGGCGACGCGACCCTCGAGCAGGCGCCTCTCTGGCACACAAGGCAATGCGCGTCTCGGCGATGCGCGCGTAGGCATCCACCGTGTGATGAGTCGCCGTCGGCACCTGAGCGATTTCCTCCAGCGCCAGGCGTGATGCCTCGTCCGCGCGCCCCCACGCGCCGCTGTGCGCTGCCAAGCTAGCCTCCAGCCCACGGGCCCATATGCGCTCGGGCTTCCAGAGGTCGTCGGCGATCGCACGTGCCTGGTCCACGTCGCTCTGAGCCTCCTCAACTGCCCCCTGGCAGAGGGAAGCCTGCGCCCGGCACAACAAACCCCAACAATGCGTGTGCGCGTCGGTCTTCACAGCCAGCGCGCGAAGTACCTCAGCGGATCGTTTGGCCTCGCGATAGTCTCCCATGAAGAAGGCAAGCGTACTGGCCAGCCCCGACAGTTCGCGCACTCGGCGCGCGTAGTCCAACCGCTGAGCAATCTCGAGCCCACGCTCGATGCTGTCCCGCGCGTCCGACCACGCACATAGGCCGGTCGAATGCACGCCCTGCAGCGTCAGGAAATAGGTTTCGGCGACAGGATCGGGTGCAGCCTGCATGTTCGTATGCGCCAGGCGCTCGTAGACCGTGGCTAAACTTCTTGACGGCATCACCCCGGCCACGGCACGAGCGTTCGCATATGCGATGGTCAGCTGTGCCGATGCCCCTGCGGCTTCAGACATATTGAGCGTGCGGAAGCAAGAGTACGCCATGGGAAGCGCATCTCCCGCGTAGTAGTATGCCTGCTGAAGTCGATCGAGGCAGCGCGCGCACTCCAGTGCTCGCTCCCGCTCCCGCGCGGCCCCCCCCCAACGGTGCCAGCGCACGAATCGATGCGCCGACTGGCGCATCACTTCCCAGACGATACGCAGTGCCATGCGGCCCGGCGAGCCGAAGGGGACGGTTTCGCCGTGCAACCTCAGCGCTTCGATTAGGTGGCGGTTGCCGGCTTCAAACTCGCCGACGTCGTGGAGCGCGGCGCCCAACGCTCTCTGCCAGCGCGCGCGTTGCGCCAAAGGGAAAGCGGGAATCTGCTCGGCCAGCTCTAGCGCTTGCGCCAAATACCCAGCCGCATCGCGCTGCGAGGACAGTCCCAACGCGGCATCGGCAGCCTTCTCAAGCCAACCGACAGCTGCCTCGAGGTTCCCCGCAAGCCGCTGATGCCGCGCCAGCTGGGCTGCGAGCCGTCCGTGGTCCTGATCGCTCGTACCGAGGGCGTCCAAGGCCAGGGCTGCGCGACTGTGCAACGCGCGCCGCCGCTCGCTCGGGATGGCCTGGTAGCTGGCCTCGCGCAACTTGTCATGCAGAAAGCGATACTCGTCCGGGTTCTGGACAGAGATGACCTGCCTCTCCTGGGCCTCGCCCAGCACCCCCATCAGCGTTTCCTCCGGAGCGTTCAGGGTGAGGGCGAGCGTATCGATTCTGAAGCTGCGCCCGAGTACAGCGCACGCCTCGATCGTACGCCGGCTATTCGCACTCAGCGCCTGCAGCCGACGCTCCAAGAGATCTCCCAGGGAATGCGGCACACCGATGGAGTGGTAGTCAGGCCCGTCACCCTCTCCTGCGCCCTGCACTACCCAAGTTCCTCGCCGACGCTTCAGCAGACCTTCACTCGCCAGGTATCGCATGTACTCCGCAACGAAGAAGGGATTGCCCCCAGACTCTTCGAGCAACGCGTCTACCAAGTGCTGGGGAGCAGGGCTGCAGAGCATATCTCCGATCATTCGCTCAACTGCCACCTCGCCCAAGCTCGACAGTGGCAGCGACGTCGCTGCACCCGATCCCAGAAGGCGCTGGAGCGCGCCGGAAGCTTCCTCGGTCCGATAGGTCCCTACGACCAGCAGCGGGACCGAGTCGAAGAAGCGAGGCTCGAGGCCCAGGAGGAGCTTCAGCGTCAGGTCATCGGCCCAATGCAGATCGTCGAGGATCAGGACCAGCGGCTCGTGGCGCGCATAGGCCTTTAGGGTCTCCTGTAAGGAAACCAGGACCCGCTCCGTCGCGGCCGCTGGGGGCAGCACCCCAGCAGCATGCTCGCCCTTGACAAACGGTTCGAGGCTTGGCTCGAAGGGAGCTAGGTGAACCGCCCGATCTGCCAGGATCTGGTCTCGGGCCTGCTCGCCCTGCTCGCGACAGGTGTCGGCGATCGACTGGAGCAGCCGGCGGAGAGCATGCAGGGGCCCGGTCGAGCCCCCGTTGAGCGCAGGGGGGCCTTCGCCGGTTGGCAGGGCTTCCCCGGTGACGACGCGAACACCACCGCGAACCGCATCCAGCGCGAATTGCATCGTCAGAAACGTCTTGCCGACGCCACTAACACCGCTCACGAGTACCATCCCACCGCGCCCTTGCCCGGCTGCCTCAAGCTTCTGCCGCAGCTGCTGCAGTGATTGCTCTCGTCCCGACAGCTGCGGGCGGTATAAGGTGGCCGGACCGGGCACGTCGGGCTGCCTTTCACCGAGGATTCCGCAGAGCCTCGACGCGACGTCGCTCGCCTGCACGATGCGAGCGTGTGGCTCCTTTTGAAGGAGTTCGAGGACAAGCGCGTCCACCTCGGGTGGGACGCCGTCCACCAGCTCCGATGGTACCGCAGGTGGCGCATGCCGATGCTGGGACACGACGTGGCGACGGTCACCATGAAACGGCGGATGCCCGACTAGCGTCTCGAACATCATGCAGCCCAACGAGTAGAGATCGGAACGCGCGTCGAGCTGGCCGTCCACCCGTTCCGGAGCGGTGTACTGCGGAGTGCCGAAGCCCCGGTTGCCTGGGTCGAGCACCTCGCGTCCCACACCACCGCTCGCGAAGCCGGTCAGCCCGAAATCCATCAGCACGGGACCACCGTGCCGGCGAATAAAAACGTTCGCAGGTTTGAGGTCACGGTGCACCATTCCGCGGGCATGGATGTGCGAGAGCGGCTCACACAGCTCACGGTAGAGCCTCAGCACGTGGGTCAAGCTCGCTTGACTGAGTCGGGAGCGTCGCCCGCGGCCGAGCCAACTATCGACCGCGGGCACCGGCTCAGGTGGAACGTCGATCAGAGAGACCGAACGAGACACGCCCGAGACGGTGGGCTCAATATTCTGCTCCCAGAGCTCGGCGTTGTAGTCCGCGATCGTGCTTCCCGTGAGTAACTCCATCGCGTACCAGGGCGTCCCCTCATGGGTACCCTCGTCTACGATCCGAACGATGCCCGGATGACGCACCGATCGAAGCGCAGCGGCCTCGGCACGCAGTGCTAGGGCCCGGTGGCGCGCCATGCGATTGACCGTCTTGAGCGCCAGCTCCTCTCCGCTTCCGCGGTGGCGCACGCGATAGACGCGACCCATGCCGCCCTCGCCAATCAGTGAGAGCAGTCGATAGGGACCGACATCCGACTGCACGTCAGGTATGGCGGGTGCGGCATCACGGCCTGCTTGGCTCTTCGACGGGATGCCCCCCAATCTGCGCTCTCCTGGCTAGGTCACCGCGTACACGTCGAAGGTCGCGAACTCGGGCTCCCCTCGCGTGAGCGTGAGCGTGCCATATCCAACGCACTGCTGCTGCACCAACCAGCGATATTTTGCACTTCCTGTCTCAAACCGCGTCCGAATATGCGCCTTGGCATGCACCGGACTGAGCTCCCCATCGATCCCGTAGCCGCTTCTAATAGCCATGAAAGGCTTGGGCCGGGCGACACCCTGGTACTCGGCCTCGATCAGGTCTCCACCAGCGCGGAACACCAGCCTACCAACAATCTCGGCGTAGTCCTGGCATGGAAGATAGCGAATGGTGTCCTGGGCGAAGTCAACCGTGCCTACGGGAGCCGGATATCCCATGACCCGTTCGTCGCCTAGAGCGTTGTAGACGCTATGCGAAACCTCATCGGGAAGTTCCTCTTGGGACGTGAAGTCGTGGGCCATCGAGGTAAGCACACGCTCCTGCGGCACCACGCGTTGCCCTGAACCCCCCCCGCGTCGCCCATAACCGAGGTCTAGGTCAAGCGAGAGCATGTAAATCAGGTTCTTTTCGTGAAACGCGGTTCTCTGCATGGTTCAGTCCATGGCGTAGATGTCGAAACTAGCGCGGCGGACCGAGCTCTTGATGATGATGACGCGACCGATTCCGACACACTGATACTGCATCAACCACTGGTATCTCGGGTCGCCGGTTTCGTACCGCGGCGTAACGTACACCCGACCCTCAAATGGCTCCTCCTCGGTGCCTAGCAACGGGTCTTCACTAATCAGCCTGCGATACCCTCGCTCGCCGGACGGGAACACGCCCTCGTACCAGGAATAGATGGTCGCGCCGTCGTCGGTTCGAATCGTAAGGCGTACGTCGAGCACACCAATATCGTCTGTGCGGACCAGGGCGCGGTCAACTCCCCATGCGACTGTCCCTTGCACGGTGTTGAAGCTCAAAGTGCTGCGCTCTCGAGCCACATGGTAGGCACGGGTTTCATTGGGCTTGGCACTGATGTTGACCCGCAGCCCACCTGGCACGAAGCCAAGCTCGTCGCGCCGCATCTCGAGGTTCGCATCGTACGAAAACAGATAGAGCAGATCGGTATCGAGGAGGTTTCTGCGCGGCCCCCGAGCATGTCGCATTGGTGCTCGCGATTGCTGCAACCCCATCAGCTAGCTCGCTTTCCATTGGAACGCGTGATGCGCGGCCCGTAGACATCGATGGAGATGTGCTTGGGAGCCGGCACGCCATCCTCGAAGTTGATGTGGCCGACCCCCTCGAACCGGTGCCGGGTCAATACCTGGTACCGCCACACGTTTTCCTGCAAGGCGCGGTAGCGGTCTTTCATCCAGCTTGTGTCTTCCCCGGCGCTGTCCGACCAGGGGCCGGTTGCGAGCTCGAAGATGATGCCGCACTGCACGGGGAGCAGGGGTCCCTTTTTGTCCCGATACCTCAGTCTTGCGCGCCCCATCGTGAAGTCCTCGAAAACCTTGGAAGTGCGCGCTTCACAAGCGAGGTTTCGATCCATCCCCGAGCCTTGCCACTCCCCCTCGCCCGGAGGGTGTTCCTCCACGTATTCCGTGAGATCGATCAGCCCGTTGTACACGACGTCGATCAGCGTATCGTCTGGTTCCGCTCGAAGCGTAAACCTCCCATCAAGCTCGACGACTCCATCCGACCGCACCAGAATGAAGTCGCCCCCCCCGAGGGTCTTCCCTTTCAGGCCGTTCCAGACGGGATCGGCATCGCTGGGGATGGTGATCCTTGGCTTGGAGTGCTCGTCCCTGTCCTGGTCGCGCGCCGCCACGTTTTTGAACTTATCGTGCAGGGGACTCCGTTGCCACGTGGCGGCAAAGAGCTCGGGGTTGGTCACTACGTTGTCCTTCTCACTGCCGCCGAAAGCGACCTGACAGCGCGCGCCCTGCGGATGACGGATCTGCAGTGAATTGGCGTTTAGCGGCCGCAAATCAGACATGAAAGAGAAGTAGTAAACCGTCTCGTTCTGCTGCCTGGTCACCTTCGCCCTCTCCCCGTGTTTTGGCGAGTCGCCATTGCCCCTGTTCGGTCTGTCCATCCCCTTCACCTCTTTCTCATCACGCCGCTGAATGCCTGAGCGATACCACGTGCCGCTCGCCCCGCCTTGGCAGCTGCTTGGCCCACCACCTCCGCGGATGCGATCAACCCCTGCTCTGGCCCGGCACCCTCCATGCCAAGCAAGCGTCCCAACGATCCGATCACGTCCGATGGAGCGTTGAGCGTCCAGACGCGGCAGGGCTTCTGGTCGGAGCCCGAAACTGTCAAGAGTGCATTCACAGCGTGGCGGGCAGCCTCGTTTGCGGCCTCCATCGTAGCCAGATTCGTATTCGTCTGAATGTAGTCCGCCGCCAGGAACATGTTTCTGACCCGCGTGGTAGCTCGGGGCCGAAGCTTCCAGGTGTTGGCGCGATTTACAAAGAGTGGCTCTACGTTGACCGTCAGCCGATCGCCATGGGCGAAGACCGACATGGGGTCGGCAGCAGCCTTCTCGTCGGCGCTCTTGGCAACCGCCTCTGAACTGAAGCGCACGCTCTCGAACACCTTGTACAGCCCCTGCTTGGTGCGGTCGAAGCGACCGATAATGTCGTCGTCCAGGTGGTAGCTCTCTTTGGGCAGCGCCTCTCGATCCCCGTCGTGGCAGAGCAGGTACTCATCCTTGAGGATCGGCGCGCGGTTTTCTCGATTGAGCGACCTCTTCAACTGGTGCCAGACTTCGTCTGCGATCTCCGGTGCCTCGCAGCGGTAAGCCTCCTTGCGGTGCTTGCTTCCAGCGACGTTCCATGCCGAGATATCGACGGAAAGAATCGTCTTAACCGCACCGGATAACTCCTTGTCGCCCTGCTCTTCGACGTCCTCCTCACTCCAGAACTGCGTCTGACAAATGGCGGTCAGCGCCCACTCGGAATCGAGGCAGTCGATATGCCCACCTGTGATCTCAAGCTTCTCTGTCAGGTAGAACTGGATGCCTACCATCCATTCCACATGCCCAGCCAATGATAGTATGCTCTCGAGGCCTGGGTCGTGCCGCCGCAAAGTGCGCGAGCGCTTGACCTGATACGCCATTTGCTCGACAGGCAAAGCAAAGACGAAGTAGTCGGCTTTGACCAACCCCGACTTGCGTTCCGACTCCGCGAGCGCCTCTCGATACTGCCGCTGCGCCGACTCCAATTCCTCATCCCAGGTATCGTCCCAATGCTCAGCCTGCGGTGCTCGCAAGGAATCTTCGGGGGCCACGTTCCTATGGACCCGCGCAGTGAGCTCCGGGTACGCCACCCGCTTGTAGTCATACAGCGCCTTGTAGTCAGCCCATTTCGCGCTCTCTCGGAGCGCTTGCGGGTCCCGGCCACCGTTCTCGTACTCGCGCTTGCGCGCGAGCAGAAGGCGCCAGTGTGCCTCACAGCAGCGCAGCTTGAGCCCGCCGTGCCTAATCACCACCCCCTCGATCTTCGCTTCGTCTGTGAACTCGATCGATTCCAGTTGCGCATCCCGTGCCAGAAGAACTCCGCGGGCCTTCAGATGCTCGACCCAGGGACCGATCCATACCTTGTCAGTAGGGCCGTTGAGCACGCGGTCAACCGGCGAATCAGGCCGAACTGCGTCGGTCAAAGTGCGTAGGGCAGCCGTAGCGATCGTGTATGCGTTCGCCTGGCGAGGGTCGGCGGCTACCGTGTTGCGCGTGATACCGTCCACCAGATACGCTCGAAATTCTGGGCTCCTGCTATCGGCCTCCATGAACTTCCACCAGCTCATGGCCTCGTACTGCTCCAGGCGATCGCGCTCGAGAGCTGTGGCAAACTCGGCGAGCTTCCCGAAGAAGAACAGGAAGTCAGCAACGGTGAGTCCGAGCTTGAGCGCATTCTCCGGAGCCGCAGCCATGCGCGTCAGATCTGCAACACTGGTCGGGAAGCGAAGCGGCGCGACCACCGAATCACGATGGTAGCTGGCAAAGAGGTTCTCGGAGGCCGACACAAGGTTTTCTGCGACTGAGCGGGCCTTGTAAGGGATACGCGCCATGGTATCCGGCACGTGCCTGTACCAGCCGGGGAAGAAGCGAAAGCCGTGCTCAGCCGAAAAGCCCCACTCGTTGGGAGCGCTCGCCGCCTTGCCACCCCACTGGTTGCGGCGCTCATACAGGTGTACCTCGAACCCACGATCCGAGAGCTCGTGGGCCGCGGTCAGACCGGCTACCCCTCCACCTATGACGACAACCTTTCTCTTCCTCATGGCTTCTCCTGGATGCAGGGTGGCTCGGCCCGCGCTTGGGCCCGTCCCGCTAGTCCCGTTGTCGACACTAGAGTCTCTCGGCTTTGAGATCGGCAATGCCAATGCGGAGCTGTTGGCTGTCTGGACGGCGTTGAATGATGCAGGCAGCGTCCGGGACCTGTGCCTTCTCAAACTGCTTGCGGACCCTGAAGATCGCGAGGTTCAGGTGCTCCCGATCGATGCGTAGGTCCTTCAAGATGTCGTCGCGGTAGACCCAACCCGCGGAAGCCTGATCAAGACCCGAGTCCACCTCAGCCAGTCGTTTGCGCGCCAGGTACAGCAACAGGTAGTTGTGTGAACGCGTACCCAGATCTGTCAGCTCTCCATCCTGCCGGAGATAAAGCTCAACGTGCTCCTCTTCCCGCGAAAACTTCAACAGCAGTTGCCCCGCGCTTAGGCCCTTGGCCGTACGCTCGGGCCAATCCACGGTCGACGTCCCCAAGATCCCCGCCGGACACACGAAACGCCAGCGTTCACCCAGGACCTCAAAGGTCTGGCCGCTGGCCAAGGTCGACAGCTCTTCTTCCTTCTCTAGCTTCCAGGAGCCGTCGTGCCAGCGCATGATCGTCGCCCAGGGCTCTCGCCTGTCCGGAATCGCTGCAACCTCTCCATCCACGACAATGCTCCGACTTGGATCGTCTTCGGACACGATCAGAGGACGAGGTGCGGAATCATCGACAAGCGCCCACTTCTGCTCCTCGCGGCCAAAGCAGATCTCGATGCCTGCCGGCAAGGGACATGCGACGCCAGCACCGACCCGCTCACCATTGACCAGTGTCCCATTGCGGCTTCCCAGATCCTTGAGCTCCCAGTGCTGGCCACCCCAACGAATGGTTGCGTGCTGCGAAGAGACGTAGGATGCGCTCAAGAGTAGATTGGCCCGTGGAGACCGCCCGACCAGGTGCTCCGGCTCCAGCGTGCAGATATCCCCGTTCAAATATCTCTTGAGCAATCCCATAGGGCGGCAGCATACACCGAGCGACAAGCGCCGATAGTGAGCATGCAATCGACTGAAATCGCTCCGTCGCCACAGCGGGTAGCGACGTTTGCGTGATTGGGCACCACTCAGACATGGAACGCCTCAGGGAGGGTCCATTTGGTGATCTATCAAACCCTGATTCCGTGCTGTGTACACGTTCAGCAGGCAAGACCCATCGGTGTCCCTGGCGGGCACGCCCCGGGCAAATGACTTGAACACCCAGATACTCCCCGTATTGTCCAAGGCGGCGAATGTCCCGTGGAGTCGAAGGACAAGCGAGGCGCCGTCGAAGCCTGGGAAGCTGAAGAAGCCAAGAATAATCCGGGCTGGCCCGCATATCTCACCAAAGCACGTGATGATCGTGCAAGTGATCGGCTTCGCAGGGGTTTCGATGGAGGGAATACTCGCTGTATCGTTGACTGAGGCGAAAGCGCTGCGGCAGCTGTGCGAGGGCGCGTGATTTGATGATGGATGCGGGCTAGGGCTCCAGGCGAATCACGCCGAGGATGCGGGCCCGTTTGCCCGCGCGGTAGTGGACTTGCATGGCTGGCTTGAGGTGCTGGCCGCGACGTGTGCGCAGCCGCAGCACCTCATAGCCGTCGTGGGACGCAATCGGCAGGCACGCCCTTCCGTCCCGGTCGACGCGGACCTCGTCCACGATGTGGCCATCCTCGCTGACCGCTACGATCGCGCCCTCTTGGGCCAGACCAAAGTGGACGCCCAGGTCGGTGCCGCAGAGCCGGGAGGGATGGATCCGTAGGTAGTCAAAAGGCGTGAGCGCTTCGAGCCATGCATGCCCTATCTTGCGCTTGCGCTCGCTGAGCGCCTCGACAAGATAGGCAGCAGCCCTGGGGTTGGACAGGGCGCCCTGCGCGACGATGGCCTCGATCAGGGGCCGCTCAAAGCGCATGACCAGCTTCGCTCCCCAGTAGAGGTCCGCTGCGTCGGCTTCCCAAAACGGCCAATAGGGATAGGCCTCCTTCCACGCTTCCGGCTTGAAGTGCCGGGCTCCGAACGCACCGATGGAAGGCCAGGGAGTTTGCTGCTGACTCTCCCACGCCCGCTTCCACAGTCCCAAGGCGAAGATCGCAGCCGTGTTGTCCTCCCAATCCCACAGGTGCTCGTAGCCATCCTCGAGTCGCCCCTTTTCGGCCTGGTGGCCTCCCAGGGCTTCCCCGAAGTCGATCAGGTAGTGGCGCAGGAACCTGCGCTCCCCCTCGTGCACGTACATGTCCAGCGTGTTGTCTTCCTTCATGTCGGTGTGCCCAAGCCAGGCAGAAAACACGCGCAGCGCTCGCAGCTCCCGCCGCGCCTCGTGGTCCACGCGGTCGTTGGGATCATCGCGCCTGGTACCCTCCGGGCGGAACCCGCCCTTCGGAGTCCCGCTCAGGAGCAGACTTGCGGACGCTCGGTAGCGGCCATCGTTGCTGCGGGGCCCGGCAGACAGCACCGCGTGCACGTCTGCGCGGGTCATCCGTCTCTCGTTGCCGAGGTCGTCCTCGGTCGTAGCCGTCTCAGACAGTTTCAGATCGCCTGATGCGAATGTGACGAGGGTGTCCTCCGGGACGTTGTAGCCAAGCGCCCACATGGCCCGGTTGACGATCACGCTGGCCGCGGTCTGCATCTCAGGGTTCTCCAGCGTGTCGAACTTGACCAAGAACGCTCGACCGGTCGCGTCCCGGGCAAAGAACCCCGCGTTTCCGCCACTGTTTTTCCCGCGAATGATCGTCAGGGGCACTTTCGGGGGCCCGGATGTGACAGGACCGCGCGCGACGATCGCCGGTGTCAGGTCCCGCACCCCCAGCCGGTTCGTAAACCAGGTGGAGTTTGGGACCTCGTCGAGCGCGTTCGTGTTGCCGGCAGGCTCCAGGTCTCGCAACTCAAGCGTTCGCGTCAGTCGTCGGGCCACGAAGACGTTGGTGAAATACTCTTCGGGGCTGTACTCGCGCTCTTGCGGCTCCGGGATGCTGCGCGCGTCGTCCGCCTGCCACACGATCGGCGCGTCCCGGAAGGTCGGCTGCGTTGCGCACGCGGCCAACAGCAACAGGAGGGCACCGCCGATGGTGATTTCGGATCGCGCGCCGAGGGTCACAACTGGGTACTCCTTCCGTTGAACGCGCGCGCAATGTCGCTGCTCAGAAACACTTGGAAGTCTTGGCCGTAGCTGAGATCGAGACGCAGCAGCACGTTGTTATCGTTTCCGACCACGATGCCGCCGCCATACCCGATGCGAAAGGAGCTGAAGTCATAGAGATCGCTGAGCCGGTCTGAGACATGACCGGCATCGATGAACAGCTGGCCCGAGACGTTGCGGTGAATGGGATAGCGGTACTCGGCGCTTGCGAATGCGGCGAGCCGATCCCGAAATTCGTCCTCCATGTATCCGCGTAGCCTGTCGGGCCCACCCAGGCGAGGCAGGTCGGTAAACGGAATCGTTCCGTCGCCGCCCTGGGCGGCCTCGAATGCGGCCCGCAAGGTCAACCCTCGGGTGCCCTTGTACAGGTCGATGGTATGGGACACTTCGGCTCCGTAGTGCCAGTACCTGTAGCTGGATACCGCCAGCGCGCGCCCTGCAAAGGTCTCCACATACAGACCAGTCGGATTGATGCCCGCGCTGCTACGTAGATCCACCACCACGTTGGCCTGAACCTCAAGCGTGGCAACGCCGTCCTCAATCCCCGCAATGAGTGAGCGGTCGTAGACGTCTTCGACCTGCGTCCATCCCGCGTCGTTGCTCGAAAAACGCCTCACGTTCCCGATCAGCGTCACCCCCGGTTGGACGAGCGAGCCGACGGTTCCAGACGTGTAACCCAAGCGCACGAGCCCGAGCCCCCGCTCATGGCCAAAATAGGTACGCACATTGACGTCGCGTGGTCCGACACCTGAGGCCGGAGGCGCTCGATCCGTCATCCCAATGCCGCCGAACAGAGCTGCGGCCCGACGCTCATATCGAAGAACCGCCGTCAGCCCAAGCCGCGAACCCCCAATGCGGTCCCCTTCCAATGATGCCTCGTAGGCCTGCCCGTAGCCACCCAGTACCTGGGCCTTCAGCTCGAGCTGCTCGTCACTCCCGAACAAGGACTTGTGAAAGATCTTGGCACCGGCCGCCAGGCCGAAGCCGGAACGGAAAGACAGCGTGGGCCGCCAACCAAACTCGTGCTTGGCGTCAAAGTACAAGATGCGCTCAGCACGCTCCACGACATTCCAGTCATCGATCAGGCGCGCCGTCTTCACGATCGGCCACAGAAGCCCCTCGAACGCATACCTGGGAATGGCGAGAATCGCACGCGGCACGAATAGCACCACATCCTCATCCTCGACACCCGGTTGCGTTTGCCATCCCCGGGCCTGGTCGGGCAACGCGGTGGCTCCCAGGCCGGCGTCCGCGACCGGCGACGAACCGTACTCGCTCGGAGGGGCGCTAGCCCGCGTGGTGGCCTCGGGACGATGGTGCTGCTGTGCCTCGCTCTTGTGGGCTGTTGGGAGCGTGGGAACGCTTCCCGCATCAGCGCGATCTGCGACAGGCGGCTCCTCCGCCATGGGCATCCCGCCGTCCGCGGCCCTTGGCAAGGGCACGCGCGCGTCCGCCGGGACGACTCCCCCGTCGAGCTCCTGGCCCCTGCGCGATGGGGTCTGTGCCAGGGAGCCCGCGTCCGGTTCCGGGCCTCCCGGTTCCGTCGCCTGCTCACCGCTGCCATCGCGCCGCTGCCCGCCGTCTGGCGGAGTCATCTGCGCCAGCGCCAGGCCAGCGTTGGCGGCCGCAAGCGCGATGAACCATTTCAGGTATCTGACCGGCGTCATCGCAACGGGTTCAGCGCGGCGAGCTTCGAGATTGCACTACAAGAACGAGCGCTTGGGAACGGCCGCCGTCGCACCAACGCTGAGTCCGGACATTTGGCTCCATTTCGATTGCGCCCCGCGCCATCCGTCCGAACCGATGCGCGCGGCCGTAGGCTGCACATAGGCACCGCTGGCAGCCCCGCAAGGAGCCGAACCTCGGCGGGGGAGAGCGGACGCACGACGGGCCGACCCCAAGCGTTCGCCAGGCTTCAAGTTCGATCTATCACCGGTGCCTGTCTGAGGCCCACCCCAGCCGCTTCGGCGGTGTGGGCACACGTCTATGGCGAACACAGCGCTAGCTAGCCGCGCCCTTGAATTCGCCGGTCCGGGGGGCGCGTGCTCAAGGAAGTCCCGAGCA
>JAPPOR010000397.1:20975-29376 GCA_028817905.1 Myxococcales bacterium
AAGGCCCTACAAGCAGATATCGTGGGACTCGGTGCGATCAACTGGCTTCCGAGGGTAAAGAGCCGAGGGTCTCGGGTCGTCGCACCGGCCATGCTGCTGGCGGCGGTGCTTTCAGCCAGCGAGTCGGTGGCTCGGGCCCAGTGGAACACGGAGATCACGCCCAGCCAGGTCTTCCAGCAGACGCGTCGGATCATCTCCAAGATCCGGCGCCTTCGGGTGGCGCAGGGGGCGACCGACATCCCGCGCGACCCCGCCGTTCAAGCGCACAAGTATCCAATCCACGTGTACGCAAAGTGCCTCGAGGTGCTCGAAAAGGTGACGCGCTTCGAGGCCGACCTCGGTCTTTCGCCGGGAGCGCTAGGCCAGATACCCATCGCCCGCGTACGACCGGCCGAGGTGTTCAACTGCACGCAGGACGTCCTGCATGAATTGGACCGGATCTCTGGCGCTGTCGGCCTGGCTCCAAGCGACGAACGGTTTCCCCTGTTGCCTGGAAAAGCACCGGCGGATGTCTACCGGAACATGTGGCGTGCATCGTTCTTGCTCGACGGTGTCGTGGGACAGGTCAGCCCCAGCTACGTGTACCGGAACACGCAGTATATCCTGAGCGAACTGGACCTCATCGCGGCGACGCTGGGTGTCCACTTGGCCGGACGCGCGCCGGAACCCCAGCCCGACCGGATGCCCGTCGACGTAAACCTACAGGGCTTCATGGTCCTGTACGTACTCGCTAGCATCGAACGGGCGCTCGGCATCGCTCCCCTGGTGGTTGGGGATTTCCCGCCCGGCAGCATCCAACCTTCGGACGTCTACGACACGACGGGAACGATCATGGCCGAGCTCGTGCGAATCAAGGCCAAGCTCGGGATCACTGCCCAGCGCGCGACACTAGCTGTGCTGGAGAGCACGGACCCTCCCCATGTTCACGCCCAGATGGTGCTGATCAGGAATCGCGTGGAGACCCTGCGCGCGTCCCTCCAAGCAACCGTGCCGAGGCCACCGGTGACCCAGTGAAACCAGCCCCCTCGCCCTCGGACGCGCCGAAGCAACGCTTGGGCCACGACAGCCTGCGGGCACGTATCATCGCCCTCCCCTACACGGTGATACTGCTCCTGATCGTGGCAGCCAGCTCGACCTGGTTTCAGATGAGAGCGGTCGAACGTGAACTCGACGACATTTCAGCTGCGTTCCTGCCACGAGCGATCCTCGTCAGCCGCCTGATTCAGAACACCCTTGAGAAACGGGCGGCTATCCTGAACTATCGCCAGACTCGGGGCGAGTTTGACCTAGAGCGGGTTGAAGCCCTGAGCTTGCAGGGCAACCGCTTGCTGCACTCCGCGCATGAGCTGGCGGACGATCAAGGCACACCACGCCAGCTGCACCGGCTGGCAGATCTACGGGCGACGCATGACCGCGCCTTCTGGTCTGAGCTCGCTCCCGCTACCCATCGAGCGGTCCATGCTGCTGCGGCTATCGCCGACACCCATGGGCCGGCCCTGGAACGCGCTCTCATCGACATCTCCGTCACGGCCCAGCGACAGAACGAGCCGCAAACCGCTGCCGTCGCCCTGGAGACAACCCGACATGTCACTCGGGTCATCTCCAGCACGAGTCGCTACATGAGTACGGGAGATAGTACCGACGCAGACCGCGCCGCCATGGAACTGGCAGCGGTGCGAAATGGTCTCGACGAACTTCGCACGCGCGCCGCGAGACCGAGCCATATTCGCTGGCTGCGGCATGCCAACCAAGAACTGCTTCAGCTGGATGAGCAACTCGCTCAAGCTATCTGGTCCGTGCGCAAGCGCGATGCCGTCCTGCATGACCGGCTCCGGCCGCTGGAAGAAGCCATCATGAGCACCGCCGCGCAGCTGCAAGACGAAGCCAGGCAGCGGCTCGCGACCCGGACCACCGGCGCCCAGGAAGCGACGAGTACCACCATCTTCACGTTTGTGGCCCTGATTGCCCTGTCGGTGGGTGGCATCGTCTACCTTGGGCGCCGGCTGCACCAAGCCTATTCCTCCCACCTCGAGGAGCGTCGGCTGGCAGAGGGCTACCTGCAAAGACTGCTGCAGGCATCCCCGATTGGCCTTCTCGTTGTCGCTCCGGATGGGACGATCGAGCGGGCGAACCAAGCGCTTACCGAGCTCATGGGGTACTCCGAGCGGGAGCTCCTCGGCAAACCCGTCGAACTACTGGTTCCGGTACAACAGCGGACCGAACACGAGAGCCGGCGCCGTCTCCTCGTGAATCAGCAAGTGGATCGAGCCATGGGAGCCGGACGGAAGGTCACCGGGCTGCGACGAGACGGCACCGAAGTACCGATCGACGTGAGGCTGACGACGACAACCCTACAGGGACGACCCGTCGTCCTCGCTGGAGTCCTCGACCGGACCGAACACACTCGGGCCGAAGCCGCCCGCAGGCGCCTGGAAACCGAGATCGCCCACGCTGCTGGGATGGCGGAGATCGCTACCGGCGTTCTGCACAACGTGGGCAACGTAGTCAACAGCGTGAATATCTCGGTGGAAGTCGCCCAGGATGGACTTCGCAACACTTCACTTGCCGTCCTTGGGAAGGTCGTCGAGCTCCTCGACTCGCACAGCAGCGACCCCCAATCGCTTCTGGTCTTCCTCACAGAGGATGCACGGGGCCGACGGGTGATCGAATCCCTCAAGGCGATCACGCTGCAGCTACGGAAGGAGCATCTCGACCTCAACGATGAGCTCCAGATGTTGAACGAGCATGTGCGTCACATCATCGCCATAGTGACCAGTCAACAGGAGTACGCCCGCTCCACGAGTGTGCTCGAGAACGTGGAGCTCAGGCCGCTCCTCGACAAGGCGATCGCCCTCAGTGGTGCAGAGGCCAGCAACAACCGCATCCAGATTGAACGCGCCTATGAAGGTCCCCAGGACCTGACCGTGGAGCCTCACAAGCTGATGCAGATCCTGGTCAACCTCTTGACCAACGCAAGGCACGCAACGGAGCGCAACGACCCCGACAACCGGATCATCCGGGTCACGACCTCCTATACCGATGAGGTGGTGATCTCGGTTGTGGACAACGGAATTGGGATTTCGGCGGAAGACCTCACGCGCATCTTCACCCATGGCTTCACCACAAAACGTGAGAACGGGCACGGCTTTGGACTGCACATCAGCGCCACGACGGCCATGGAGCTCGGAGGACGCCTGACTGCCATTAGCGATGGGCCAGGCAAGGGTGCGACGTTCCAGCTCCAGTTGCCCACGAGACCCTCGAGAGCTGCTTGATGGACATTGAAAGAAACAACAGAATCCTCATCGTCGACGACAACCGCGCGATCCACGACGACCTTCGCAAGGTGCTCGGCGCGAAGCAACGTCCGGACGGAAGCCTCGACTGGATCAAGGTCGAACTGCTAGGAGAGGCCGCACCGCGGGGCCCGGACACTACCTTCGAGCTCGACTCGGCGTTCCAGGGCCAAGAGGGGCTGGCCAAGGTCCGGGCGGCTCTGGATGCGAAGCGGCCCTTTGCGTTGGCCTTCGTCGACATTCGAATGCCGCCTGGTTGGGACGGAGTCGAAACCATCGAACATCTGTGGAAGGCCGATCCGGAGCTCGGGATCGTGATCTGCAGTGCGTACTCTGACTACGGCTGGGACGAGATCGCCGCTAGACTTGCGCAGACCGATCGATTCCTTGTCCTCAAGAAGCCCTTCGAACGCATCGAGGTCGTCCAGATAGCCCATGCGCTGACCAGGAAGTGGTCGCTTCGACGGGTTGCGAGGCTGAGAGCAGACGAGCTAGCAGAGCTCGCGAAGGAGCGGACAAGGGAGCTCGAAGCGGTCAACAACCGACTAGCTCAGGAAATGCGGGAACGGCAGCAGATGCAAGCCGAGCTTCGCTTGGCACAGAAGCTGGAGGCAGTGGGTCAGCTTGCGGCGGGCATCGCCCACGAAATCAACACGCCCATGCAGTACATCGGCGACAACGCGAAATTCCTCCAAACTGCGTTCGGGTGTCTGCTATCGGTCGTGGACGCGTACCAGGAGGTCGTGGAAGCGGCAGAGAACGGCAACGCCGGTAGCCTTGCGCTAAAGGCGAGATCGGTCGCAAGCAAAGCCAAACTCAAACTTCTTCGCACGAGTGTGCCTGAAGCCTTGGAGTCGACCACCGAAGGCCTTCGGAGCGTCAGCCGAATCATTCGTTCGATGAAGGACTTCTCACACGCGGGTAGCGACGAAATGACCCCCGCGGACCTCAATGCCTCGATCGATGCGACGATCACCATCTCCCGAAACGAGTGGAAGTACGTAGCGGACGTCGTCACAGAGCTAGACCAGCAACTGCCTCTCGTGCCTTGTCATTCAGGTCAGCTGAGCCAGGTCGTCCTCAACCTGCTTGTCAACGCAGCGCACGCGATCGAAGACGTAGTTCAACGTGGCTCATGTCAAAAAGGAAAGATTCTCATTCAGACGCGCGCGTTGGATGACTGCGTAGAGATCTCGATCGCAGACACCGGCGGCGGTATCCCGGCGACCTTGCAGGAAAAGGTCTTCGATCCGTTCTTCACGACCAAAGAGGTCGGCCGCGGCACCGGACAAGGGCTAGCGATCGCCCGCAACATCGTCGTCGAAAAGCATGGGGGTTCACTGACTTTCGAGACCGAGCAAGGAAGGGGCACAACCTTTCGCATTCGACTACCCCTAGCCCCCATCCCTCACCAAGGCACGTGATGATCGGAGTCGACGTCCCGCTCCGTTCGGAACACGCGACCCGTCCTCAGTTGGGCTACCCAACCCGAGACAAAGCGCGCTTCCAACAGCTCGGCCACGCGCCGCAGGTTCCGAGCCCGCTGCCGAAACACATCCTCCGGCGGCCTTCTCCCTGCTCGACTCCGCTGTTGACGGCCGATTTGATATCGCACGCGGATTCGAAAGCGACGTCGTAGGAATCGACGGCAATGGCCGAGCTGTGGTGGTAGTTCATGTCCACTTCGACGGCCGCGCCGACCTGTTACTGCAGCTGGCGCGCTACGTCGACGAGAAGAACGACATCCGCGGGACGCTGGCGCCCGTCGAAGCCGCGCAGAATGGCACCGAGTTGCTCGCCCGCCTCGCGGGCTTCCTCGCCGACTACAACCCGCGCATCCACGCGGTGGTCCGCATGTCGGACACCCTGCGTCACGGTGATCCCGATATCGAGCAAGCCTGGCGGGACCGACCGCTCGCGTGGCGGGCCGGTTCGCGCCAGGTGGGCGCGCGACTTCACGTGTGGAAGGAGCTCGCCCCCGAGTGGACGGTGGAGACGGCTCGCGACTGGATCACCGCCATGTCGTCGGTGAGGTTGTGGGAGGAGCTAGTGATGGATCTGGCATGGTCGAAGCGCAAGTTCGTCAAGCACATGACGACGAACCTCCAGCACGCCCTGCTCCGCGACCCGCCGGTACGATAGCGATCGGCCGTCGGGCCGAGCGTAGTCGTGCGTGGGAACACGGGCGGCAACACGTGACACGGACTCGCTTTCCGCCAGATCCGTCGCACGGACCGATGTAAAGTGGCGCTGATAGCGCCAAACTCGCTCCCCGCGCGCTACGCCACCTGATCATGGTCCAAGACCGTGTCCGACCGGGACGTGCGGACGATGCGGCGCTCTGAAAGGTGCAGGGTCGGCACCTGCTCGACGATAGCGCTCGAGATCGGCGACCCGGCTGGCGGGAGTTTCCAGGTCGGCCCGCATGTTTGTGGGAGGTCGGGTATAGCTGAATGGAGTGGAGACGATGCGGAGCCCGGACAGCGTAACCTCCCGTGGCCAAACACCATTTCCTTCGCGCGCCTCCCCCAAGACACCCCTTGGCCGCCTTCCTTCCGCGCCGAGTAGACCGAATCCACCTGTCGTGCGTCCATATCGCAATGTCCAGCCGATCGACTGTCGCCGCCCTCGCGCTCGCACTCGCAATGCCCCTCGCGGCGCTTGCCGCGGACCCGCCGCCTCGGATCACGACCACTCGCGTCCCGCTGCAGGGGATCATCAAGGTCGAGCCGGCTTACGAGGGGAAGAAGGCTACCATTGGCGGTGTTGAGCTCCCAAAGCTGAAGTGGGGCTTCTGGGTCCCGCCCTGCGCGGCATCCGGGAGGATCCGGGTCACCACGATCGGTGGCCAGACAGTGGACGGGCCGCACATCGAGATCACTCCGGCGGGGCCGTTGACGGTCGACCGAGCCGATCCCCCGCTGCAGATGGGAGAGCCGCACCGGGATAGGACGGCCGGCTTCGGATGGAAGCGCGGGGATGCCGTGCGCCTGCATGGGTCCGGGTTTGTGAAGGGGATGCACGTCCGAATCGGTATCGACGAGGATCAGCGCCGCCCCGCGAAGCTAGTCAGCCCCTCGGAGGTGGAGTTCGTGGTTCCACTCACGCGCCGACGGGCGCTGCACTGGGTCCTACTCGAGCACCCGGACGGTCGCATGACCCCTGTTCCGAACAACAAGGGTTTCCCTTCGATCCGACATCCGACCATGGGCTGGGCGGGTTGTCCTGGTGCCAAGCCCTACCAATGGCACTGAGACTCCGGGAAGTGTGACACGCCGCCAGCGTTACCGGGTCCACTCAGCGCATCTCTGCTGCCAATTGATGCAGCATGGCTGACCCCCTGGGCGCATCCGATGTGTTCAAGGTGCGCGGCACGAGCCTAGTGCTCGTTGTAGACCAGCAGGAGGGCCTGTTCGTTCTACGCCACGCCACGTTCGAGCAAATGGCAATGGCTGCGATCCTCTAGCCCTACGGGCGCCGCCACCCTCGCCCGCTTGAGGAGGTCCCCTCATGGCAGGGGTGTGACCTTGATCGTCGGGCCGCGCAGCCGGTCCCGGCCATCCTGCCGTCCGGACACGACCGTCGCGCGCCCATCGTTGTCATAGAAACCGAAAGCGCCTGGGACACCTTCGCTCAAGGAACGTTGGCTGACTTGTACAGATCGGACGTACCGACGTGAAGCTCGGTCCGCTGACTTCGCCGCAGGGTCCCCGGTGATACGCCGGTAATGCGCGCGCACTCGCGCGCAAAATGAGACTCGTCGAAATAGCCCGCACCGTGGGCTACCTCGGCGCACGTACGGGCCCACGGCAACAGCCGCAGCGCGTGCTCGAGCCGGCGCACCGAGGCGAACTGTTTGGGCGCAAGGCCGACGGCTGCGTGGAACCGCCGGCCGAGTTGGCGCTCGCTAAGGCCTAGCTCGCGAGCCACCCCTCTCACCGAAGGACCACTTTGCGGCGCCCGGCCTTCCCCCGTCGCCGGCCTGCCCAACAGCGCGATGGCCCGTTCCACGCCTGCGTCCCGGCGGATGGGCAGCGGCGACAGGGCGTCTTCGAGACACGTCAGCACGGTCGCGGCGTCGCGCGCCCGCGCCAGCTGATCGGGCAGCGAAAGAAGGGCGTCACAGCCCAGAGCCGCGAGACCTACGGTGCGGTCGACCAGCTCCGCCGCGGATGCGCCGAAGCTGCTGACCGCCTGTGGCGTCAAGCGAAGCAGTACCGACCGCACCGGCCCCTCGTACCGGAAGCTCCGAACCGACCGCTGGACGCCCGTAAGGCTCACATCGGGCAAGACCTCGCAACCGTCATACACCGCGCCCTGAAACCGAATAGCGAGCAAGGCGCCAGAAGCGGGCAGCGCGCGCAGTGCCTCGGCAGTATTGGCAACGTATGCAATCGCGGCAACGCGCGACCGTAGGGCCCTCGAGGGCTGGATCCAGCGGGCCGAGATGACCGATCGGCCCTGACAGCCGCCACAAAGCACGAAGGGGAAACCCGACCTATCCGCGTCCATACAGGAAGCATAGCGCAACGCGGGCTTTCGGATCCCTACCTAGCTCTGATCGAGAACCGAGTCCGAACGGATGGTCTCACGGGCTTTGGCGCCTATGTTTGATGGCGGAACAGCAGCATCCTGGAACGAGCGCCTGACCTGCGGGTAGACGATGGGTGCCTGAGGGAACGCTGACTCGTCGACCCCCTCCCACGTCGCCTCGCCTACCGGTCGGGGCACGGCGCGCATTCATGCTCGCGGATACCGCTCACGCATTCGGCGTCCCAGGCAATCTCGCAACAATAGGGATCATGGGTGCAAACGCAGGCATCGATGCTCGCCTCGCCGCTGCCAGGCTCGCGCCGGGCGGAGCACCACGATGGCGCAGCCGGGGACCCGGGGGGCGGTGGTTCGGGCGGCTCGTCCCTGACCCCTCCGCAAGTGCCACACCCACGGCGTTCGAGCTGGACAACGCAGATGCCGTCCCAGGCCACTTCGCAGCAGTAGGGATCGAAATCGCAGACGCACTCCGCAACATCGCGTGCTTCGCATCCCGGATCACTATGAGCGACACAACAGGCCTCGGGCGCTGCGAGCGGGTCGGACGGCGGGGG
>JAPPOR010000693.1 GCA_028817905.1 Myxococcales bacterium
TGCGGAGTCGAGCAGTTGTGCGAGGGCGCGTGATTTGGTGATGGATGCGGGCTAGTAGACTTCCCACAGGTAGGTCGCGCTGAGCATCACGAGCATCTGGGCGAACTCATCCTCCGGGGCTCGCGCCACGGCCAACCCGCGCACCTCGAGGCCAAAGATCAACTCCCTCTGCCAGAGGTACTGCAGACCACCGACCAGAAACAATCCGACATCCGGCTGGAGGTCTCCGTCTACCAGCCACGCTACGCCCGCAGCGCCGGCCCCGAAATAGGGCACCCAGGCAAGCACATCCAGAAGGTAGAGCAGTTCAGCACCCAACATCCCACGGTGCTGCGTGGGCCCCTCGCCCCCGGGGTGAACGCTGTAGTCGAGACGCCCACGAACCGTGAAGACGTCGTCCAGGCCCCATCCCAACACCAGCCCGCCGCCGATCCCGTGGGTGGGCCGATCGCCAATCGGGGTACTGACGTACCCCAAGCCCAGGGTCAGCCCGACCTGATCTTCATATGCCCGCGCAGGGGCCGGAGCGAACACGATCGCGACCAACGCAGCGACAGCGGGGGCGAGCAGGAGATGGCCCATGGAGACGCCGGGATACCACGGGCTGGGGTCGTTGGGCCCGTTTGACTTGCGATCGCCCGCGTGTATATTCGCCGCCCGCCCCCGGGGAATTCGCGTGTTGTCCTGGGGAGAAAGCCGAGGAGCGTCGCACGTGGCAGAACCGCAACAGGGTGGCGGAGGCAAGTCCGCAGGACGCAGCGCAGGTGCGCGTCTGGCCGCGAAGCGGGCGGCCAAGGCCGCCCGGAAGGCCGCCAAGCGCGGCACGGACAACCTGATAGAAGATGAGGTTGCCGAGACGGTGGAACGCGCGAACTCCTGGCTCGATGACCACCAGCGGCTCATCTGGGGCAGCGTGGCAGTCATCGGGGTCGTGGGGATCATAGCGGTCAGCTTGACGATGCACTCGGACAAGGTGAGCCGAGACGGGGCCACCCTGCTCTGGGACGGTGTAGAAGCATCGCTGGCTCCGATCTCTGCTGACGGTGCTGCATCAAGCGACGACGACGCGATGACCTACGGCAGCATAGAGTCACGCGCCCAAGCGGCCCTCAAGCCCTTTCGGGAGACCCAACACGGTTTTCCGGGCACAGACGCTGCGCGCTGGGCGCGGTTGGGAGAAGCGAACGCCCTGATGGAGCAGGGTAAGCCGCAGCAGGCCCTCAAGGCCTACGACGAGGTCGCCGCCGCCGCTTCCGGATATCTCAAATTCGCTGGGCTGGAGGGCGCAGCGTTCGCACTGGAAGCGGAGGAGAAGCTTCCGGAGGCGATCAAACGGTATGAGCGAGCCGGCAGCGTTGCTGGCGGGGCGTACAAACCCGTCGCGGAGTACCAGACCAGCCGGTTGCTCGCTTTGTCTGGCAAACAGGACGAGGCTGTCAAACGGCTCCAAGCAATGCTCGAGGCGGAACGCGAGAAGGCCACATCCGAAGAAGAGCACCGTCCGGTCTTTGAACAGCTCAAGCGCGATGCCGACACCCTGCTGCGCGAGCTCGGCGTGACACCCGAGGGCGACGACCTGAAGATCGACCTGGGCGCGGCCAAGACTGCCAGCGGCGCCCCCGACATCGAAGCCCTGAAGAAGCTCGTGGAGACCCAGCTGAAAAACAAGCAGCCCGCGGCGGACCCTTCAACGGGAGAAGGCGACCGAACCGCGACCGGCGCGCAGCCCCCCACCACCGGCAAGACCAACGCCGATTCCGAACCAAGTGAAGGCGCGTCCACCAAGGCGGCTCCAAAGCAGGGCGACGGGCCGTGAATGCCCTGGCCTGGATAACTCACCAGCTTCGCAACGCCGCGTCCGGTCTTCGGCCTCACAGCTCGTTGTGCCTGTTCGCCCACGCAGCGAGTACTGGGTCCACCTCTACCGGCCTTGTGAAGCCGCAGTCCGGGGCGAGCCGCTCGGCCCTCGGAAGGACATCCGAGCTGGTCCATGTCGCGGTTATCACCTGGCTACTGTCCGGCTGCGGCACTGCCACCACCGCGCCTGACTACAGCTGGTACGACGGCACGCGGGCCAAGCACGCAGGTGATGCGTTCGTGGTTCGCTGGACCCAGCCGCTCGCAAAACCATTTGAAGGCCGCTCGATACCGGTCGAGCGCGCAGGCGCGGTCGCGGACACCCGTCGCCACTTCGTCTACGTGGCGTCCACGACCGGTACCCTGTGGTCCCTGACGGCCGAGGGCGATCGGCGCTACCGCCATGAGATGGACGCAGGAGTGGAGTCGCCCCCGGTCCTGGACGAGGGTGCCGATCGCTTGTTCGCGGTGGCCGCCACAGGCGTCGTTCACGCCTTGCGCGGAAGTACTGGCGAGCTTCTCTGGGAGGCACACGTGGGCGCCCCCGTCTCAGCGACCATGGCGCTATCGGACGACGCCTTGTATGTGGCCTGTGACGACGACAGCGTGGTGGCTCTGTCGCGAGCCGACGGCGAGGTACTGTGGCGCTACCGTCGCGAGCCCCGAACCGGCTTCAAGATCGCTGGCCAAGCGGGCCTACTCCTGCATGATGGGCGCGTCGTGACCGGCTTTTCCGACGGGGTCATCGCCTCGCTCGACGCAGGCGATGGGCGCGAAATGTGGCATGTCGACACCTCGCTCGATGTGCTCGGAACCGGCGACGAGCGCACGCGCTTTATCGATGTGGATACGACCCCGGTACAAATCGGCGACGACGTCTACGCGGCCTCGTTTTCCGGTGGTCTGTACATCGTCGATTCCAAGCGAGGAATCGTGCGCAAGCGGATGAGCGAACTCACCGGGGTCACTGGCATCGACGGAGATGATCGCGCGCTGCTGCTCTCCTCGGCAGATCATGGTGTTCTGTGCCTTGACGTGGCGAGCCACGGGTTGCGCTGGCGCCACCGAATCGACCGGGGCGCGCCAGGCCGGCCCACCCTACAAGCTGGAACGGTGTACGTGGCCGAATCCGGCGGCGCCCTCCTGGCGCTGACGCTGTCGGATGGACGCGAAACCGGGCGACTCGAGTCCGGACACGGGTTCGATGCGGGTCCCTTGCTTCGCAGCGGTCGCGGCTTCATCGTGTCAAACGCTGGTACCCTGTTCGCGTTCAGCTACTGACCAGCCCGTCGTTCGGCTTGGCCCAGAGGCAGCAAGGAATAGGCCCGACATGAAACGACCCCGTTCCAGTCGCCTCCTACGTGTGCTCGCAGACTTCCAGCAAGTGTGGATCGTCACGCATGACTTTCCAGACCCCGACGCGATTTGCGCCGGCTGGGCGCTGTACTGGCTGGTCAAGCAGCGGCTGGACGTCGCCTGCCGGCTAGTTGGCGGTGGTGACATCGTGCGCGCGGAGAATCGCGAGTTGGTACGACTGCTCTCGCCGCCCATCGAGCTGGTGACCGAATTGTCCTTGAGCGACGACATTGCGACGGTACTGGTCGACGGCGACCCTCAAGCCAACAACCATTTGCTGGCCCGCATCCCGGCGCTCCCCAACGCGAACATCGATCATCACGAGGACCACGCGGCAACGGTTGAAGGAGTCGCCTTCTCCGACGTGCGACCCAACGTGGTCGCCACAGTGAGCATCGCCGGTAGCTACCTGCGAGAGCAGGCCGTCGAGCCCACCGCCAACCTGGCCAGTGGCATGCTGTACGCGATGCGAACGGAGACCCTCGGTCACGAGACCCGCTATTCCTCGCTCGACCGAGACGTTCTTCCGTGGCTAGCGGAGCGAGCCGACCTGTCCAAGGTAGCTGAAATCGAAAACGCCCCACTGCCGCGCAACTACTACTCGGACCTAGCGCTTGCCCTGCAGAACGCCTTTGTGTACGACCACGCAGCCCTGTGCTTGCTCCCGCGTGCCGAGGGACCCGAGACAGTGGCCGAAGTAGCCGACCTACTGATCCGGTGCGAGGGCATCAAGCGCGTCATGTGTGGGGCGTTGGTCGGCTCAGACCTGATGGTTTCGGTACGTACCGGGCCAGAAGTGAGCGGCGCCGGCCGACTCGCCCGCGAGGTGCTCGATGGCATCGGCAGCGCGGGCGGACACGAACACCGGGCCGGTGGAAGGGTTTCCAACGTGGCCACCACCGAGCGCATCGGCGAAGGTTTGCAGCAGACGCTGCGAGCCCGCTTCCTCGCAGCCTGTGGGATCGAGCGCCGCCGAGGCGTGCGGCTCGTGGCCAAGCGCGAGATCGTAGACAATCTCTAGCTAGCTGGGCCGAAACCGCCAACCTGTCTGACCGCTGCGGCCAAGTCAATCGTAGCCAGCGGACCAAACGACGGCCAAATGTGGCGACACACCCGGACGGGGCATGCTCACACGATTAAGCGAAGGACTTTGCGCTGAGCGCGTGCCATCCACACCGTAGGGGGCCCATTCCCCTGCACGGCAACCGTAAGCACCGGCACCAACCGGTCACACCGGATGCGAAAGCTGAATGAAGGCTCGCAGAGGCAATTTCCAGCACGTATTCCCTAGAGCGACTTTGCTATACATTGACCCACCCGAGGTATTCCCGGCGATAGGTCGCCGGGACGGCGGGCTCGACCGATGGGACGTACGGGGACTGTAGTATGGCTGTTCACGAATACGAGGCCACAGAACAACAGGGAAGGTCGCAGTCCGGCGCTGGGGAAGCCCCCTGGCGACTCCGTGGGGAGTTGCCAAGCCATGGGCTGGCGAGGCTGCTGCTCCAAATCGCCGAGCGGCGTCTCACCGGGCAGCTGCTGCTGGGCGGGGAGGGCGTGCAGCGCGAGATATCCTTCGCTGCCGGACATCCGGTGTTCGCCCGATCCTCGCGACCCGAAGAGCGGCTAGGCGCGCTCGCCCTCGACGCAGGACTCGTGAACTCCACCGAGCTGGCCCGAGCGGTCACGCACGCAGTCGAGCGTGACACGTTGCTGGGGGCAGCCTTGCTCGATCTCGCGATGCTGAACGGCCCTGAGCTCTTTTCGCTGCTTGGCCTGCAGCTTCGCAGGCAGCTCGGAGCCGCATGCCTCGAGGCTGACACCCGGGTGGCGTTCGTGGCTGACCGTCGCGCCGCCGAACGCGTCACAGTCCTCTATCTCCACCCCCTAACCGCTGCACTGGCAGCAATCGACGCGCTCCCGCCATCCGATCGAGTCGCCCTGCTGGTCATCGCCGGAGAGCTGCCGGTAACGACCAGCGAGTTCTCCGAGCCCGCATCGAGATGGCTTCGCGATCTCGGCTACGGGGCGGTGCCAAGCGCTTTATTGGCACCGCGCATCCCGCTGTCGAGTCTATGTGCGCGGCTGGCTGCTCGGATTGCGCCGGTAGCCATCAATGCGACCAGCTCAGACGCGGTGCCGCACGCGGGTGCCGTGCCCACCGGAAACGGCGCGAATGCTCCGACGGATCCCCTGGCGAGCTCCCAGGACCTGGCGGAGCGGATTACGCTCGCGTTGCTGCTGTCGGGTGCCCTCAAGGTCGACGCCAGCTCGACGCAGCCACAAACACAAGCAAGCGACCCGGACATCGAACTGGATCTGAGCGTCGGGGACCACGTTGGCGCCATCCGGTCACTGATGGCCAGCGAAGGTTTCGTCGGCGACCAGTTGCCAGAGGCTGAAGCCAAGGGGCCGGGTGTCGTGGGACACGCGGTGTATCACTATCTCGGCGCGGCACGCGATCCCGAGTTGGCCGCACAGATCGCGGTTTGGGGTGCGGCGGCCGAGGTTGCCGACGCGGGGGGTGAGCTCAACGACCTCCTGCTCCTCTACCTCACGCTAAAGCCACAGATGCGGCCGGGACGGGCGCTGGCGTTCGAGGAAGAGGCGACCCGCGAGACAGCACCTGGCAACCATGCAGACTACCGCCGTTTCCTAGGGGCCCTGCGCGGCGGCACCGCGGGCCCCTTGCTCCACGCCAAGATCGGCGAACTCGTGGCGCACCTGGACCGGGCCCTGTCGGCGCTCACGACCGATGCCGCGAGCCACGATGGCTCAAGGATATACTCGGACGTTGTACCGCGTGGCAGCGAACTCCCACGGGGGGGGCAAAGCGCTACGGAAGACCACTCGGGGGTCGTGCCCGCCCATGGGCGAACCGTGGACGCGCACGGAAGCACGGCCGAAGGCGCGCAAGCGCCCACGCACTCGGACGTCGTCCCATCCGGCTCGGAGACTGAGGTCGATCCATCCGACGTCATTGGCCCGCTACCCCCCTCTGACGACGAGCACGAGACTGGTCAGGCGCACGCCAAAGATGAACAGGCCGGCCCCTCGATCTCGGCGCCGGTGGCCACGAGCCCCGAAAGCACTCGGACGATCGAAGGGCCCACACGAGCGCACGGACCGGGGGCGCAAACGACAGCAAGACCCGAAGCGCAAGCGGAGGCAGCCGGATCCGAGGCGGAGACGCGAACGGAGCCCGAACCTCAAACGCTGACCATATCGGCTGGCGGCCTAGCGCAACCGGAGTCCTACGCGCCGGCTGAGCCCGAACCGCGGCAGGCAGCTGAGCCCGAACCGCAAGAGGTGGCTGACGCCGAACTGCAGGAGACAGGCGAGCCCGAGCCACAAGAGGTGGCTGACGCCGAACTGCAGGAGATAGCCGAGCCCGAACCGCAAGAGGTGGCTGACGCCGAACTGCAGCAGGCAGCTGAGCCCGAACTGCAGGAGGCAGCTGAGCCCGCACAGCAGCAGGCAGCTGAGCACGAACAGCAGCAGGCAGCGGGGCGCGCGCGGCCGGAGGCAGCGGGGGGGGGGGGGGG
>JAPPOR010000929.1 GCA_028817905.1 Myxococcales bacterium
TTCATTGGGTGTTCTGCTAGCGACCTTGAGTCAGCGTTTCGTGGGCGTTTGCGTCGAGTTTGATCGCGTTGCCTCGATTGGAAGCGGCTGGACAAGGTCGCTAGCACCCTTGTTCGTCCGAGCCGTCCGCACAGTCCGGATCACCGTCGCAAACGAAGGCAGCCGGGGCCGTGCCATTGCCATCTGCGCACATGAAGTCACCGCCGCTCTCGATGCACTCGAGGACCGGCAGGCAAGCAGTCACCACCAACGTACACGGGTCTTCGATGTTGGCCAGTAGGCAATCTTCGGCCTGCGAGACGGTGGCTGTACACGCGGCCGGGATGGCTCCACCGGAACAGGGAGGGCCCGCCTCGACTGTGACGGTGCCCCCGCCGCAATCAATCGCCTGGCCGAAACCTGGCTGACTCTCGGCCCAACTACACAGCTGCGTCTGCTCCTCGGAGGTCAGCATGGACAGACGAGCTTGAGAGGATAGGCCACTGCGACTCGGCTGCACATCGGTGTCCCCCTCGTTGACCGTCACAGAACAGCCAACCCCAAGCATCAAGATCCATAAACCGCTGCACGCTCCTGTCTCCAGCTTCAGCTTCATTGACAAACCTCCCCGCGCCCCAGGGCGGGCGCCTGCGTCCGACGTCGGCAGCTACCGTTTATTCATTCGATCGCGCTTGGCGGTGAATGTCGGGCTCGAGGTAGATGAAGCGCGCCATGGGCACCTGTTCCCGAACACGGGTTTCGGCGGCATCGATCTGATCGGCCAGTTCGCCGGAAGTCAGACTTCCCGTAAACTCCACCTTTGCCGCGACCAGCAGCTCGTCCGGTGCCAGGTGGCTAGTGCGCATGTGAATCACCTTCTTCACGTGCTCGCCAGCCGACAACGCATCCACGATCTGATCGAGTACCCGGGGCGACGCGGATTCGCCTACCAGCAAGCTGCGCATCTCTATCGACAGCAAGGCCGCGATCACCGTCAACAGGACGCCGATCGAGATGCTCCCGATGGCGTCGAAACGGGGATCACCCAATAGGATCGCCAACCCGATGCCCAGGAGCGCCAGGATCAGCCCCAGCAGGGCTCCCAGGTCCTCCAGCAAAATGACGGGTAGCTCGGCCGCCTTCGTCGTACGAATGAAGGACCACCAGCTCTGATCGCCGCGCTGCACCCTGGCTTCCTTGACAGCGGTAAAGAAGGACCAGCCTTCCAGCATCACGCCGAACGTCAGAATACCGACACCCACCAGGGGCGAGGAGATCGGCTCGGGATCGCGGAGCTTGTGCACACCTTCATAGATGGCAAAGACTCCGCCGAGCAGAAAGATCACCAGGGACACGACAAACGCCCAGAAGTACCGCTCTCGCCCGTAGCCAAAGGGGTGTACCGCCGTCTGGGGCAGGCGGGCGCGAGAAGCCCCTAGCAGCAACAGTCCCTGGTTCCCACTGTCCGCGACGGAGTGAACCCCCTCGGCCAACATCGACGATGCCCCCGTAATGAAGAAACCCACGAACTTTGCGATCGCAAGCCCCGAGTTGGCCAGAAACGCGGCGATGACGGCTTTCTTGCTCCCCTCTTGCATGACGCGCGCGAATATACTCGATCGGCGGGCATGAGTGAAAAGCACCACGCAGGCGGGCGCAGACCCCAGGCGAGCTTGCCGATCGATGCGGTACGGGCGGAAATCGTCGCAAGCCTCGGAACCACGCCTATCGTGCTGTCAGCGCCGACGGGGTCGGGGAAGTCGACCCAGGTGCCGAGATACTGCCCCGGACGCACCCTGGTCGTGGAGCCACGGCGGGTGGCTTGCCGTGGGCTCGCGATGCGCGTCGCTGAACTGGAGGGGTGCGAACTCGGCAGCGCAGTCGGTTATCGCGTGCGGGATGATGACCGCAGCAGCGCAGCGACTCGCATCCTGTTCGCGACTCCGGGCATCGTCTTGCGCATGTTTTCGAAGCTACAGGCCTTCGACCATATCATCTTGGACGAATTCCACGAGCGTGGCCTCGAGACCGACCTGCTCTTGGCGTTGCTGGCCGAGCGCTTTAGACCCCGCCTAGTGGTAATGTCCGCGACCCTGGACGCAGCGCGACTCACCGACCATCTGGGGGCGGCCCATGTGCACGCCGAAGGGCGGCTATATCCCATCGATATCCGCTACCGCGGCGAGCGCGCACAGCGCCCCGAACCGCGCGACCTGGCCGAGCGCGTTTGTGCTGCGGTCGCGGATGCGTCGATGGAGACCGAACCGGCAGCATCCGACAACGACATCCTGGTGTTTCTGCCCGGCAAGGCCGAGATCGCCCGCGTGGAGCAGGCACTGCGCGCGCGGCAACCGAAGCTCACGGTCCTGCCCCTCCACGGGGGCCTGTCGCTTTCGGCCCAGGCCCGGGCCCTTGCCCGCGCAGGCAAGCGCAAGGTCATTGTCACGACGAACGTGGCCGAAACCTCCCTGACTGTGCCGGGGGTGGGTGTCGTGATCGATAGCGGACTGGTGAGACGCACCCGCTACCACCAAGGCCGCAGCTACCTCGCGCTGAACGCGATCTCACAGGACAGTGCCACCCAGCGAGCGGGCCGAGCGGGCCGAACGGGACCCGGTCTGTGCATACGACTGTGGGGCCAGGCAGCCCAGCTCGAGGCGAAGGCGGCACCTGAAATCCATCGGGAATCACTCGTGACCATGGTGCTCGCAGCCCGCATGTGTGAGGCGGTCCCGGAGCAACTGCCGTTCGTCGATCCGCCCAAGGAGCACGCACTGTCCGACGCAAACCAGGAACTGCTTGCACTAGGCGCCGTGGACGCGCGTGGCGCGGTCACGGCGACAGGCAAAGCGCTGTTTGGGCTGCCCCTCGATCCCGGCCTGGGGCGACTGCTGATCCAGGCGCAGCACGCGAGCTGCCGAGACGATGCACTGGACCTGGTTGCGGCTCTGAGCAGCGGAGTGCCCTTGTTCGAGGGCCCCGACCCGGACGACGATCCACTTGAAGCCGGCCAATGCGATGTGACGCGTCTCATCAACGGCCTACGCGGCATCGCGGAGCGAGCCGACGGCAGCTCGCAGCGAGGCGTGCAGGAGGCGCGCCGCCAGGCACAACGACTGCGGGCCGCCTTTGGCCTCGCCACCGAGCTACCGAACACCCCCTTCGTGGGCCGCCGCGCGCTCGCACTGACGGCAATGCGGGCCGACCCCCGCTGTGCCCATGTGGTGCGGAGGCGCGGCCAGCGGCTGGCCCTGTCCAACGGGGGCACGGAGCTGGAAGTCGGACGCGAGAGTCTCATGGGGCGTGGCGTTCCCAAGGAGGCCGCCCTCGTGCTCGGCACCCATGGCATCTACGACACCCAGGTGCGCACGCGCTTGCTCGCGACCTGTGTCATGCCGATCGAACCCGAATGGATGATCGCCGCCGGTCTTGGCCAGGACCGCCTCCGGGGATGCCGAGTCGAAGGGGACAGGCTGGTCGCGACGATCGAGACGGTGTTCGCCAAGCGGGTCCTCGCCCATCGCGAGGCTATTCCCAAGGGGGAGCTAGCCCAAACCGGGCTCGCCAAGTTGATCGTGGACGGTGGACGCTGGAAACGACAGCGCGACGCGATCGAGCTGGCACTGGAGCAGGCACACCTGGCGATCCGGCTGAAAGAACGTATGCGAAGCTCGCACATCGACACCGACCCGTTGCAGCCGCCGGCTGACAACCTGGAAGCGTGGCTCAGCCAACGCCTCAGCGAGCTAGGCTTCGAGGACGGTGAGGATCTGCCCCTTGTCAGCCCGGAGGACTTGGCCCCCCCGCCGCTGCCCCAGCCCGTGCAGGCTTTCATCGACGACAACTTTCCACTCCGCGTCGACCTTGGCGACGCTGCCTATCGGGTCGAATACGACCTCAAGAAGCGGCGCGCCATCATGCACATGGTTCGCGGGAATCGCCAAAAGCCCCCTGCCCGCAACTACTTGCCACGCTTTCCAGGCCTTCAGGTCTTCGTTGAGACGAGCGGCGGCCTGAGCCGCGTCACGTGACGCTAGCACCGGCAGGTGATGATCGTGCAAAGTGATCGGCTTCGCAGGGCTTTCGACGACCTACGCGACGAAAGGCCGGTCGAGTCGAAGGACCAGCGAGGTGGCGTCGAGGTCGTGAAGGACCTGGGGCGCCTACTCGGCGGGCACGAAGACGTAGGCTCCGATCACCTTGCAGTCGCCCCACTCTCCCTCAACGCAGTAGCGTGTGCCTTCACTGCAAACGTAGGTGCCACGCACGCCGTTTTCAACGCCTTCGTAGCTCGGCGGAATGCACTCGGCAGGTTCGGTCCCCGGCTCGCATGGACAACCCTCATCGGGCTCCTCGTCGTTGCAGCGGAAGCACTCGTCGGTGATCTCCGGATCCGAGTCGTCACAATCCCGGTACCCGCAGTAGCGTCCAAAACCATCCTCGTCGTCGTCGATGCACTCGCGCTCATCGGTGGACGCGTCCGGCGATCCCAGCGACACGGGCGCGGGCCCCGGCGTACTGCTGCTGCCACACGCGGTGGACAAGGAGAAGAGGACACAACCCGCAAACATCAAAGACCAACGCATCTTCACCCACTCCGGCCCGGTCGAGACATCACACCGGGACCCCAAATGACAGTATCACACGAATATTCCATTCATGCATTGGGCCTGGGTCCGAGCGGAGGCGTCCATGTAGGGCATCGTGGTGATTCTCCCTGCCACTGCTCGCGCGTGGATGACGCTCGCAGATTTATGCGATAATCTTGTAGCTCAAGCATGGGACGCGAGCTCGGCAAACGAACGGCGCCAGGTTTCGGCGACCCGAACGCTCCGGAAACCCTATCTCGCCCAGCGGATGGGGATGGCCGCGAAGCCCAACCGATCATTTCGATCGAGCCCGATGCGGCGCCGCAGCAACGGGTCTCGGTCTCGCGCCTAGCCCCCACGCCCCTGGTGAGCATGCCCGCCGGACCCGCTGAGGCACTGGGGCAAGGTCTGCCGATGGCGCCGGACACGCCCGGCAGTCAACCGATGGTGGAAGTCGAGGTTCGCTATGAGCACGGGCCGGCACCCACATCCCTCCCCGAAAGACGCGTAATCGAGATTTGGACGCAAAACTCGGTCTACGCACTCGATACGCGCATGCGTTGCATCGCGGTACGCGCGCCCAGCAGCGAGACCCCGATCGACGATCACCCCTTCGTGGGCACGCGCTTGGTGGGCGGACAGTGGCAGAGCGAGGACGGCGTAGAACTATCTTACCCGTTGCCACGACCGGGTTCGTGCGCGGTATTCGAGGGCCAGCGCGGCAACAAGCGGCGTTTCTCGCGCACCTCAGCCGTCGAACGGGTCGTCCTGCGGCTCCAGGTTTTTGCCGTGACCGGCAGCGGGCGTATGCCCTCGTGGGCGGAACTCGTCGAAGAGTGAGCGAAGAGCGGGCCAAGCTGCGGCTGGACCTCACAACCGTGGAAGCGGTGCGGCGCGAGTTCGAGCAGAACCTGCGCCACGGGCGGGCTTTCGTGGTCGTCGAAGAAGCGCCGCCGGTGCTTTCAGAGTGCCTGCTGGTACTGAGCTACCAGGCCTGCGAGCTGGATCTACCCGCCCAGGTGGTGATGGTGGAGGACGCCGGATCCACCCAGGGGGTAGGGCTGGCGATCATGCCCTTTGATGCGGATACTCAGGCGCGCGTGGCCGCTTTCGCGACCACCGTGGAGGAAGATGGGGAGCGAGCGTCCATCGCACCGGATACGCGAGCACAGCCCACGCCAAGCGTGCCGGCACCGGAGGGTGCCATCGCCGTCGCGGACAGCGACACGCCGCCTGGGAGCGCTACCCCCACGAGCATGCCACCGGACGAAGCCACTGGAGACGAGCCGCCCTCGGCGCACACGTTCTCGAGCGTGCCCCCCGACCGCCAGGCGGGGGAGGCGCGCCACGTCCGGCTGCGCCAGCTCTCACTCAGCGAACAGCAGAAGATAGCGCGCACAGGCGACCTGAGTGACCGGGTGGCGGTTGAGCGCCTATACGGCAAGACAGTATGGGCATCGCTGCTTCAAAACCCCAAGCTGACCGTGCCGGAAGTCGCCAAGATCGCTCGCAAAGGGACCGTGCCGCGCCCGCTGATCGATCTCATCCTTGAAAACAAGAGCTGGTTGAAAGCGTCACCGGTTCGCAGAGCGCTCATGTCCAACCCTCGCACGAGCAGTGAGGGGGTTATGAAGATCCTGCGGATGACTCCCAGGCACGAGCTCAAACTGATCCACCGGGGCACATCCTACGCGGCCCACGTTCGCGAGCAGGCCCGCAAACTGCTTGACCTGTAACGGCATTTTGCCCGGACATCTCACCACTCGCGAGTGGATTGCGCGGGAACTCGACGTCCCAGCACTTTCGGCGAGCGACCCAACAGTCACTATGCCTTGCGAGCGGGGCGAAAGCCCTGTGAAGTCGAAGACCAAGCGAGGCCCCGCGGACATACACGTGCGTTTCACGCGACCTTCGCCATGCCCTCACCGTGACAAGCGTCGAAAATCGACGGGATCTCTACTGTCCGGACGGCAGCACCAGTGCGCCCCAGTCCAAAAACACTTCTGCCGAGGTGCAGCGACCGCGGTCGTCAAACCAGCAGAAGAACGCGTACGCGACCTGTGCGCTGCGGTCTACGGCCGGAAAGCCCGCCAACTCTCCGTGGACTCCTACAAGCGTAACCGTTCGTAGAACCGCGTCCTTCCGCATGCGATCGGGGTTGCCTACGATGG
>JAPPOR010000010.1 GCA_028817905.1 Myxococcales bacterium
GTGGAACAGCACGAACACATGCGAGGGGTCGGAGTCGCGCCGATCACGGGTCGCGTTTTGCGTCTCCAGGTCCGTCTCGCCGCCGTCCTGGTCCACGGATCGCAGCGCCTCGCCGACGGCCTCGAAGACGTCCGGTGCAGGGTCCGTGTGACTCGTTGCGGCCACGAGACGCGGTTCGTCGCTGCTTCTCACAAGCAGATAACCGTCGAAGCCCTCGGCGTTTTGCATGAGCCAGGCCAGCATGTGTCGGGCGGCCAGGGGAAGATCATTGATCGGCGAGACGGCGGCCTCGAACGTCTTGATCTCACGCATCAAGGCGATCTTCGCGGTCATCTCATCTCCCTTCGCGGAGAGGTCAGACAGCCGCTGGAAGCGAGCGATCAGCGCCGCATTGCCCACACCTGCGAAGTACTTTCCAACCAGCTTGAGATGATGCGTAAAGGCTTTGCGATTCTTCTTCATCCACGCGACCCGCGCTGCGGTCTCGTGGACGGTCCCCAGTATGAAGGGGCTGGCAGTCGCTTCGTAGCGCGCCAGGACCTCGGCCTGGTAGGTCTCCGCGGCTTCGAAGTCGCCAAGCCCCGCAAGCGCGAGCACGTACGAAGTGTCGACGGAGATGCGCATGGCATAGTAGCGCGCGTCCTCGGGGGCGGCGGTGGACAGGACCCGTTCGCAGGCATCCCGGGCCTTTTGAAACTCATCGACCGCCACGTACGCAGATGCGAGCAGACCGTGGCTCACCGTCCAGCCGATGCGCGAGAAAGGAGCTTCCTCTGACAGCACCTGTTCGTAGAGCGCGATGCAGTCGCGCGGCTTGCCGCGCAGCAACTGATAGACCGCGTTGGATGTGATCGCGTAACGCGATAGCGACGGTAGCTCCCGCTCCATCCGGCGCGTCTCGTCGAGCGACCGCTTTGCCAGGATCACATCCTGCCACAATGAGCTGAAGAGGTTGATCGCGATGGCTGACCAGGTCTCGACCTGCCAGGTCTGGCCGCTCTCGATCGCGCAGGACTCCACCTGTTGATAGGCTTCCCACACCTGCTCGGCCTCGCCACGGAAGCCGTGGTACTGAAGCCGGATCTGCGCGGCGATCAAGCGATGGACCTGGCTTCCGCTCTGGTTCAGCGTCTCCGCCCGCGAGAGCGCCTTGCCGTCTCCGGCGAAACTCTCGAAGACGCCAAGGACGTAGTGAATGCCACCGGCGACCATCTGCCTCGATGCTTCTGGCAAGTCGCGAACGGAGCCCGGACGCTCGATCAAAGCCTCCAGTTCCAAGAAGTGTTGGTACACGCGTTCGCAACCATCCTGGGTGACCAACAAGAGCCCCTCGACGTAGGCGTACGCGTAGCCAGCTGAGTGTCGCTTGCCCAGGGACGAAAGCGGGGCGAGAACATCCGCGATGTGTTGCACGCGCGGCGAATCAAGGCAGATGGCGGCGCGGCCCGCGAGGGTCAGCGCACTGCTTACGCCAATACGGACGAGGTCTCGGAAGCCGCACGGGCGATCGCGCCGCGGCGAGAGCGCGTAGCGCAGGTAGGCATATCCGAGACCGCACAGACCGCCCAATCTCTTACCGAGGAATCTTGCGAGGCGACGTCCCAGACTCAACCCAGCGACCCGGTCAAGTCGCTCCAGGAGCGCCTCATCGTGGCGATCGAGCTTTCGATCAACCGTGTAGGCCGCGATGCCCAGTGGAGCGAGCAGCAGCAGCGTGCGGGCATCCCCCTCGCCGCGGGATTTGAAGTGGCTGAGTGCGGACTCCAGCAATCGCACGGAGGAGCCGAGTCCAAAGAAGTTCTCGGTCAGACCATACGCGGCTTCCAGGACGAGCTGTACACCTTGCTCGTCACCCGCTTCCAGCAAATGGAGACCGGCTTCCAGCTGGTCGGTTGGCGCCAGGTTCCCACCGCCAAGAAGCACGCTCGCTGTGCGCGTATGCAGGGCCACACGCTTGTCGCCCGCTATCTCCTTGAGCAAGTGTTCCCGCACCCGCTCACTGGCGAATCTGTAGCCCTGCTCGTCGGAGGTCATGACCCCGCACTGCACCAGAGCGTCGAGCTGGGCGGCCAGTGCTTCCTGGGTCGAGGCGCTGTTTGCAGCGGCGGGTGTGTTCTCGACGAGCGCGTGGCATAGCGGCAGCGGTAGGCTGCCACGGCGCATGCACAGCGCCTCGGCCAGCGCCCGTAGACTAGGCTCGATCAGGTCTAGCCGCGCCCCGATGCGCTCATCGGCGCTCTCGGGCAAGGCCATCTGGCTGGGCTCATTCGGGAGCGCCCAGGTCCCGTCCGCGTAGCGCAGTTCACCGCGGCGGAACAGCCAGCGCAGGAGCTCGATCAAGACCCCTGGAAGGCCGTCCGCGCGCTCATGCAGGAAGCGGCTCAGGCGCGTCATGTTCGGAGTGTCATCGAACAGGGATGCAAGCCATGTTTCGACCTGGCGCGGCGTGAGCGAATTGCAGTGCAACGCCTGAGAGACCGACTTCAACGCGGACAGCGCGCTCTCCGACACTGCCTCATCCTGGTCACACACCGAGCAGGCAAGCAACAACGGGTACTGGTGTGTCTCGTGGGCGAGGCGGGATAGGACAACCACGGACGCCTCGTCCATGCGATGCGCATCGTCCACGAACAGGGCAAGCGGATGGTGACGCGCAAAGCTCAAAAACGCGTCCCTCAGGGCCGCGTGGCAGTGTACGTGCCACTGACCGGGGTCGCCCGGAGTGGGCGGGACTGAAGCCATCGCGCCGTTGTCGAGCCCAAGGAGCTGCTCGAGCAAGGTTCTGTGTTCGGTCGTCGCCTCGGCCCATAGAGCGGGGAACGAGGCGCGTAGCTTCCGCGCCAGGGCGGCCGCGCAGCTGAAGGGGCGCGCGTGGGCCTGCCCCTCGATGTGCGCCACTCGCGCGCCCTGTAACTTTGCGGCAATGGCGAGCTCGTCGAGCAAGCGAGTGCGGCCGGAGCCGCTTGGGCCCGTGATCGTCAGAGACACTCCGCGTCCCCGCAGTGTCTGCGCCAGGAAGGAACGGGCACGCTTGTTGACGCCTTCGCGCCCGACCAGAGGGGAGCTGTCGAGGTAGCTCTCGGCGACACTCACGTCCTCCTTTGCGTCCTGGCCCAGCAGCACGTCGAGGCGGTCGATGACGGCGGCCGCGCTGGCCGGCCGCGCGCCCGGCTCGAGCCGCATGAGCGAGCGGATCAGCTGGTCCAGGTCCTCGGGAATGGCGGGTAGTGCGCGTGGCGACCCCGGATGGGTGTCTATGGCCGACGAGGGTGGGGGAGGCTTGCGCGTCCAATGGGTCGGGAGCTGGCGGGTATCCGTCGCCGGGTAGGCGTGCCCACCGGTCAACATGTAGTAGCCCAGGCAGCCAAGGGCGTAGAGGTCTTGCCGAATGCTCGTGGGCTTGCCCTCGAGAACCTCCGGCGGAATGCAAGGCGGGGTGCCCACAACCTCGCTCAGTCCTCCCGCGTCTGCCAAGGCACCGAAGTCCATCAGCTTGCAGTGGCTGTCCGAGGTGAGCCGCACGTTACGAGGTGTGACATCCCGGTGGACCAGGTTGCGCGCGTGCAAGAGCGCGAGCGACGCCGCTACTTGGCGCAGATGGTGGCAGGCGTCGCGCCACGGCATGGGCGACACGTCGCGGACATCCGAGCCCTCCAGGAGATCCATGGTGAAATAGGGTCCGCGCTCATCGAAGCCGTAGTCGTAGGCCTTGATGATGCCGGGGTGTTTGATCGTCGCCAACGTGTAGAACTCGCGCTCGAACAGGGCACGGGCGCTGGGGGCGTCGCGAAGCAACTGCTTGAGCGCGACCTCACGATCGCGCTGTGGGTCGTGCACCCGGTAGACCGCGGCCATACCTCCGCGTCCGATCGCGCCGAGCACACGATAGCGCTCTCCAATCGTACGGCCGTCGTCTTCGATCGGATCCAGCTGCGCAGCGGATGATCGCATGGGTCGGCTCCAATAGTAGCGCCTACTGGTCGAGGTGTTCGAGCCGTGCTGTGAGCGCGCACCTACCGGCAGGCGCAGGTGTGTGCGGGGGGTACAGCGTCTTCTGAACACGCGAAGGCTGGCATTGGGCACCGCGGGGCATGCCCGAGCCGCGAGCGAGTGGGCCGAAACGCCGTGAAACCGCCGAGGTAGCCCAGCGAGCGGTCCCGCGAGCAGCGTTTTGCTGCCCGCTTGGGCTTGGGCGCACCTTGTGCGGGGCAGTCGGCCGGGGAAGATACAGGGGAACCGCACCGCCCCACTTGCCTCCCGCTCCAGCTGACGATACGTGCTGGGGGAACACCATTCCTGTGAGGTCGGGACGACATGCGCGCTTGCATCAGCGGAACGGGGCTCTACACACCCCCATACGCCATCACGAACGAAGAGCTCGTTGCAGCCTTCAACGAATACGTGCGCCGCTACAACGATCGCAACGCCGAAGCGATCGCCTCGGGAACGCTCGCAGCGCTCGAGCCGTCTTCCTGCGAGTTCATCGAAAAGGCGTCCGGCATCAAGTCGCGCTACGTCATGGATCGCGACGGAATCCTCGATCCCGATCGCATGTGCCCCCGGCTGGCTCCACGGGACGATGACCAGCTGTCCCTACAGGCGGAGATCGGCGTCGCGGCGGCCAAGCAAGCCCTGGAGCGGGCTGGGAGGCAGGCGCAGGAGGTGGACGCGGTGATTGTGGCGTGCGCCAACATGCAACGCGCCTACCCCGCGATGGCCATCGAGATTCAGCTGGCGCTCGGGTGCGGCGGCTATGCATATGACATGAACGTCGCCTGTTCGTCCGCGACCTTTGCGCTCAAGACAGCCGTCGACGCGGTTCGCAGTGGCACCAACCGGTGTGTACTCGTGATCAACGCGGAGATCACCTCGGCCCATCTCGACTTTCGTGACCGCGACAGCCACTTCATCTTCGGTGACGTGTGCACTGCAGCGGTCGTCGAGCCCGTGGAAGGGTGCCAGGGTGCAGCGGCATTTGAGGTGCTGGACGCGCGCTTGTGGACCCAGTTCTCCAACAACATTCGCAACAACTTCGGCTTTCTCAATCGCACCGAGGACCTGTCGTATGGTCCGCACGATCATGCACTGCTGTTCAACCAACAGGGACGCAAGGTGTTCAAGGAGGTGGCCCCCGCCGTGGTGAACCTGGTGCAGGGGCAGCTCGCGGCACGTTCTCTTAAAGTTGAGGGGCTTCGCCGCCTTTGGCTGCACCAGGCCAACCTCAACATGAACCAGCTGATCGTACGCAAGCTGCTAGGGCAGGACGTATCCAGCGACCGGGCGCCCAGTATCCTGGATGAGTATGCGAATACTGCCTCCGCGGGGAGCATCATCGTCTTTCACCGCCACCACGAGGACTTGCACAGCGGTGACATGGGGCTGATCTGCTCGTTCGGGGCGGGGTATTCGATTGGCAGCCTGATCGTCCGGCGCGTGTAGAGGCGCGTGTAGTGTGGAGCACCTGTGGTGCCCGCCCGAGTCGGGTGAGGGGTGCCGATCGTTGGCTACTTTGGTTGCGTTGTGCTGGAGGCCTCGAGCTGGTCGATCAGGTCCGCGTCGAGGCCCAGCTCAGACAACACCTCCCGACCGTCGGCGCCGAGGCGCGGGGCGTGTCGGCGCAGTGACGTGTCTGCTCGCTCGAACTGCACCGGCGGGCGCAGGTTGATGTAGGCGCCTTCGTCCGGGTGGGTGCGCTGTTCGAACACCCCGGTCGCCTGGAGGTGGGGATCGTCCGGCAGGTCCTCGAGCCGATTGACCCGCATGCACGGGATCTGGTGCGGCGACAGCAGTGCGATCCACTCATCGGTGGTGTGCTTGCCCGTGACCTGGCCGATGCGTTCATACAGCGCGTCGACGTTCTCCGTTCGCTCCTGCATGCTGGCACCCTCAAAGCGCGTCCACAGCTCGGGGTGCCCGGCGAGTTCGAAGAACCGGCGCCACTGGGTCTCGCTGTACGGCATGATGGCGATGTAGTGATCCCTGGTCGGGAACGGCCGCCGCTGCGGGGACAGTGCGCGGCGATACCCCCATTGATCCGTCGGCGGTACGTGGGCATGGCCGTACAGGTGTTCCGCCAGGTTGAAGGTGACCGTGGCTTCCAGCATGGGAACTTCCACGAACTGGCCCTCACCCGTGCGTTCGCGCTGCAGCAGCGCCGCAAGCAGCGCGTATACCGCGTGCAGACCGGTCACCTTGTCGGCGACCAGGCCCGGGACGAAGTGGGGTGGCAGGCTCGCATCGCTCTTTGGGAGCAGGTCAGCCAGGCCGGATGCGGCTTGCACCAGGTCGTCATAGGCTTGCCTTCCGGCGTAGGGACCGTCGTGACCGAAGCCGACCAGATGCACGTAGACGATGTCTTCGCGGCACGCGCGTGCTCCGGCGTAGTCGAAGCCCAGCCGGGCAAGGCCCTGCGTTCGCACGTTGGTAATGAGGGCATCCGCTGAGGCGACCAGCGCCCGCATGGCCAGCTTGGCTGCGTCCTTGCTGAGATCGAGCGACACGGAACGCTTGTTCCGGTTGAGAGTGAGATAGATCGGCCCCATGTCGGCGTGGCGCGCGCCCCGCCCCGCGTGTCGCATGGGGTCGGGGGCGTCGGGATGCTCGACTTTGATGACGTCGGCGCCCAGATCCCCGAGGACTTGGGTTGCGTAGGGACCGGCGATCACAGTCGTTAGATCGATGATCCGGTAGCCATCGAGGGGGGCACTCACGCGGCGGACGATAGGCATGTCAG
>JAPPOR010000950.1 GCA_028817905.1 Myxococcales bacterium
ACGGCCGAAACTGGATTATCGATTGCCCCAGACGCGGGCCTCGTCGATGGTCCACCAGCGCCAGGAGACGGGTTCTTCCACTGTGATGCGCAGTCGGCGGGTGGTGGTGGGTGCCGGCAGTGGAGCACGAAACACGAACCCTTTCGGATGGTACACCTGCTCCCTGAACATCTTGATTTGCGGCCGGGTGTAGATCGTCTCAAGTTGGCCGTCCTCTCGCTCGACCGACAACCTGAAAGACAGGGGATGATCGGTGAGCGCTGTGCGGGTGCGCAGTTCGAGCATCTTCATTGTAACCGGCTCATCAAAGGCGAACTCGAACCAGTCGTCCCGGCGCATGTTGCGATAGGTGGTCCACGCTGTATCCATGCGCCCGTCGATTACGCGGTCGGAACGTTGGTTGCGCCGCGACGACTGAACGCCGTTCGGAAGCAGCGGCTCGCTGCCTTGTGGTGGTGACGGCATCGTCAGCAGGCCGAGCGTCGGATCCTCCTGCTTCCGCAGTCTGTACACATGCATGTCACCGTCGGCGAAGACATGCTCGTAGTGCTTTCGATCTGCGTTCAGTCCATTGATCACCCGTTGTCGGCGACTCCTGCGCATGTCCTCGCCATGGATCAGCACGTACTCGCAGTCGAGGATGTTGAGGATGCGTGTTGCGTTGGGGTCCGGCAGCCCTCGCAGGGCCTGGTGCACGAGTTCGGTCACCGGCGGAATGAAGCTCGACTTGCCGTTGAGCGTACGGCGTCGGTGGTGCAACGCCATGTAGTTGTGAATCGCCATGCCGCGCTGCGCACGGAAGCGCTTGCGCCCAAAGTATGCCGGTAGGACCGCTATCGGGCGGGTGCCGGGCTGCGCGGCGATGTAGCGATAGGCTCCCGGCACGGTGTCCCCAGCCCACAGTGGATCGACCTCATTCGGAAAGGTCCGGAATTCCCAGCAGACGAATCCCAGCAGGATCGCCAGGGCGGACACTTTCATCCATCGGCGCGGCAGGTTGAAAAAGAGCGTACGGGCGCCTGGTCCAGACAGCATCAGGAACATGAAGGTGGTCATGCAGGCCTGCCTGCTCACCTTCCGGATGCCGTTGAAGCCAGGCACGTACTTGTGAAAGTAGTAATACAGCCCATGAACGGGCTCGTCCGCCCACGTGAATGGGAACATTCCGAGATACATCACGACGGACAGGATGAGCAGCCATATCTGCAGACGCAGAAGGGCGGGGAAGGGGCTCCCCGGGCCAAAACGCCGGAAGGCCCAGAGCATGACAGCAGTGGCCGCTGTGCCCGCAAGAAACGTGTGGGTCAGGGTGCTCGCCAGCAGCGCGGCGATGAGGGTGGCGAGGCTCCACGCGAGCCAGTTCACGACTGCCCGCACGCCCCTGTCCCGGAGGCGCGACCAAATCGGGGCGAGCAGGGTGACCAGGCACAGGGTCGTGATCGTGAAGCCGGGAAACGCGATCTCCTCATGGGCGCCTACTTCATTGGTGCGATGGTGCATCCACGTCAGGGTGCGATTGGTGTCATGCACGTTGGTGAAGAACTCGAGTTTGCCGTCGAAGCTGGCGGCAAAGTCGTCGGCACGTTCGAGCTTGAAGGCATCGCGCGAGGTGAAGTAGGGGTACGTCATGCCGACCACCACCGGCACCGTCAGCAAGCCGACCAGCAAGCTTCCAAGCCAGAAGCGACGCCCGGGCAGCCTCCTCGCGAGCAGTACCCCCGCCATCAGGGCGAGCAGTGGAAGCATGAACATGGCGTAGTACAGGCAGGTCCCGATCTGCAGTAGATACGCCGCCACGAACCCGAGCGTGTCTCGCGTGCGGTGCTCGGTCAGCGCGCGATGCAGAAACAGGAAGCACAGGGGTATCCACTGGGTCGCGACGAGCTGAATCCGCCCCATCTCAAAGGTCGCGTAGGGCGAGAATGCGAAGGCGAAGCCCGCGATGGCCGCCGCCCATGGACTTCCCGACAGGCGCTTGACCAACAGGAACATGAAGTACTGCGCCATGGTCAGGGAGAGCAGCAGCGTAATGTTGTACGCTAGCAGCGGCTCGTTGGTGAGGAGCTCGAAGGGCGCGTAGATCAGCGACAAGCCAAATAGGCTCTCGTTGAAGACCAGGGAGTCGTGGATGGGGGCGAAGAAGTAGCTCGTGTAGTGACTTCCGGGGCCGGTGCCGAGCACGTTTCTCAGCCTGCTCGACATGGCCATCGTGTTCGTGTACGCGTCCCAGTAGTAGATTGCGGCGATGACATGGGTCGCCAGGTGGCGCGGCAGGGGCCACATCATCAGCGTGGTTAGGCCGAAAAATCCCAGGAACGGGGCGAGCAGAGACCTCAACATCGCCCCTGGCCCCGTGCTGAATACGCGTGCACTCATCTTGCCGTTTTTCCGCGTGTTGGCTCTACTTGGCGCCACCCTGCCAAGTCAAGGCTGCCGTCCCCATTGGCGGGGCTGGGGCGGCCGGTCCCCGCCGCACGGCCCTGAAAGGTGGCTCCAACAGGTGGGTGGCGCTAGGCGCCCGGGCGGGGTACATCGCAGCGGCAATGGATGAAGCGGCCGAGCGCTACCCGGGGCGCCGGCAACCCTCGCTGTTTCGGAGGCTCTTGCCGCTTGCCGGCGTGGCACTGCTCGCGTGGGTGCTTTCGCGTCTGGACGCTGAGGCCCTGCGCGCCGCGGTCGGGCGGGTCAAGCCGTCGCTGCTGCTTGCGTCCTGTTTGCCGTTTCTGGCCAACGTGTTGGTCAAGGGGTTGCGCTGGTGGCGTCTGCTCGCTGCGCAGGGGCATGCGCTGCCCCTTGGGGTTGCGCTGGCGGCCTACCTCGGCGGTCAGTTTTACGGCCAGGTGACGATCGGCCGGCTCGGGGAGTTCTACCGCATGGAGGCCCTGCTGGAGCGGGGCGTTTCGCCAGGGCAGGCCCTGTCTTCGTGCATCGTCGATCGCATATTCGACCTGTTCGTCGTGCTTGTTCTGGGTGCGGTCATGGGTGCCTTCATCGTGGGCCACGCCCAGGCTGCACGGGCGGCTGCTGGCCTGGGTGTTGCAGCGCTGGCTGTGATCGTCGCCGGCTACGTAGTTCTGGGCAGCGGTCGCGGCGAGCCCATCCGACATCTCCTCTCGGGGCTGGCGACTCGTCCAACGGTCCCCACATGGTTGAGGCGGCCTGTGCAGCTGCTGGTCGATGTGTTGTTCGGGGCCTTGCTGGTGGTGCGGCCCGGTCCGTTGGTCGAGGCCGTCGTGTGGACCTTGATCGCGTGGGTCGGGTATTTCGGCACCCTGCTCATGCTTGCGGCCGGTCTGGGGGTCGGGGCCTCTCCTGCAACGTTGACGGGAGCGGCCTCCATGGCCGCCCTGAGTGCGCTGCTCCCTGTGACGTTTTCCGGACTGGGCGCCCGCGAACTCATCTACCAGGAGGTGCTCGGGAGCGTCGGAGTCGCGGCGGAGTTGGCCGTGGTTACGGCGCTGTTGCACCTATCTGTCATGTCCGCCGCTGCGATCGGCGGCGGCGCCATCGGGCTGCTGATCCGTCGGCGCCAGCGCGGGCCTAGCCTGGATCACTCATGACCTCGGCGCCGCCTTGCTCGTCCTTCGTCTCCACAGGACGCTGGTCGCCCTAGAGAACACGGGGAGTATCGTCGTCGGTCGTCGAAAGCCCTGGGAAAACCGAACCCCTCCGCGACCCCACTCCGAAGCCACGAATGATCCGGGCTTGCGGTAGTTCCAAGTCAGTGCCGAGTTGAGCCCGGTGTGCCTCCGTAGTACACCTCCTGACGAATGAAGCTGGTCATCCAGATTCCGTGCTTCAACGAGGCCACGACCCTGCCGGCGGTCATCGCGGAACTGCCAAAGCGAGTCGCCGGGGTGGACGAGATCTCGGTGCTCGTCATCGACGACGGGTCGACCGATCGGACCGTGGAGGTTGCGACCGAGCTGGGGCTCCACGTCGTGCGAAACCGCGGCAACAAGGGCCTCGCACGCACCTTTGTGTTCGGTCTAGAAGCGGCGCTCGCTATGGGCGCCGATATCATCGTGAACACGGATGGGGACAACCAGTACCCGGGTGAAGCGATCGAACGCCTGGTCGCGCCGATCCTGGCAGGTGAGGCGGACCTGGTGATAGGTGATCGGCAGACGGCTTCCGATCCCAACGTCTCAGGACGCAAGCAATTCTTCTATGACCTGGGCAACTTCGTCGTTCGCACCACTACGGGGCTGTCAGTGCACGATGCTCCGAGCGGCTTTCGCGCCATGTCCCGCGAGTTTGCGATGGGCGTGTATCTGACGAACCCCTTTTCGTACACGCTCGAGACGATCTACGCCGCAGCCGAGCAGCGCTATGCGTTGAAGGAAGTCCCAATCGTCGCCAACAAGGCCACGCGCAAGAGCCGTCTGTTTCGTGGCCTCGGAGAGTACATCCGAAGGTCCGCGAGCATCATCATCCAGGGCTACTCGATGCACAATCCCCTGCGCGCGTTTGCCGCCATCTCGATGCCGTTCATCGTGCTCGGGATCGTGCTCGGGATAAGGTTCCTATACTTCTACTTTTCTGAGCCGGATCGGAGCGGTCATGTCCAGTCGCTTATTCTGGCGGCCATCTCCACTGTTGTCGGAGCCCAAATCTTTTTGTTTGGCATGTTGGGATCGCTGATCCGCGCGAACCGGCTGCTTCTTCAGGACATTCGCATGCGAGTGCGTCGGCTCGAGCTTGGAGAGCCCGCGGCCGGCAGCGATCAGCAGGGCCGCCGCGGAAAGGCGGGGGCGCAAGTGGCGGGCGAGACCTCGGCTGAAGCCAGGGATCGCGCACGCCTGGGGTAATGTAGTTTGCACGGGACGAATGACGCGGTAGAGCAGCGGCTGGAGCTGGAGGGAGGCGGTCTCGCCCTCGTTCGCTGGGGGGCGGAGGAGGCAAGTCCCGTGCTGTGCCTACACGGTTGGCTCGACAACGCGAACAGTTTTGCGCCGATCGCGCCATACCTCCCCGAGGTGTGCCTCTTGGCTCTGGATCTGCCGGGTCACGGTCGCTCGGATCACCGCCCTGCCGGGGTTGGCTACCACTACCTCGATTGGGTCGTCGATGTGGTCGAAGCGGCCGATCGACTCGGCCTCTCGCGTTTCTCGCTGATGGGGCATTCGATGGGTGCGGGTATCGCAGCGCTCGTTGCGGGCACCGTTCCCGAGCGCGTGGACAGACTGGTCATGCTGGAAGGGGCAGGGCCCCGGTCCACTTCGGCCGGGCAAGTGCCGACTCTCCTCGCAGACTACGTTGCTGGTCGCACGGCGGCGCGTGCGGTTCGCAGACCCGGTCGGGGCTCGGCCTTCGCGACGGCGGTCCGGGCGCGCTTGGCCTACGCCGACCCGCTTTCTGACCATAGCGCCGAGTTGCTGTGTCGCCGGGCCGTCGTCCAGGCGCCACAGGGAGGGGTCGTCTTCGGAAACGACCGGCGTCTACAGCGTGCCATGCCTCGCATGCTTTCCAGCGAGGCGATCGTCGCGTTCTTCGCGCGCATTGCGTGTCCTGCGCTGCTGGTCGTTGCGAGTGAGGGTCTTGGGCGGCGTGCGGGCATCAGCGAGGATCGACTGGCGGCTATCGCTGACCTAACCCACGTGGAGGTGCCTGGTGGCCACCACGTCCACATGGATTGTCCCGAAGTCGTGGCGGAGCACTTGCGCCGGTTCTTGATCGGAGCCTAAGTTTAGCGTGCATAGCACGCACGCTTTCACATGCGCCTACCCATCGTATCCGACCACTATCGCCCCGTGGCGGGGCCGTCCTTTTCCGCGGTCCTGCGTCGTCATGGGGTTGAACCGCCGGTTCGAGCTGAGCTGTCAACTTTGCAGATCAACGTTGGCAAGCGCTGCAATCAGGCCTGCCTGCATTGTCACGTGGAGGCGGGTCCACAGCGGACCGAGGTGATGTCCCGTGAGGTAGCCCAACGAGTCATCGAACTGGCATCGACGGCCGCTGACCTGGAGGTGGTCGACATTACCGGTGGTGCTCCCGAATTGCATCCCGACTTTCGCATGCTGGTCACTGCGTTTAGAGGACTCGGGCTGCGGGTGATCGATCGCTGTAACCTCACGGTTCTGCTCGAGCCGGGCATGGAGGAGTTGCCGGCCTTCCTTGCGGAGAGCTCGGTCGAGGTAGTGGCGAGCTTGCCCTGCTACGGTCGCGACAACGTGGACAGTCAACGGGGCCGCGGCGTATTCGACAAGAGCGTGACGGCTCTGTCGAAGCTCAACGCCCATGGCTTCGGAGTGCCAGGCACCGGTTTGACACTGGATTTGGTCTACAACCCCGGTGGAGCCTTCCTGCCGCCACCCCAGGACAAGCTCGAGGAGCAGTACCGCGCTGAGCTCCGGGACCAATGCGGGGTTGAGTTCAGTCGGCTGCTCACGCTGACCAACATGCCGATCAAGCGCTTTGGCCATGCTTTGATGCGGCAGGGCCGGTACGACGGGTACATGACCTTGCTGCGTGATCATTTCAACCCGGACACGATGCCGGCGTTGATGTGCCGCTCCCAGGTCAGCATTGGCTACGATGGTCGTCTCTACGACTGTGATTTCAACCAGATGCTGGAGTTGCCGCTTGCGGGTGCACCACGCTCCTCGAGCGTGTGGGATATCCGCGGGCTGTCGGATCTCAAGCGGCGGTCGATCGGGACGGGTCCCCATTGTCTAGGCTGCACCGCAGGGGCTGGATCCAGTTGCGGTGGTGCCCTCGCCGGCT
>JAPPOR010000086.1 GCA_028817905.1 Myxococcales bacterium
ACGTGATGCTCGTGCAAGTGATCGGCTTCGCAGGGCTTTCGGTGAAGGAGGGAATGCTCGCTGTATTGTCGACTGAGGCGAAAGCGCTTTGGAGTCGAGCAGTTGTGCGAGGGCGCGTGATTTGGTGATGGATGCGGGCTAATCGCCCGCGTGGGCGGTCTTGGACGACATACTGTCCAGTCGCTCCGACTCACGAGCGACTGCCGTGACGGCATCCTCCGAAGCGCTGACGAGCGCCGAGAATGTAGCCCTGGTCGCGGCTACGTCGGCCCCACTGTCGGCGCTGGCTAGAAACGCCTGGGCCGCGGCAGCGAGCGCGCTAGCGCCAACCATCGCGGCAAGGCCCTTGATTGTGTGTACCTCACGCAGTAGTTCGTCGCGCTTGGGCTCATGAAGCTGTCCATCAAAAAGAGTCTGCCAGCCGCTCACGCGACCGCTGCATTGGTCCAGCAGGGCTCGCATCGCCCTCGCCAAGAGTGCCCGGTCGCCTCCGAAACGACTAAGCGCGCTCGGAAAATCGAACTCAAGTTCATCGCGAGGTGGCGCTGGGTAGTGCAGCATCGTACCAGCATCGCGAAGGCCCACATCCACTGCATCCTTGGGGAGGCTCCGTCGGATGCTGTCTACCAGATCGTCCAGGTGGAAGGGCTTTCCGACGTGGTCGTTCATGCCGTGTCGCAGACAGGCCTCCCGATCGGCGCGCGTGGCATTGGCCGTCATCGCGATGATCGGGAGGCACTTGGCATCGAGGCCAAGCTCTCCGCGAATGACTTCCGACGCCCGATGGCCATCCATCACGGGCATGTGAACGTCCATTAGCACGGCGGAATGCGCATCCGGAGATTGCCGGATGATCTCGATAGCCTGCTGACCATTGTCTGCGACTGTGATGGTCGCTCCCTCGCTTTCCAGCAGTTCCCCAGCGACCTCTTGGTTGATGCGGCTGTCGTCCACAACCAGCAGGCGAACTCCTGAAAGGCGGCTCTTGGGGGCGCGGATGCTGTGGGAGGTGTTGCGCAGCCAGGCCTCTCCAAGACTTGCCTCCACCACTGCGTCGAACAGCTGGGATGGCGTGACGGGCTGATGGACAAAGCGTGCGTATCGCTCGAGATAGGGCTGCTTCGACAGCAGCGCGGCCTGGGCCACCGGGCTCGTCAGGAGTACGATCGCGGGGGCCCCACCGCCACGGTCGCGCCGCGAGGCGACGAGACTACCCAGGTCGTCGCTAACCACGTGGCCCTGGATGAAGATGGCGCCGAAGTCCCTTCCTCTCGCACGCTGGCGGTCGCGTACCCGTTCCGCGTCCGGGATACTCTCAGCACACTCCGTCTTCCACCCGAAACGCTTTGCCAGCATAGCAAGCACTTCCCGTTGGGGACCCGGCCTGGCGACGATCAGCACCGACAGCCCGCCGGCATTGGGAACGCTTGTCGGGAGCGCCGCGTCTGCACGGTTCGCCTCCCCTGGGCAGCGCAACGTGACCGAAAAGCGGAAGCTGCTACCCGTCCCAGGACTACTCTCAACAGCCACGTCGCCGCCCATACGTCGGACTAGGTAGCGAGAAATGGAAAGGCCGAGACCCGTCCCTCCGAACCGCCGTGTCGTATCGGTCTCGGCCTGCTCAAAACCGTCGAAGATCCGCGCAAGCTGGTTGGGCGGTATTCCGATTCCGGTGTCCTGCACCCGGAACGCCAACTCTGCATGGTCCCCTTCGAGCCGACGGGTCGACACTCCGATGACGACGTGTCCTCTCTCCGTGAACTTGATCGCGTTGCTCGAGAGGTTGAGCAGCACTTGCTGCAAACGCAGGGCGTCACCGATCACGGTGCGAGGGAGGTCCGGATCTAGGTCGAACACGACGTCGATCGGCTTGGGGCCCACGGTGCCGGCAAGGATGGTGCCCACCTCGCGCAGGACCTGATGCAGGTCGAAGGCATCCTCGTGCAGTTGGAGCTTGCCCGCATCGATCTTGGAGTAGTCCAGGATGTCGTTGAGGATGCGCAGCAAGGCGCTGCTGGCTGTCTCTGCGGCCTCGCTGTAGCGCCGCTGGGATCCTGTCATCGACGTCTTGCGCAGTAGTTGCAGGCTTCCCAGGACCGCATTCATGGGTGTTCGGATCTCGTGCGTCATGTTGGCCAGGAACCTACTCTTGGCCTGCGCCGAGGCCTCGGCAAGCGCGCGGGCCTGCTCCAAACTTTTCGTGCGCTCGGCCACCTGCCGCTCCAGGTTCTTGTTGAGGGCGGCGACCCGCCGCTCGTTCCGCTTGGCCTCGGTGATATCGCGAAGGATGACCGCCATTCCGTGAATGTCACCGCCTGGCCCGCGAATTGGCGAGCGGGTGCAAGACACATGCGTTGGCTCGCCGTCCTTGTTAAGACATGCGAACTCATCGACATCGATGCTCGTATTCGAGCCCATCGCGGGATCGACCTCGGCGTCTTCTCTGTTCTGGCCCACCGTGGCGTTGCCGATCAGGTCCCTCAGGCTCCGCCCCAGCGCCTCGGCCCGCGAGTAGCCAAGGATATGTTCGGCGCCATCGTTCCAGTCTCGAACGCGACCGCTAAGGTCCACGCCTACGATGCCGTCTGCGGACCCGTCCACGATCGCGGCCAATCTTCCACGGTCTTCGTGGATCTGCAGCCGGTCGCGCATCCGTAGCCACAGAAGCAGCAGAATCGAGAGACCGACCGCGCCCATCACCAGCAGGAACAGGGTTTGCTTGGCAACGCCCCGCAGGGCCTCAGCGCGCACGCTAGCTTCCGGCACCACGGTGATGGCTTCTACGATCGCTCCGGGATCGTCGGGGTTCAAGACCAGCTGCCGCCGATGTGCCAGCAGGGCCTCCGATCCGCGGTGTACCCTTGCCAGTGCCGGCGCCGCCTCCCCCGCTGTGACAAACTCGTCCTTCCACGTGTGCGGGCGCCCGAGTTCGCTGCCGAACGTCCGCTGCGGGTCGGGATGCACGAGGAACTCGCCGCCACCGTCAAGCACATAGTGTGTCTCCATGGCCGCGCCCGGCGCCGACAGAGCCGCGAGCATGGGACGGGCGTCCAGGTTGACGACAACGATGCCGAAGGTGGCACCGCTGGCATCTCGGAAGGGCGTGGCGGCCCGGACGACGGGAACGGCCGGAAGCTGGACCCGGCCATACTCACGGTTGAGCTCGATGCCGGTGGTCCAGACGCGGCCCGAATCGAGCGCAACCGCATTGCGAAAGTAGCTCCGGTCGCCCTTGCGCTGCAAACGACTGGCCGGCGTGATATCGAGCCGCCCACCCAGGTGATCCACCCTGACGAGCTCGCGACCGCCGTCAGCAAGTCCGATGAACCGGACCTGGATGGCGTTCGGATGTGATCGGGTGAAGCCCACAAAGATGCGTATCAGGCGTCTCGCCCACTGTTCCGTGGTGCTGTTTTCCACCACATCGAGACCACCGCCCGCGTGCGATCGAGCCAGCCCATCGATTGGTGGAAGCGTGGTCAGGAAGAGGGAGTCGGTGCGTGCCTGTGCCAGTGTGGCTTGCAGTGCATCGATTCGCGCATCGGTTTCCAGGGACAGACGCCGGGCGAGGTCTGCAGTGACCCGCTCGCGCTCCACCTGCCAGCCATGGAAGAGCAGCCCCCCGATCGCCATCAAGCTTGCCAGCACCGCTGCTGGCAAAACCACGGCTGGCATGCGTCGAGCGGCCCGGCGGCTGTCGTTGGCGCCTGGGCCCGGAGCACTTTCCCATGCGGACATCGCTGGTTAGAACGTCGGATTCCCCCCCAGAGTGAACCACGCAGCCAGGCCCGCATCTCCAACACCTGGTATGACGCGGAGTAGGTGCCGGAACCACTGGTGAGTGGGGGGTTGAGTCGGTGGCCGTATGCACCGTTCGATCGCTGCACGCACGCCGCGTTCAGGTCGCCCAGCTCGCATGCTGCTACCGCCCCTCTCCTCCCCCCGCCGTTTCGGCACTTTTGGCACATTGCACTGGCTGCATTGGCTGGTCCTGGGGCTGTCGGCGTGCGTCACGGTCGCAGCGTACCTGATTACAAACCAGCAGCTAGAGGACCGCGTCCGGGTACGCTTTCGGCGTGAGGCCGACCAAGTGGTGCAGCTCGTGCTCGAGCGGATGCGAAAATACGAGGATGCACTGTGGGCGGGCGTAAGTTTGATCGACACCCTGGGCGGAAACGCTTCTTACGGCGAGTGGCGGACCTTCGCGGCATCGATGCGGATCGAGCAGAAGTACCCCGGCATCAACGGGATCGGCGTGGTCCACTACGTTCGTCCCGAGGCCCTGGCGGACTACCTTACGTGGCAGCGGCGGTCGAGGCCGGGCTACCACATACACCCCTCACACGACCAAGCGGAGTACTGGCCTATCAGCTACATCGAGCCCGTGGCCAACAACCGACCGGCTGTTGGCCTCGACATGGCCCACGAGCACAACCGACACGCGGCCGCCCGCCGCGCGCGGGACACGGGACTGGCGCAAGTCACGGGCCCGATCGTGCTGGTACAAGACGCCCAGAAGACACCGGGGTTCCTACTTTACGCTCCGTTCTACACCGCTAGCTTGGGCCCCGACGGGCGTCACGAGGGCTTCGTAGGCCTCGTCTATGCCCCCTTCGTGGTCAGTCGCTTGATGAAGGGAACCCTGCGACGTAGCAGCCGCCACGTCGCGGTCGCCATCCGGGACGGTGAACAGGTGCTCTACAACGAGCACAGTGACGGTGACCCCAGCTACGACTCGGATCCGCTCTACAAGAAAGCCGTGTCCGTTCCCTTTTACGGCCGAACGTGGCGTTTCGATCTGCGTTCCGACAGGACCTTCAGGCAGATATCCTCCTCAAGTCAGCCCCTGACCATCCTGCTGGGCGGTGCCACCATCGACGCCTTGCTGCTGGCCCTGTTTCTCGGGTTGGGGCGGAGCCATCGCAAAGCGGTGGAGCACGCGGGGCATGTGACCGCCAATATCCGCGCCCAGACGGCGACCCTGGAGGCGCGCAACCATGCGCTGCGGACCAAGTCAAAGGAACTTGAGGCGGCCCGGCGCGAGGCGGAGCGCGCGCGCGAGGCGGCGGAGGAAGCGGCGGCCACCAAGGCGACCTTCCTTGCGACCATGGGCCAGGAACTGCGAACACCGGTGAACGCCGTGATCGCGACGGCCGAGCTCCTGCGAGCGACCAATGACTCGGCCGAGCGGCGCAGGCTGAACGACACCGTCATCACGTCCGGCCACACGCTACTGGCGACGATCAAAGATGTGCTCGACCTCTCCAAGCTAGAGGTGGGTACGCTGCAGCTCGATCCACTGCCGACGGCGGTGGCGGCTGTGATGAACGAGGCGGTGGCACTGGTGCAGGAGCAGGCCCGAGAGAAGGGCCTCTCGCTTGCGTGCGAGGTGGCTGGGGATGTGCCCCCGTGGCTCGAGGTCGACGCGCTGCGCCTGCGCCAGGTCCTGTGCAACTTGCTCTCCAATGCCGTCAAGTCCGCCAAGCGCGGCAGCGTCATGCTCTCGTGTGGACGTACATCCCCTGAAGAAGACGTATACCTTTTCGAGGTTCGTGATACGGGAAGCGGTTTCGAGGACACCACCGCATTGTTCAAGGTCACCCAGGCCGACCCGTCGACGACGCGTCCGCACGGAGGCACCGGGCTGGGGCTGGCGTTTGGCAAACGCCTGGTGGAGGCAATGGGGACCGAACTCCGAGTCGAAAGCAAGGTGGGGATCGGAAGTCGGTTTTGGTTTCGACTTCGGTTGCCGGCCTGCGCCGCGCCTGCCGGGGTCCGTGCTTCACCGTGACCGATATGCGCTCCTCCCCAGGCGCAGCGTACCGTTCTTCCACGCCCGCTATACAGGGCCGCAAACAGTTACTACCTGACCAGGAAGCCCTGGGCGCCGGCTTGGCGCGTTGCTTTTTGGGTGGCTCTTGGGCTGGGTTGGCCCATCGGTTGGGGGCGTACGCCTAGCCCGTCGGTGGACGCACCCAACGACGATGTACCCAGCGGCCCCGGCGACGGCAGCTCCGAAGGCGACCGCGCCGGACCGGACGGCATTCGACGCGCCCCCAGCTTCGGTCTTCGGGCGGTCCATGCCCTCCGGGGGTGGCGTCGATACCGCGATCCGGAGTGTACCTACCGCTGACACGGGGCCCGGACGGGGCTCCGGCTAGGCGGTCAGGAGCACCACCACTACGACGAACCCGAGATCATTGCCCTGCCGATCGTCGCGGGGAGTGCGGGCCACCTCGATTGGGTTCGCGCGCAGACCGGATAGATTCCGCCGAGTCGTGTAACGGATCCGGGCGCGGCCGGTGTTATACCGTGCATGCATGTTCGCTGCGCCCGTTTCTTTCCTCCGGTCGCTATCTGTTTGCCCCTGTGGGTAGCAGCGCCCGCCCTGGGCCAGGCCGCACCCCTATCGGGAGACCCGACGGGCGAGCCCGAGCCCCCGGCCCCCGATGAACGGGACTGCGGGCCTGCGGCAGGCAAGGGGCCCCTGCCGCCCGCACTGCTTTTGGCGGCGACTGCGGACCTGCCCGCCGGCACATCGATCCCTCCTTCCGGGATTCATGTCACTGCTGAGCTGCTAATCGATGACGGGGGCCAGGTTCAGGAGGCGGTCCTGATCGATACCGTGGGGGAGCCTTTCGACAGTGCGATCCTCGCGGCCCTGCGGGTCCATCGGTTCTCCCCTGCTACCCTCGAGGGTGTCCCGGTTGCGGCGCGGGTGCGTTT
>JAPPOR010000481.1 GCA_028817905.1 Myxococcales bacterium
TGTCTCGCAACCCGCACTCGCCTTTCGCATCACCCTCACGCCTAGCTAGCTAGCCTACTTGGCGCACAACTGGGCGCACACACGGACGCCCCCGAGCATCGGGTCGATGCAGTCGGCCGTCTGCAGGCCCGCCGCGGAGCAGTCCGCAGCCGTCGTACACAGTGGCGGTACGCCGGTCCCGTCCGCGCACACGAGAAAGCCCATCTGGTCCACGCAGGAAAAGCCTGCGGGACACGGCCCGGCCTGCGCAGGTGCGATGAGCGCCCCTGGATCAGGGTCGGCCGGGCGGCTCCCCCCATCCTGCGCTATCCCATCGAACCCACCGGCATCGGCGGATCCGCTAGGGAGCGGGACCATACGACAGTCACACGGGGTGTACTCGCCACTTTCAAGACAGATCTCGGTGCCGGAGGTACCGTCTCTACAGGTGCATGCGAAGGGGACACCAGGCGCAACACACGGTACGACGCGACGAACCTCGCAGTTACACTCGCTGGCCTCCCCATCGGGTAGGCATAGGCTGTAGCCGGAGCTCCCATCCGCACACCCACACGCTCGTTCAGCCCCCACGGGCGCACACCGCTCGGTCACGACCTCGTCATCAGCGCAGGCCATCCATAGCACGGCAGCCAGCAGCCAACGGGCCTCGCTCGGGACAAGCATGGGGCATGGGTATCACGGACTGCGCCCTGCGTCTTGCCCACCCATTGCGGACGGGCCGCCGCGGTACTATGGAAGTTCGCGTGGCGCGACTGCTCGCATGGCTCCTGCTGCTGAGTCCCTTGGTTCTGGCCGTGGTCAGTTGCGACGAGGATAGCGACGGGCCGTCGGCGGAAACCTGCCAACCGGGCGAGACCGAGCCATGCACGTGCATGCAGGAGAACACTGGCATGCGCTTGTGTCTCGGCGACGGATCGTACTCGAGCCGCAGCTGCGCAGGTCCCGCCAGTGGGAGCTGTGGCGTTGCAGGCCGCGAGCTGACCTGTACGTGTGAGGAAGGCGGGCGCGGCACGCAGGTGTGCCTTGCGAGCGGAGATACCAGCGCCTGCCGCTGCCCACAGATGGCGCCGGTAGACGAAGGGCCGCCCACCGACATGGCGACGCTGCCCGTACAATCCCTGATGCCCGACGTAGTCGCCGACGCGGGCACGCCTATGACCGATCCGCAGCCTGCCCCCAGCGAACGATGCTGCCACGATCTCGGTACCTGCCTGGCGAGCGAGGCACTTCCCGCAAGCAGCGCCGATGGCCTCGCGCGCGACACCTGCGACGATCCCTCGACCGTCTGCCTCCCCGACCGCTTCGCTGACGTCGCCGGCTTTACGTTGCCATCGTGCCGCTCCTTCGGCTTCGCCGAAGGCCGCTGCGTTCCCGACTGCCTGCCGGGCATGGATGACCTGATCGGCGTCGCACCCAGGGACCTGTGCCCGGAGCACCACCTGTGCGTCGCCTGTTTCGATCCCTTCACCGGTGAAGACACCGGCGCTTGCAAGCTCTCCAACGATCGCGGTCCGAGCGAACCCGGCGTACTGTTTGGAAGTTGCTGCGGCGAGCGGGGCGAATGCATGCCGGAAGCGCTGCTGCCAGCGGGCCCGACCGACATGCTCGCGCGCGACACGTGCGACCCCGATCGAGACCTCATGTGCGTGCCCGCGCCCTTCGCAGAACCCGGTGGCTTTGCGCTGCCAAGCTGCCGCGCCCCCGGCGATCTCGAGGGTCGCTGCGTACCAGCGTGCCTGCCGACGGTCGCAGACCAAGCCGAGCTTCTGAGCCAGAGCACCTGCGGCGACGACGAGCGCTGTGTGCCCTGCCATGACCCGTTCAGCGGCGAAGCCACCGGCATCTGCAGCCTGTCCAACGACCCCGGACCCGCCGAGCCCATCGCGACCTTCGATCGCTGCTGCCACGACCTGGGAACATGCCTGCCAGCCGAGACCGTCCCGAGCGAGACCACGAGCAGCCTGGGTCCGGACACATGCGCCTCCGGTGCTAGCGCACTTTGCGTTCCCGACAGCTTCGCTGCGGCGGCCGGCTTCGCGCTGCAGACATGCCGCGCCCTGGGCTTCGCGGAGGGCCGCTGTGTGCCCGACTGCCTGCCTCAGGTCAGCGAGCTCGTGGGCGTGGCGCCGCGAGACCTATGCCCCGACCACCATCTGTGCGTAGGGTGCTTCGACCCCTTCACCGGTGACAGCACCGGCGTGTGCGAACTGTCCAACGACCCCGGGCCCACCGAATCCCCGGTGCTCTTCGGTGCCTGCTGCCTCGACCGCGGCACCTGCGTGCCCGAACAGCTGGTGCCCGAAGAAGAGCGCACCCTGCTGTCCACCGATACGTGCGATGAACGGCTGGGCCTGTTGTGCGTGCCCGATCCGCTCGGCGAACAGGAAGGCTTCAGCCTGCCCAGCTGCCGCGCCGTCGGCGACCTCGAGGGTCGCTGCGCGCCCAGCTGCCTGCCGAGCGTCGCCGCACTCGCAGACCAGCTCACACAGGGCTCATGCGAGGCGGACGAACGCTGCGTGCCATGCTACGATCCCATCTCCGGAGCTCCGACCGGGATGTGCGGCCTTTCGAACGACCCGGGCCCGAGCGAGCCGCCGGTCGTCTTCCCGCGCTGTTGCGACCAGGGGGCCGGGCCCGTCGGCGTGTGTCTTCCCGATGCATTCCTACCGCAGGGTGCCGCTGAGGAACTGCCCCAGGAGACCTGCCCCACTGCCGAGCTACACTGCACGCCGATGAGCCTGACCGAAGCCCCCGGCAGCTCCTTCCCCGCCTGCAACAGCGGCGGCGGCGCCTGTGTACCCGAGTGCATCATCGACACCTCGCTGGCCGGGCTATTGCCGCAGGACGTGTGCGCCAATACGGAGCTCTGCGTCCCGTGCTCGGTATTGGGCCAAGCGACTGGGGTCTGCTTCTAACCGAGGAGTCCGCCGTGCAATTTGGCAACGTCTACCAAGCCCGGATGATTCATCGCTTCGCGAGTGGATCGCGCGCGAACTCATGTTCACGGTGTGGGCGGGCAACCGGGCCCTGGTCGTCCGCGTCCATGAGGCCGACGCGAGGCAAGCCACGAAGCCCTCGCCGTCGACGCGCGCCCGATGGCCGCTCGAGCCTGGTTACTGCAAGCCTGGTGCTCGTGCTGCTCTCACTGGCGGCTTGCGAGAAGTTTGATCCCCCCGGAAGTGCTGTGCCCCCCGATGGAACGGGCGTACCGGCCGCCCCCGGAGGGGGGGCGGACGGGAGCCCGCCCGCGCCGGATATGCCGATGATTGCGCCCCCCACTGACGATAACGGTGGCTCCGGAGATGCAAGCGGGCGCCCCGACTTCGTGCGCGGACAGGCGGGCAGGCGGCGCGTCTTTGTTCCCAACCCCGAGGCCGGCAGTGTCACCGTAATCGACACAGAAACGCTGACGGTTAGCCGGATACGGGCCGGACAGCGGCCCGAACTCGTCGGCGCCCACCCGGACCACGACTATGCCGTCGCAATGGACCCAATGCGAGGCTGGGCCTATGTGCTCGATCCCCAAGCGGGCAGCAACGCGGACGGCGACGCGGAGCCCATCGCGCTGGAAGTGCCCAAAGGGCTCAACACGATCACCCTCGATGCGACTGGGACGTTCGCCGTACTGGGACACTCCCCCGCCTACCAAAGCCCGACGATCCGAAGTGGGCCGGGCCGGGCCGTGTCGGTCCTGACGTTGCGACCCGAGGCGCGCTCCCGCACGGTCAACGTGCAACAGGCGGTCGAGGTCACCCGGTTTACGCGCGATGGCGAGCGCGCGTACCTGTACGGCGACGGCGGGGTTTCGCGTTTGGTCCTTTCGGAGGTGGACGCGGGCCGAACCCAGGCCGCCGCCCCACTGAACTTCGACGACCTTGCCGGCGATGCCACCCACCGGACCGCCCTCGCGATCGAGGCGGATACAGCCCTGATGACCCTGCGCGACCACCCGGACCTGGTGTGGATCGACCTCGAGACCGAACAGGTGCGCGCCTTGTCGCTGGATGAACTCCGTGCCCTCGATCCGATCGCCGGCGAACAGGACGGAGACGCCGGCAGCGAGACGCGTGTACCGACCCCCACCGCGCTCGCACTGTCCGAGGACGGAGCGCATGCCATGGCGTCGTTTCCCGAACTCGATGCGCTGCTGCTGTTGCCCATACCCGGTATCTTTGACGATGCGGACGCGCATCTCGTGGAGCTGACGCTGACGGAGAACCACACGCTCCATCTCGCTCCCAATGGCGAAGTAGGCGTCGTCGTCGATAATGGCTCGAGCCCTCCGCGTCTTACCCTGGTCGACCTGGCGCATCCCACCGATCCCCCGCGCGAGCTCGCTTTGGCTGAGGTCGCAAACGGGGTCATGTTCGCGGACGACGGGCGGGGATTGCTGCTCACACACGGCGACGCCATGGAGGGTGCAGACGCCCCGGACCCCTCAGAATCCATCCCGGGCTACACGCTGGTGACTCCAAGCAGCGCCCAGGCCGCCTTCCGCAGAACACAAGCCGTGCCCCGCGCCCACCTGCTGTCCAGCACATCCGCATCGCTTTGGGTGCTCCTCAGTCCACCCGGCGATCCCGGCTCCACGCTCGAGCGAGTCGCGTTCGACGATTTCCGCTTGAGCCGCTACGAGCTGCCGACGCACGCCCTCGGCCTGAGCGAAGCTGCGGACGCCGAGCGCATCGTGGTCTACCACCGTCATGACCATGGCCGCATCAGTACCGTCACGTGGAACGACGACGGCGCGATGCAAACATTGACTGGCTTCAACCTCGTCAACAGGGTCAGGGAGTAGCCAATGACCAGCAAAGCCACGCATCGCAGCCGAGCAACCCGGCCGACAGCCGCACAGTGGCCCGCACCGGCCCCACCACAGACCCGAACGCTAGGGGCCGCGCTGACATTCGTACTCACCTGCTTGTTGCTGGCATGTGACGACGACGGCGCGACGCCGGAATCGCCCACCTGGCTCGTAGGCGGCGTCGCGGTCGGCGAACACGCGCTGTTGGTCGACACGTCCACGGACACAGCCTTCATCGTCGACGGCGAGAGACCGGCGGTCGTCACCACGACACCGATCGCTCCCAACGCCATCTGGCTCGGTCGCCGGCTAAGCTACGATGACAGCGCGCTTGTCCTATCCGCGGGGCGGCGCGGTGTCGGCCAGGGGGCGGTCCTGACCCTCGTGCGCGACAATGGCGACACGCGCGCCTACGATCTCAACGCCCCGTTCAACCGTGTCGTTCAGACTCCGGACGGGCGCTTTGCGGTCCTCTTCTTCGAACGCGGGGTGCGGGATCTTGCGTTCTCCCCCAACGACATCGCGGTGGTAGACATGGAGGCGGACCGTGAACGGGACGCCGTCACCCACACGACCCTGCGGACCCCCCTGGGCGCGCTCAACGATGTGGTCGCGTCGCCCCGACTGCGCGTAACGCCCGAGCGGGCCCATCTGGCCGTGGCGACCTCGCCTGGATACCTGAGTATTCTGGACCTGAACTCACCAGCACACCCCGACATCCTGGTGCAGCTCGGCGGTCGCGAGCTGCACCCCGAACAGCTCCTCTTCTCGGCCGAACGCGCAGAAATCTACGTTCGCGCAGAGGGCAGCGACGACGCGTTCGTGCTCGCATTCGACGAAGCAGACCGCGAACACAACAATCGGATTTGGCCGGAGGTGCGTCAACTTGCGGTTGGAGGCGGATTCACCGACCTGACCATCGCGGGCTCTGACGAAAGCGGTCGTCTACTGGCCACCACCCCGACGACCGGCCACCTGCACCTCTTGGAGGTTGACGCGGGGACGTCCCACCACATCGACCTCGGAGGCGAGGCGAGTCGCTTGCTACGGTTTCAAGATAGCCCCGGCGACAGCCAGGTTCTTGCGTTCGAACCGGGTACCCATGAAATACGCATCATTAGCCCGGAAGGCATCGCGGACAATCCGTTCGAGGCCATCCGACGTATGGAAACCCATGCTCCCGTCGAGTCGGTCATGCTGGTCGGCAAGCAGGAGCAGGTGTTGTTGTCTCATCCGGACTCAACCGTCAGCCTGTGGAAGGGCGGAGAAGACGCGCCTCGGCGCCTCAGCGTGAACACCGACCTGGACAACCTGCACTTTGATAGCCAGATCGGTCAACTTGTGGTCGCCGAGCCGGGTGCGCCGTTGCTGAGCATGGTTCAGCTGGACAGCCAGCAGAGCGATGAGGTGCTGTTGGACGCACCGACTGACTTTGTCGTGCCTGTGCCGCTTTCGGACCGGCTCGTCGTCGTACACACCGACGCGACGATCTCGTTGATCGATCTCGAACGACCCAGGCGAGCGACGCTCGAGCGCCTGACCGAGTTGCGATGAGCATGCGCCTCCTGTCCGCCATGCTGTGGCTCGCACTGCTGCGCGCCCCCGCGCTCGCACAGGCACCCGAACCCGAGGGCCGGGTTCAGACGAGCGAGCATGCACCCGCGGAAGAAGGGGCGGCCACCGACGAGGCAAGCGCGGACGAAGGGAAGGCCGCGCACGACGAAGCGACCACGGGTGAAGAGACGAGCGGGCTCGAAGAAACGGCCGCGCACGATGAGGGGACCGAGAACGACGATGGGACCGGAAGCGAAAACGCCTCCGCAGAGCAAGGCACTTCAGACAGCGGAGGCGAGGAAGAGGCGTGGGGCGAAGGCGGCGACGAGGACGGCTGGGGAG
>JAPPOR010000471.1 GCA_028817905.1 Myxococcales bacterium
TAAGTTTCCCGCTTGAATGGGACGGGGCGCCAGCCCCGGTGCCTGGGCTAGCTAGTAGCTAGCTATAGCTAGCCGCCGGTGCCGGACTGGCTGGGTCGCTCGCCGATCGATCGGGCGCGTTCCTGCACGGTGGCGAGGATTGCCTCCCAGTGCGCGTGGATTGCGAGGGAATGACGGACCGTGCGAACGAATTCATCCATGTCGACGAGGGGCTTGAGTACGCACGCGTCTGCTCCTCTCTGCATGCACGCGCGAATGGTTTCCTCGCTCGTGCGGCCGGTCATGGCGACGATCCGAGTGGCCGGGTAGCGCTCCCTGAGCACTTCCATCAGCTTGAGCCCGTTCATGCGAGGCATCGTGATGTCCGTCGCAACCACGTGCGCCGGCCCCTCTTCCATCACCTCGAGCGCCTCTTTCCCGCTGGCGGCAGCGGTCACCTTGAGGCCTTCGTAGGCCAAATGGCGAGTCAACAGGGCGCGGATCTCCTGCTCGTCGTCGACGACCAGGATGCGGCTTTGCAGATACGGTTGGGACGTGAGGCTGGGTCGGTCCATGCGGCGGTTTCCGGTGGCTCTGTATTATCGGTGGGCCAAGGTCCGGACTTGATAGTCGTCGGGTAAGAATTCGCACGCAATTTGGGGAGCGGCGTGCCGAGCTCCTGGTCGTCGCCTGTCGCGGAGAGTGGCCGCGGTGCGGATGCTCGAGATTGCCCTCGGGGGCTTGCGATTGCTGATCTGTCCCGCATAAACGTGCTATTTCACGGGTGTTTTTGCCCAGGCCAGCGTCGCCTATGTTCGCAACCATATGTCTGTCCCATCCCCAGGCCTGCGCCGATACGCGGGGTCGCCGAGGATCGCGCCCGCAACCGAGACGGGATCGTCCCGTGCGAACCAGTGGATGGTACGGCCAGCTCTTCGGCTTGGCGGCGGTCCTTGGCTGCCCATGGGGGCTGCTCGGCTCGGTCGCCGCCGCTCAGACGGCCGCGTCGACGGAGATCCTAGCGGAGCCCACCAGTTACACGGATGTCTTGGACGCGTTTGAACCGGCTGACCCATTCGATATCCGGATCTCGTGGGGCTACGAGGCAAGCACGACGCGTGGGACCGTCCAGCGCGAGCTGGCGACGGGGGCTGGCGATGGGCGGGCCGGCAGCCGCTATGTCGACATCGCTGACAGCGAGTACGCCACCAAACGCTTGACGTTGGATGTTGAGGTTGGCGTTTTCCGTGACCTGATGGTCTTCTTTCAGCTGCCATTTGTGCTCGAGCACGACCGGAGCCTGCACCTTCCAGGTGAGGCTGCCAAGGATGGATCGCTGCAACGCGAACAGATTGATGCGGCCTTGCTCGAGCCGCTACCCACGGACGGTCATCCCGAGATCTTCAGGTTGCGCAACGGGGTGGCCTCACAGCCACGGGACGGCATACCCTCGGTCAGTTTCGGGCTGGCTTGGTCGGTCTTCAATCAGTACCGCTCCCGGAACGTGCCGACCTGGACGCTTCGCTTCGCGAGCGAAGTGGGTACCGGCGCCATCATGCTGCCGTGCGTGTTGAACGATGAGCCGGATCCCTCAGAGATGGAGCTCGACTCCGATGATAGTACCTGTCCGCGTGGCGTGAGCCAGGGGACCATTCGCACCGAGTTCGGTTCTCGCTGGTCGTACCGTTATCGCGTGGTCGAACCGTACCTCGGAGTCGAATACGTGCATAGCTTTGTAGGAGCGGCCGGAGACACGTTCAGACCCACGGGCGATTTGGAAGGAGATGTGGATTCGGACCCGCCGTCGGAGATGACCTTTACATCCGGCGTCGCGGTGATTCCTTGGGAAAACCGCAGCCGCTTTCAGCGTTTGAGCGTAGACGCACGCTTCTCCGCCACCTATGTGAGCGCTGGTCGCGACTATAGTCCCCTGTTCGACGCGCTGGGTGCTTCGCAAAACGAATACCTGACCAGCTTAAATCGCACCCAGCCGGGAGATCAGGGAGAGGACGTTCGCTTCACGGGACTCACGCGCGTCGAGGATCACGCGCGCATCGGCGCTCGCCTCACTTTGCTGATTCAGGCCGCACGGTACGTGCGCTTCCAACTCGGCACGGGGATCGCTTACGCAGCGCCACATCTGCTGACAGGCGCTTCCCCGTGCAATCTGGACGTGGAAGCCGCGGAGGGTGATCCGCGCAGGGGGACGTGCTTGCAGGGGATCAGCAATCCCAGCTACCGCGCGGTGATTGACGAGCCCGGAAAGCGCTTCCGTCTGGATGGAGCGCTTACCCTGGACATCTCGGCTGCAGCCAGCGGCCAATTCTAGCGAGTGCGCGTTGCTCCGCTCCAACCCAACGAGGCATGTGACCCAGGCGCCACCGGAAACCGCCGTCGGTTGCAGCTCACCTCCGGAGCGCGCTAGTCCCCTTGACCCGCGGCGCATCCCAGCAAGAGCCACCTCGACCAAACTTGACGCAAATGCTCACGATCACCCTGGTCAAGGGGGACTAGGGGGGCTCCTTGGAGAGTTCGAGTACCCGTCTATACAGGTGGCGCCGGGACGTTTCGAACCGGGCGGAGAGCGTACGGGCGATATCGCGCGCCGAGTCCCCGGCGGCTAGTCGGGCTCGGATCAGGTCGTCCAGGTCGGCGTCACTCGGGACAGCCGGGGCTGCGTGGGCCCCGCTGACCACAACGGTGACCTCTCCGAGGACTCCGGCCTGGAAGTGCTCGATGACCTCGCCCAGGGCCGCACTGGTGACCTCCTCGTGCGCCTTGGTGAGCTCGCGGCAGACGGCGACCTTGCGCTGTGGGCCCGCAAGAGCCATGAGATCCACTAGGGTTGGGACCAACCGCCCCGGTGCTTCGAAGAACACGGTGACGTCGGGGGCGTCTGCGATCGTCTCCAGCGCGTGGCTCCGGCGAGTGCCGCTGCGGGGTAGAAAGCCGACGAAGTGGAATGCGTTGAAGGGTATGCCGCTGACGCATAGCGAAGTGGTCACCGCGCTGGCGCCGGGCAGGGCCTCTACATGGATGCCACTGGCGCGGGCGGCATGTACGAGCGCCGCGCCGGGGTCGCTGATCATCGGTGTGCCCGCGTCGCTGACCAAGGCCAGCGACTGACCCTGTTGCAGTCGGGCTAGGTACCGCGCGATGACTCGATCGCTCGAATGGGCGTGCAGTGAGGACAGCGGGGTGGCGATCTCGTGGCGCACACACAACTTGCGGGTGTGGCGGGTGTCTTCGGCCAGGATCGCGTCGGCACTGCGCAGGGTTGCCACGGCTCGCAGGGTGATATCGTCGAGGTGTCCGATCGGGGTCGGGACGATCCACAACCGTCCCCCCGTTGTCGGCCGCTCGCGATCATTCACTCCTACACGTCCTGGATGGCTTCGCCCAGCTCTTGGGACAGGAAGTCTCGCAACCGGTGTTGCAGGCGCTTTTCCAGCTGTCGGACGCGCTCTCTGCTCACGCCGAACTGGTCGCCCAGTTCCTGCAGCGTTCGAGGCTCGTCCGAGAGCATGCGCTCTTGAAAGATGATCGCATCCTTGTCGGTGAGCTGCGTCCCGAAGGCCTGTAGCTTTTCTTTTAGCAGTGTTCCGATCTCTGCGTCCGCGAGCACGTCATCGGTGTCGCCACCTACGGCGGGCAGCAGATCCATCCGGGTGGCCGAACCGGCCTCGTCGGCATGCACCGGGGCGTTGAGTGACATGTCACCTGCCATCAACCGGCGATCCATCTGGATCACCTCTTCCTTGGGAACCTTCAGTCGCTTGGCAATCGCGTCAGGACTGGGTTCGATCCCCATGGCTGCGAGTTTGGCTTTCTCCTTCTTGAGATTGAAGAACAACTTGCGTTGCGCCTGGGTGGTACCCAACTTGACAAGCCTAGCGTTGTTGAGGATGAAGCGCAGAATGTAGGCGCGGATCCACCAGGCCGCGTACGTCGAGAGTTTGACGCCCTTGTACGGGTCGTATTTCTTGACCGCCTGCATCAGGCCGATGCTGCCTTCCTGAATGAGGTCACTGAGGTTCTTGTGTGCTCGCCGATAGTCGTACGCGATCTTGACGACGAGTCGGAGGTTGGAGGTGACGAGCTTGGCCGCTGCCTCGACGTCCCCCTCCTCGTAGTACTGGATAGCGGCCTCGCGCTCTTCCGCGGGCGTGAGGAGCCGGTAGCGCTGCACATCGCGCATATAGGCCTGCAGTGGGTCGTAGCGTGCCAGCGAGCCGGCACCTCCGGCTTTTGGCTTGCTAGCTCCGGGAACGCGGGCCAGGGGCGGGACCTGGCCCGGGGCGCCGGAGTCGACGACCTCTGCGTGCAACTCCACGTCGTCGTCGACCACCTCGCCGACGAGCCCATCCTGGGTCGACGCCTCCGTTTCCGAGGCCCCGCTTTCGGGGGTGGTCATGACCTCACCCGCCGGATTTCCGGTGGGCTTTCTGGGCGGTTCCGCTGGCATGATCGCAGGCATCTTAGTCATCGGCGGGTGATCCCGCAATTGGGCTATGCATGCGGGCTGGCAAGTGTTTCGGGTGCGCCCACGGGCGCTCGGCGCACCTGGGATATCCCGCTGGCCGGTCGAGGTGGCGCCACGGGGCGTGTTTCCCGAGACAGAAGGCCGGTCTGGGGCTCCCGGTCCCCGCAGTTGTGCGGCAATTTGCCGGCGAACGACACGGGGATCAAGCTGCCACGACGGGCTGGCAGTCGCCCGCTTCGATCAGGTGCTTGGCGACTGCCGCAGCCACCGGTCCGAGCGGTTGGTCGGACTCGGGCCTGGCGAGCAAGGCGACGCCTGCGAGAAGGAGTTCATCGTCATGCGCACCGATCAATGGAACGGGGTGGAGCACGCGACCATCGGGGCCAGGCATTTCAGCGGGTATACCGTCGGCGTCGTCTTCTGGCTGCGCCACCGTCATCGTACAGACGTCGCTATCTTGCTCCAGCTCGATGTGGAGCTGAGCGAAGGCCTGAAGCGCGTCCAGGTTCGCATCCGTGTTCCCTGCCGCGGCCGACAGCGTGACCCCACCCTCGGACAGCAGAAAGAGATAGCCAGTGTCCGTATCGGCGGCTTCGCGGAGTAGGGTCAGGGCCGCCGCGGCACGCTCGGGTGCGTTTTCGCAGGCCAGGAAGGTCTGGCTGAGCTGGGTGGACAGCTCGGCTACCCGCTCGGCTGCCTCGAGTCCCGGCGCGGGCGATCCGTCGACCAGTCCGGCCTTTCGACCGTCGTCCATCAAGCGTTCGTGCAAAGCACCTAGCACCTCGCTGCGTCCTGGACGGTAGTGCTCGGCGGCCGCATCGGCTGCGGCCATGAAGCCTGCTCGGTCGCCCTCGGCGAGCGCGCACCGCGCCATGAACTCGTGGGACCGGCCTAGCAAGAGGCCCGAAACACCCAGGGCTCGTTGGGCGTCGATCACCTCGCTGACCCGTCGTTTGGCGTCTTCGTGGCGACCGAGGTGGGCTTCGGCCAGGGCCAAGGCCAAGGCCACCGTGCGTGCCAGATGGCGTTGCTGAATAGCCTCGCATGCCGCAAGTGCCCGAGTGCCGACCGACAGGGCCTGTTCTGCGTCTCCCCGGGCTAGCAGGATCTCGACGGCAAGCGCTTCCAGCAGAGGCAGTAGCCGGTGTAAACTCGCTTCCCGCTCCGCATCAGCGCGCAGCTGCGCGATGGTTTCCATCGCGGCTTCCGGATTCCCGCAGAGCCCGTGGCAAAACGCGTCTGCCACTTCGGCGAAAGGGCGCCAGCGCGGCATGCGCACGCTCGACTCAAAGATTCGCGCCCGGACCCGCCGCAAGCCGGTGAGGTCGCGTGCCAGGGCGTGGGTCTCGAGCTCTTCGGTCAAGGTCGAAAACATGGGGGCCGCGTCGTTTTGCAGGCCGATCACTTCGGCCCTTCGCCGGTGGGCTTGCGCCGCCTTCCAGTCGCCGCGGTGCAGCGCCGCGATCTTGCGAATGTATTCCGCTCCGACGCGTTGGGCCGGGTCGTCCGATCTCAGCCATTGGTCAGGGTCGTCCTTGGCAATTCCGAGCACGGCCTCCTGGGTAGCCACCGATTGACAGCAGGCCGCCCGAATCCGGTCCATGATGGATAGTCCATCGCCTTCCAGGGAATCGATAGTGTCGACCAGTTCGATGTAGCGGGTACGCATCTCTTCCCGTCGGGCGGAGTGTCCCAGGGCGGAGGCCACCGCGTTAAGGCGCATCGCTTCTACTATAGGATCGAGGGTCGTGAATGGTTCCAGCAAACCGGGCAAGGCCTGCGACACCTCGGGGCGCACGGTTCTTGCCGCAACCGCGATGGAGCACACCACATAGGTCACCATGCCTTTGATGGCATCCACCGGAGCGAAGACGCGCTCGTGCTCGGGCGTATCGTCGTAGCGCTCATTCGCCAGGGTCAGGGCTCGCAGGACCCGGGTCGTCGGGTCGCCAGAAGGTGGCAGGACGAGCCAATCGTTGTAGCCGCTGGCGTGCTTGAGCTCGACGAGCCAGGGAGCCGCCCCAATGTCGTAGAAGCGTGCGTCACCCCCCGCCGCCGCGAGCCCCGTCAGCGTGGACCAGCACAAGCAGAGCTGGCGCTTGGGCCGCCCGAGCCGCACGGCAACCTGCAGCGCCTGTGCGTAGGTCTCGGCGGTCGCGTCGAGCCCGATCCTCCGGTAGCCACGGCTCATGGCCCGCTCGGCTGCTTTCGTGTCGGCGAGCTGGCCATCCC